>DATJDB010000213.1:0-6938 GCA_035497635.1 Pseudomonas sp. | reverse complement strand
TTGCCGATCACCGCGCCCTGCTCGATCGGCGCCATCAACTGACGATCCAGCTCCAGCGTGGCCTGCAGTTGCTGGCTGCGCCCGCGCGGCACGGTCAGGGTGAGGTCCTCGCGCAGGCCGGCCTGGATCTCGTTTTCCGCGCCCTTCCAGACCCGGGCCCGAGTGAGTGCCTGGCCCTTCTCGTAGAAGGTGCGGGTTTCGAAGAAGCGAAAGCCGTAGGTGAGCAGCTTCTGCGTCTCGGCCGAACGCGCCTCTTCGCCGCTGGTGCCGAACACCGCGGTGATCAGGCGCTGGCCGTCACGCTCGGCGGACGCCACCAGGCAGTAACCCGCCTCGTCGGTATGCCCGGTCTTCAGGCCGTCCACCGTCGAATCGCGCCACAGCAGCAGGTTGCGATTGGGCTGGCGGATGTTGTTCCAGAAGAATTCCTTCTGCTTGTAGATCGCGTAGTGCTGGGGGTCATCGTAGATGATGGCGCGGGCCAGCTTGGCCATGTCGTGGGCCGAGGAGTAATGCTCCGGATGTGGCAGCCCGGTGGCGTTGCGGAACTGGCTGTTGGTCAGGCCCAGGCGCTGGGCCTGCTGGTTCATCAGATCGGCAAAGGCATCCTCGCTGCCGGCGATGTGCTCGGCCAGCGCCACGCTGGCGTCGTTGCCGGACTGGATGATAACCCCGTGCAGCAGATCGCTGACCGATACCTGTGTGCCCACCTGGATGAACATGCGCGAACCGCCGGTGCGCCAGGCCTTTTCGCTGACATGCACCTTGTCCTCTTCGCGAATCTGTCCGCGATTGAGTTCCAGGGTGGCGATGTAGGCGGTCATCAGCTTGGTCAGGCTGGCAGGCGGCAGGCGCTCATCGGCGTTGTGCTCGACCAGCACCTGGCCGCTGGCGGCATCCATCAACACGTAGGACTTGGCCGCCAGTTGCGGCGCGGCGGGAATGATCGGCTCGGCGGCCCAGCTCATGGAAACGCCAAACGCCAGGAAGGACGCCAGTACACGGGGGGCAAAACTGAAGATGTTCATCCTTCTCCCTGCAAAAAAAGTCAAAACGAAGCCATGCGGCCAAAGCCCCCTCAGACTCATGGAGGGAACATTAGTTCACGGCGCGGGAGTAACCAGGTGTTTCATCACCGAAGCGGACACGCCCCACTCAGTCGGGGCGTACCAGCTGGGGAGCGCCTAGATTGGCCAGGCGTACGCTCTGCTGCAGGCGCTGTGCCTCGTCGGAACTACCGATAGGTCCAAGCCGCACGCGATGCAGCACCTGGCGATTATGGACCACGGAACTGATGAAAACAGGAACGGATACCGTTTCATTCAGTTGCGCGCGCAGCAGCTCGGCCGCGTCCGGATTGGCGAAGGCTCCGACCTGCAGGTAGAAACCCTTGTCGGGAATGGCCGAGGCGCGGGTGGCCACCTGCACCGGCAGCACTGCGGCCGCATGCTGGGCGGGCGGCGGAACGTACTGTTCGACCTGGCCCGGCGCGCTCGCAGCGTAGGCGCCTTTCGCCGCCTGGGCCGGCGCCTGGGGAACCGGCTGGCCACGTTCGGCCCACCACTGGTAGGGGTCGATGCCTTCAACATGGACCCGCGCGGTGCCGCTCTCGGCGAAGCCGAGCTTTTTCGCCGCCGCGAAGGACAGGTCAATGATGCGATCGGAATAGAACGGGCCGCGATCGTTGACGCGCAGCACCACCTTGCGGCCGTTGTCCAGATTGGTCACCTGCACGTAGCTGGGCAGCGGCAGGGTCTTGTGGGCGGCGGTCATGCCGTACAGGTCGTAGCGCTCGCCATTGGCGGTGAGCTGGTTGTGGAACTTGGTGCCGTACCACGACGCGGTGCCGGATTCGCGATACGTCCGGCCATCGCTCATCGGGGTGTAGCTCTTGCCCATCACCGTATAGGGATTGGCCTTGACGCGGCCGTAGTGGGGCATGGGCACGGCGTCGGGAACCTTGCTGACATCCATGTCCCACCAGGGCGCGCCGTCCTGGTGCGGGCGCGCATAGTCCGTGCCGCTTCGCGACGGAGTACCGCTCGGCGGATTCGAGCAGCCCGCCAGCAGCAGGCCGGCCAATAGTGTCAGGTGCAGCAATCGCATCAACGTACCCCTCGTGCCTGCGCCAGCGCTTCACCCAGCTGATGCACAGCCATCGCATACATGGCGCTGCGGTTGTAGCGGGTGATCACATAGAAATTCGGCAGCCCCAGCCAGTATTCCTCCCCCGCCTCGCCGTCGAAGCGAATGGCGGTTGCCGGCAGCGTGTCATCGACCGGCTGCTCGGCATGCCAGCCCAGCTCACGCAACTCGGCCACGTTCATTTGCGCTTCGAGACCGGGACTGATGCCCTCCTCGACCCGCTCGCCTTCGACCCGCACGCGGCTGACCACCGGAGCGCCGGCGGTCCAGCCGTGGCGCTTGAAGTAGCTGGCCACGCTGCCGATGGCGTCCACCGGGTTGTTCCAGATATCGATGCGGCCATCGCCGTCGAAATCCACCGCATAGGCGCGGAAGCTGCCCGGCATGAACTGCGGCAGACCCATGGCGCCGGCGTAGGAGCCCTTCAGGTGCAGCGGTTCGATCTGCTCCTCGCGGGCCAGCAGCAGAAATTCACGCAGTTGCTGGCAGAAGAACGGCGCGCGTGGCGGATAGTCGAAGCACAGCGTGGACAGCGCATCCAGCACCCGGTAGCTGCCGGTATTGCGGCCATAGAAGGTTTCCACGCCGATGATGGCGACGATGGCTTCGGCCGGCACGCCGTAATCGCGCTCGGCGCGGCTCAGCGCGGCCTCGTGCTCGCGCCAGAAATCCACGCCACGGGCGATGCGCGCCTCGGTGAGGAAGATCGGCCGATACTCGCTCCACGGCTTGACCCGCTCGGCGGGGCGGGAGATGGCCTCGAGAATTACCGGCTTGCGCGCGGCCTCGGCAAACAGCGCCTCCAACTGCTCGGTGGCGAAGCCATGAGTGAGGGTCATTTCCTCGATCAGCTCGCGCACCTGAGGCGAGTCCTGATAATCGCCGCCGGCGGCGCCGCTCACAGACACGCAGCCCGTGGCGCACACGCCCAGCAGGCCATGAATGATTCGTTGGACAGTTTTGCGCATAGCGGCCCTGAACATTACGCAATCCACTTGCGATGGGTGTGGATCGCCATGAGAACCCCGAACCCGGACAGCAGGGTGACCAATGACGTACCACCGTAGCTGATGAATGGCAGCGGCACCCCCACCACCGGCAACAGACCGCTGACCATGCCGATGTTGACGAATACATAGACGAAGAAGGTCAGCGTCAAGCCGCCGGCCCACAGCTTGCCGAACAGGCTCTGCGCCTGCACGGTGATGACCATGCCACGGGCCAGCACCAACAGATAGAGCAGCAGCAGCAGACAGATGCCCACCAGACCGAACTCTTCGCCCAGCACGGCGATAATAAAGTCGGTATGGCTTTCCGGCAAAAAGTCCAGATGCGACTGGGTGCCCTGCAGCCAGCCCTTGCCGAACACGCCGCCCGAGCCGATCGCCGCCTTGGACTGGATGATGTTCCAGCCGGTTCCCAGCGGATCGCTCTCCGGATCGAGGAAGGTCAGCACGCGCTGCTTCTGATACTGGTGCATCACGAACAGCCACATGAATACCGCCACCGGCACTGCGGCGGCGATGGCGCCGAGCACCCAGCGCCAGCGCAGGCCGGCGACGAACAGCACGAAGGCGCCGGAGGCCAGAATCAGCAGCGAGGTGCCCAGATCCGGCTGCTTGAGGATCAGCACGAACGGCATGCCGATCAGCAGCAGGGCCCAGGCGGTATGTTTCAGGTTCGGCGGCAGGTTGTAGCGGGCCAGGTACCAGGCAATGGTCGCCGGCATGAGGATTTTCATCAGCTCCGCCGGCTGGAAGCGGATCACCCCCGGAATGTTGATCCAGCGTGTTGCGCCCATGGCGGTGTAGCCGAACAGTTCCACCCAGACCAGCAGCAGCAGCCCGATGCCATAGCCGAAGGGAATCCAGCGGGCCATGAAGCGTGGATCGAGCTGGGCGATCAGCAGCATGGCCAGCAGGCCGATACCGAACGAGGTAGCCTGCTTCACCAGCAGGTCGACGTTCTTGCCGCTGGCCGAATAGAGGATGAACAGGCTCGCCGCGGCCAGGGTCAGCAACAGCAGCAGCAGCACCCCGTCGATGTGCAGGCGCTGCAGCACGCTGGCGCGGCGGCCCAGCGGATCGTTATCGGACAGGGAGCGGTTGAATTCAGTTGCCACGGTCGTTCACCACTTTCAGGGCTTGTGGCGCAGCGAATTGCGGCTTGAGCTGGCCCTGTTCATTCAATAGCCAGGCATCCATCACCTGGCGGGCCACGCGACCGGCCACGCCGCTGCCCGATTCTCCGTTCTCCACCATCACCGCCACGGCGATCCGGGGATCTTCCGCCGGCGCATAGGCGATGAACAGTGCGTGGTCGCGATGTCGTTCCTGCAGATTCTCGCTGTCGTACTTCTCGCCCTGCTTGATGGCCACCACCTGGGCGGTGCCGCTCTTGCCGGCAATGCGATAAGGGGAATTCAGGCCAATGCGCCGCGCCGTGCCGCGCGGGCCATGCACCACCGACTCCATGCCCTCCCGGGCGTGGTCCCAGGCGCGCGGGTCGCGCAGCTCGATGTCGGGGACCGGATTGCTGTCTACCGGCGGCACGTCGCCAACGGTCCTGGCCAGGCGCGGACGGATCCACTTGCCGCGCGTCGCCATCAGCGCAGTGGCCTGGGCCAGCTGTAGCGGCGTGGACTGCATGTAGCCCTGGCCAATGCCGAGGATCAGCGTTTCGCCCGGATACCAGACCTGCCGATAGCGACGCTGCTTCCATTCCCGCGAGGGCATCAGCCCGGCGGTTTCCTCGAAGATGTCCAGGGCGACCCGGGTGCCGAAGCCGAAGCGGGTCATGTAGTGGTGCAATTGGTCGATACCGAGCTTATGGGCCAGGTCGTAAAAATAGGTGTCGTTGGAGCGGGCGATGGCCAGGTCCAGATCCACCCAGCCATCGCCGTAGCGGTTCCAGTTGCGGTATTTGTGCGACAGGTTGGGCAACTGGTAGTAGCCGGGATCGAACACCTTGGTCTCCGGCGTGATGGCATTGGCATCCAGTCCGGCCACGACCACCATCGGCTTGATGGTCGATCCCGGCGGATAGAGACCACGCATCACCCGGTTGTACAGCGGCCGGTCGATGGACTCGCTCAGCTCGGCGTACTGGCGAAAGCTGATGCCGGTGACGAACAGGTTGGGGTCGAAGCTCGGCTGACTGACCACCGCCAGCACCTCGCCGGTGGCCGGCTCGATTGCCACCACCGCGCCACGCCGACCGCCCAGGGCGAGCTCGGCGGCGGCCTGCAGGCGACTGTCGAGGGTCAGCACCAGATCCTTGCCCGGTACCGGCGGCGTGCGCTTGAGCACCCGCAGCACCCGGCCCCGGGCATTGGTCTCGACTTCCTCATAGCCGACCGTGCCATGCAGCTCCGCCTCATAGAAGCGTTCCAGGCCGGTCTTGCCCGTGTGGTGGGTGCCGCTGTAGTTGATCTGATCCAGGCGCTTGAGCTCCTGCTCGTTGATGCGCCCGACGTAGCCCACCGAGTGGGCAAAGTGTTCCTGCTGCGGGTAGTGCCGCACCAGCTGGGCGGTCACCTCCACGCCCGGCAACTGGAACTGGTTCACCGCGATGCGCGCGATCTGCTCCTCGGACAGCTCGAACATGATCGGCACCGGCTCGAACGGTCGCCGCCCCTGGCGCACGCGCTTCTCGAACAGCGCCCGCTCGCTGTCGCCCAGGCCGAGAATCTCCACCACCCGATCCAGCTCGGCCAGCCAGTCCACCGCGCGCTCGCGGGTCACCGTCAGGCTGAAGCTCGGGCGGTTCTCGGCGAGGATGATGCCGTTGCGGTCATAGATCAGCCCCCGATTGGGCGGGATCGGCTGGACGTGCACGCGGTTGCTTTCCGACAGCGTGGAGTGATGCTCGTACTGGACCACCTGCAGGAAATACATGCGCCCGACCAGCATCAGGGTGAGCAGCCCGACCGCCAGCGCGCCCACGAGCATGCGCCGCCGCACCAGGCGGGCGTCGCGTTCGTGGTCCTGCATGAAGAGCGAATCCGGCATCGGTACTACACGCTATTTGTGATAAGGGTGTCCGCTGAGCAGGGTCCAGGCGCGGTAGATCTGTTCGCCGACCAGAATGCGCACCAGCGGGTGCGGCAAGGTCAGCGGCGACAATGACCAGCGTTGTTCGCTACGCGCGCAGACCTCGGGCGCCAGGCCCTCCGGACCGCCGACCATCAGATTGACAGTCCGCGCATCCAGACGCCAGCGGTCCAGTTCCACAGCCAACTGTTCGGTGCTCCAGGGCTTGCCCTGAACTTCCAGAGTGACGATGCGCTCGCTCGACTGCACCTTAGCCAGCATGGCCTCGCCTTCCTGGCGGATCAGCCGCGCCACGTCGGCATTCTTGCCGCGCGTGTGCAGGGGAATCTCAACCAGTTCCAGGCTCAGTTCGGCAGGCAGGCGCTTGACGTATTCCCGCCAGCCCTCCTCGACCCAGCGCGGCATGCGCGAGCCGACGGCAATCAGGCGCAGCTTCACGGCTTATTCTTGCTCAGGCTCTTGCTCGTCAGCATGGCTGGCGCGGCTCTGCTCGGCGCCGCGCCACAGGCGCTCCAGATCGTAGAATTCGCGGGTGGCGGTCTGCATGGCGTGTACCACCACATCGCCCAGGTCGATCAGCACCCACTCGCCGCCTTCCATGCCTTCGCAGCCCAGCGGGCGCTTGCCCTGCGCCTTGACCTTCTCGATGACGTTGTCGGCCATCGACTTGACCTGCCGGTTGGAGGTACCGCTGGCGATCACCATGAAATCGGTGACGCTGGTCTTGCCGCGCACATCGAT
>DATJDB010000212.1:0-22237 GCA_035497635.1 Pseudomonas sp. | reverse complement strand
GAAGATGACATCGCTTTCCAGCGCAAGCTCTGGAGAGTGGAGCGTGTCGGTTGGGGAATGCTGGTCATCCTTGTGTTGCTGACCCTGCTCGGGCTGTTCTCCAAGGGACCACTCAGCACGCATCAGCAGATGTCCGCTGACGGCCATCTGCAACTCGACTACCAGCGTTTCCTGCGCCAGGGCGCCAGCAGCTCCATGATCGTGACGTTGCAGGGCGAGCCTGGCGCCCTGCTGGAAATGGTTCTGGAAGCCCCATTCTTTGTGACCTACCGGATCGACGCCATTCACCCGCAGCCGCTAGAAGCGTTCAGCGAGCAAGGCGGGCTTAAGTTGCGGGTGCGTGCGGATCGGGACGGTCGGGCATCCGTGCATTTCACGCTGCGTCCGGAAGAAATTGGCACGGTTCATCACCGGCTGCGCTTCGACAGCCGAGAGTTGAAGTTCTGGCAGCTTATCTATCCCTGAAGGAGTCTTCCTAATGGACGCGGTACTGCGGGCGGCTTCCATCTACGTTGCACTGCTGGTGCTCTTCCGTCTGGCGGGGCGGCGATCCCTGGCGGAAATCACGCCGTTCGACCTGATCCTGCTGCTGATCATTGGCGAGGCGACTCAGCAGGCGCTGCTGGGTGATGACTTTTCCATTACCAACAGCGTCCTGGTGATCAGCACGCTGGTCACCATCGATATCGGCCTGTCGATGCTCAAATTGCGCAGCAGAACGGTGGCTCGCTGGCTGGACGGTACGCCGACCCTGGTGGTCGAGAATGGGCGGCCTCTCAAGGCGCGAATGGCCGAGGCGCGCCTGCAGGAGGATGACATCCTGCAAGCCGCACGGCAGGGCCAGGGACTGGAACGTATGGATCAGATCAAGTACGCCATCCTGGAGCCCAACGGGAAGATCTCGATCATTCCCTATTCCTAAGGGACCTGGTCGGCGAGGCCTGTCGGTGCCAGCCCCGCCCGCCACGACTCAATCGTTGGCGCGCGCCGCATTGCGTAGCGCGCGAACCTCGTCGTGATTGCGCAGTACGCCCTCGTACTGACGCTGCACCACCGTTTTCACCGATGCGGGCAGATCCTTCTCTAGCGCCTTCTGGTAATTGCGCTTGGCCACGTCTTCGCCGCGCTCGCATTCATTGAGAATCGACTCGTCATCCTTGCCGGTGATCGCCGACTTGAGATCCACCCAGCGACGGTGCAGATCCCCACCCACGCTGGTATCCGTTTCCGGATCGCCGCCCAGCTGGCGAACCAGTTGCTGCAGTTCCGTCGCGGCTTCAGCGCATTGCCGGGCCCGGGTAGTGAACAGGGTTTTCAATTCTGGGCGCCGGATGTCTTCGGCGCAGATGCGAAAGCCCTCCTCGCCGTCCTTGCAGGTTTCGATCAGGTCGTTGAGCACGGAAACGGTCTGCTTGTTGTCGAGCATGCTGTGAGGCTCCTGATGGGAAAAGTTGCCCTTTCCCAGACTGCCTGCCGGTAGGTGGGTTCTATGCCCGGGATCGCCGGTCAGTCGCGCACCAGGCGTAGCCGCTCGCCCACCACCATTTCGGTGATCCAGTTGACCAGAATATTGGTATAGGACTCCTGAGCCACACGGTCGCTCAGCGAGTGATCGGCGTGGTCGATGATCCGGTGGCTCAGGGAATGCACCTGCTGGAAGGCGGCGCGGTAGCTCATGATCGTGGCGTGCGGCACATGCTCATCATGTTCGGATTCCACCAGCAGCACATCACCGCGGAATTCGGCGCAGGCACGCAGGGCACGGTTTTCTGCCTTCGGTATGAATTGGCTGCGATAGAGGGCGATATCAGCCTTGTCGAGCTGGCGCTTGGGGGTTGTCCATTGCGCGTCCCGGTAGATGGCCGGCACTCGCAGGGCGAGCCATTTGACCGGACGCAGGGTGGTCAGAATGGTCGCCAGGTAACCGCCGTAGCTGGTACCCACCACGGCAATGGCATCGGAGTCGATGGCCGGGTGTCTGCGCAGGCGATCATAGGCAGCCAGCAAGTCGCGCAGATTGTCCTCGCGCGTGACCTGGGACAGGCGCGCCTCGGCGCTGGCATGCCCGCGCAGATCGAAGGTCAGGCAGATGCAGCCCAGCCCGGCGATGCCCTTGGCGCGCGCCAGGTCGCGCTGTTGACTGCCACCCCAGCCGTGCACGAACAGAACGCCCGGAACACGGGTGCGCGGGGTGAGAAACGTGCCTTCCATGGACTCGTTTTCGATTTCGATGCGTGTCGTTTCACTCCTGGCCGTCATAAGCCTCAACCATCGCGTATTTGAGCAGAAAGCCGACTTCGTCATCGTCGCCGCGAAAGATGACGGTGGCATTGGCCGGCAGCGGCTTGTCCTCGAAGCGCTCGAACGACGAGGCGCGCACCGCCCGCAGTTGCGGGTTGTCGAGAAAGGCCTGCAGCGCGGCGATCTCGGCGCTGCTGGCCCCGCCGATGCGCCAGGACTGTTCGAGCACCCCGGCGCGAGCCTGCCCGTGGCTGTCGAGGCCGAGCACCGTGTCGTAGTTGCGCCGCGAGGCGAAGAAGCCGGGCAGCAGCGCGTCGGCAGCCGCATCGAATTGGCGCGCCTGGTCGATGGCCTGGCGAATCGGCTCGGCCAGATCGAGGCGCAACAGTTCGGCATAGTTGCCCTGGGCCACCACCAGATCGGAACCGCCATAGGCCAGGCGACCGGTATGGTCGGGCGTTGCATGCTGGGTCCCGAAGTAACTGAGCAGGTGCCCTTCGATGCACAGCTGGCCGACACTGAAGGTCAGGCAATCGGCCAGATCCTGTTCGAAGACCACGCCGCCTTCCAGCATGGCGTCACACTGTGGCTCATTCAGCCACTCGCGAAATGCGTCCTCGCCGGAAACCTGCCATTGTTCCTGCCCGCCACTGGCTCGCGCCGCCTTGATGCGCACGGTGCCGTGCGGCAACAGGCACTGGCCGGCCACCTCGGCATCCGGACGGGAGAACACGCTGAACCCTGGCAGCACGCAATCGCGGATGCGCGCCGAAAAGGCGTCGTTCCAGCCATCCGGCCGAATGGCGCTGGCGGATACCAGCGGATGGGCAATCACCTTGGTGGCCATGAACGGGCGCTCCACGTAGCCGCCAAACAGATCGTCCGGACCGCTCACCTGCAGAAACCGAGCCTGTTCGGCGCCTTTGACGGTGTGTGTTGGCACCAGATAGCGACGCCGCCCGGCATGCTGTGCGGGGTCGTAGTCCCCGCCGTATTCCAGCCCGCGAATGCTGGCCAGCCAGCGCGCCAGGGCGCGGGTGGTTTCACACTGATGCAGCGGCGCCTGCGGGTTGCTGATATGGGACAGAACGATCGGCCGTGGTGTACGGGTCATGGCGTCCCCCCTGAAATGCTGTCGGAAAACTCCCTTTGCATTAGTCAAAGACCATCGCAGGGAAAGCCAGTTCGTCTCTTGCGGCCTGCGCCGGCGGTGGCTTGCCTATAGTGAACGGGGATCGCCCACCGGAGTCCCGCCATGCTGAGCACCGCACTGGAGCGCTTTCCGCGTCTGGAACTGGTCCCCCTGCCCACGCCGCTGGAACGCCTGGAGCGACTCTCCCAGCACATGCGCTGCGACATCTGGATCAAACGTGACGACCTCACGCCGCTGGCCATGGGCGGCAACAAGGCGCGCAAGCTGGAATACCTGGGTGCCGATGCGTTGCGTGCCGGTGCCGACACCCTGGTGACCGCCGGCGCCATCCAGTCCAACCATGTGCGCCAGACCGCCGCGCTGGCTGCTCACCTCGGCATGGACTGCCATGCCCTGCTGGAAAACCCCATCGACAGTGCCGAGGCCTGTTACCTCCATAACGGCAACCGCCTGTTGCTCGATCTGTTCGGCGCCACGGTCGAGGCGGTCGAAGCGCTGGACGACCCGGATGTGCAACTGGAAGCCGTGGCCGCGCGCCTGCGCACGCAGGGCAAGCGGCCGTATGTGCTGCCGGTGGGCGGGTCCAGTGCGCTGGGCGCCCTTGGCTATGTGCGCGCCGGCCTGGAACTGGCACAGCAGATTGGCAAGCTGGGGCAGCGCTTCGCCGCGCTGGTGGTGGCTTCCGGTAGCGCCGGCACCCAGGCCGGGTTGAGCCTGGCGCTGGCCCATGAACTGCCGGAGCTGCCGGTCATCGGCATCACCGTCTCGCGTCCCGCCGCGACGCAGCGTCCCAAGGTCGAAGGACTCATCGAGCGCTGCGCGGCGCTGCTTGGCGTCGAGGTGCCCCAGTCCCTGGAAGTACAGCTCTGGGACGAATACCACGGCCCCCGCTATGGCGAACCGAACGAAGGCACCCTGGCCGCGCTGCACAAGCTGGCGCGCTGCGAAGGCGTGTTGCTCGACCCGGTGTACACCGGCAAGGCCATGGATGGTTTGCTCGACGGCATTGCCCTGACCCGCTTCGCCGAAGGCCCGGTGCTGTTCCTGCACACCGGCGGCACGCCGGCCCTGTTCGCCTATCCACCCGCCACTGCCTGATCGGAGCGTCGCCATGCGCCACAGACTGCTGCTGTTGCTGTTGATCCTTGCCCTGCCCTTCACCGCCTCCGCCGGCGAGCTGTTCGACCAGATCCGGGAGCGCGGCGAGATCCGCGTCGGGCTGGAAGGCACCTATCCACCGTTCAGCTTCCAGGACGAGCGCGGCCAGCTGAGCGGCTTCGAGGTCGAATTCGCCCAGGCGTTCGCCAAGGCGCTCGGTGTGCGCGCCGCCCTGCAACCTACCAAGTGGGACGGCATCCTCGCCGCGTTGGAATCGGGCCGGCTGGATGTGGTGATCAATCAGGTGACCATCAGCGAGGAGCGGCGGCGCAAATACGCCTTCAGCGATCCGTATACGGTTTCCGGCATCCAGGCCCTGGTGCGCAAGGGACAGCCCACCTTCGACAAGCCCGCCGATCTGGCCGGCAAGCGAGTTGGCGTCGGCCTGGGTACCAACTACGAACAATGGCTGCGGGAAAACGTGCCCGATGCCGTGGTACGCACCTACGACGATGACCCCACCAAGTACCAGGACCTGCGCGTCGGTCGCATCGATGCCATCCTCATCGACCGCCTGGCCGCGTTCGAGCTGATGCGCCAGACCGGCGGCGCGCTGGTGCTCAGCGGCGAGCCCTTCGCCCGTCAGGAGGCCGGCGTGGCGCTGCGCAAGGGCGACCCGGAGCTGCTGGCCGCCATCAACGATGCCATCGTTACCTTGCGCGCCGATGGCACCCTGGCGGCCCTGTCGAAGAAGTGGTTCGACGCCGATGTAACTGAATGAACGAAGGCCTGTTGGGGCTGTTGCTCGACTCGGCCCCTTACCTGCTGCGCGGCGCGGTCTATACGGTGTTTCTCAGCCTGGGCGGCATGTTCTTCGGGCTACTGCTGGGCTTCGCGCTCGCGCTGATGCGCCTGTCACGGTTGCGTCTGTTGCGCTGGACCGCCCGGATCTATGTGTCCTTCATTCGCGGCACGCCGCTGCTGGTGCAGCTGTTCATGATCTATTACGGACTGCCGCAACTGGGGATTCAGCTCGATCCCATTCCGTCGGCGCTGATCGGCTTTTCCCTGAACATGGCGGCGTACCTGTCGGAAATCCTGCGCGGCGCCATCGCGGCCATCGACCGCGGCCAATGGGAGGCTGCCGCCAGCATCGGCATGACAGGCAGTCAGACCCTGCGCCGGGTGATCCTGCCGCAGGCGGCGCGTACCGCCCTGCCGCCGATGGGCAACAGCTTCATTTCGCTGGTCAAGGACACCTCGCTGGCCGCGACCATTCAGGTCCCTGAACTGTTTCGCCAGGCGCAGCTGATCACCGCGCGGACCTTCGAAATCTTCACCCTGTACCTGGCGGCGGCGCTGATCTACTGGGTGTTGGCCAGCGCGCTTTCCTGGCTGCAGAACCGCCTGGAGCTCCGCGCCAATCGCCACAGCCGGGAGGCCGGATGATCGAGGTGCGCCAGTTGAGCAAGTCCTTCCAGGGGCAGACGGTGCTGGACCGCATCGATCTGGATGTGGCCGCTGGCGAGGTGGTGGCAATCATCGGACCCAGTGGTTCCGGCAAGACCACGCTGCTGCGCTGCCTGAACCTGTTGGAAGAGGCGGATTCCGGCAGCATCCGGGTCGGTGACATCCACATCGAGGCGGGTCGCGCCGGGCACCGGCACAAGGAACAGGTACGCCGCCTGCGCCAACAGGTCGGCTTCGTGTTTCAGAATTTCAATCTCTTCCCTCACCGCACGGCGCTGGAAAACGTCATCGAGGGGCCGTTGATTGTTCTGGGCGAGCCGCATGCCCAGGCGCTGGAGCGTGGCCGCACGTTGCTGGCCAAGGTAGGTCTGGCCGGCAAGGAGCAGGCCTACCCGCAGAGTCTGTCCGGCGGACAGCAGCAGCGCGTGGCCATCGCCCGGGCCTTGGCCATGCAGCCCGCAGTCATTCTGTTCGACGAGCCCACTTCGGCCCTGGACCCCGAGCGGGTGGGCGAAGTGCTGGCAACTATCCGCGCCCTGGCCGAGGAACGCCGTACCCTGGTCATAGTCACCCATGAAATGGGCTTTGCGCGCGACGTGGCCAATCGGGTTGTGTTCATAGACCAAGGCACAATCGTCGAACTGGGCGAAGCCCGAGCAGTATTCGAGAACCCCCGCCAGGCCAGGACACGGCAATTCCTTCGCAAGTTTCTCGGTGATGGCCTCGGCTGAAGGCACCGCCCGTCATCGGCCAAAACGTGGCGGCGAACTTAGGCCAGCCCCGCTTGCCTGACATTCAACTCGGCCAGGTGTTCAAGGATGAACGGGTCAAGTTTCACCGTGCGTGGCCGTCAACAGAGGATGCGGGCCTGCGAAGGAATTGCGCATCGATGGAGATCGAATGGAAATGGACATGCATTCGCGCAGCACCGCCCTGGCGCCTCCCTGGAATCTGCTCAGCTGCGCCCAGCTCGAGCGAATACCGCTGATTGAATTCGACCGTCTGTTACGCCCCTGCCAGCGCGCCGTGATCCTGGCCACCCACCCCTTCGATGAAGTCCTCGCTTGCGGTGGGCTCTTGCAGATTCTCAGCCTGCGCGGCCATGCCCTGCAGCTGATTTCCGTGACCGACGAAGCCGGCGCTGGTGACACTTCACCTCAAGGCCGCAGCGTCGCGCAGGCGCTGGAAAACTCCGACTCGCTGCGTCGTCTGGGCATTCCCGCCCTGCAGATGAAATGGGTGCGCGGCCGTTTCCCGCCGAACCGGCTGGCCGCGCGACAGGACAGCCTGCTGGATTTCCTGCTGCGCTACCTGCGCCCCAACGAGGTGGTCTTCTCACCCTGGCGACACGATGGCGACCCCGACCGCGAGGCGGTGAGCAATGCCGCGAGCGACGCCTGCGAACTCCTTGGTGCGCGCCTGGTGGAGATGCCCATTCAGGCCTGGCAGTGGGCCTCCGGTGCGGATGTCAGTCTACCTTGGCGGCAGTCGCGCAAGCTGGTCCTCGACCGTCCGACCCTGGCGCGCAAGCGCCATGCCATCAACTCTCAGGCTTGCGGTGCGATGGAATGGCTGGACCTCCGTTCCGACGAACGCCGACATCTGCAGCTGCATTACGAGCTTTTCATCCTTTGATTGGTACGGGTCTGCCCCTGCCAAGTGCGGGGCAACTCCGCTAGACTTGCGCACGTTTATCCGGGCTCGCTTGCCCCCCTGTTGGAGTCTTCATGGAGAAGCTGAAAACCGCGCCGGCCGTGGATGCCGGAGAGCTCAAGGGTCGTACCGGCCTGGCGCGCATTCTCAATGCCACCGGCTATTCGATGGCCGGGCTGAAAGCCGCGTTCACCGGCGAGGCCGCGTTTCGTCAATTGCTGTTGATCAACCTGGTGCTGATTCCCCTCGCCTTCTGGCTGGATGTTTCCCGTGCCGAACGCGCCATCCTGGTGGGCGTGGTGTTTCTCGGACTGATCGTGGAGATCCTCAACTCGGCCATCGAGGCCGCAGTGGACCGTATTTCCCTCGACATCCATCCGCTGGCCAAGCGCGCCAAGGACATGGGCAGCGCCGCCCAGTTCCTGTCCCTCAGCCTGATCGCGCTGGTGTGGAGCACCATTCTGCTCTGATGCCCTGGCCGTTCCCTCAGCGGAACGGCCAGGTTGACTGCCCAGCAGACCCCGGGCGCGCAATTTGGCGGAAATACGCCACTTTTTGTTAGCCAGATGGCCGAAAACCGCCAAGAGGCTGTCCGCTCCCGCCCCTCGCCGACCGCTCTTCCGTGCGCTGTATCCCAGAACAGAGCGGTTCGCGGCTGAGGACAAGAATGATTCCGAAATTGGCACAGGGCTTGCGGCGCACGCCTGGCTCGACCGTGGCCATAGCTGGCGGCCACCCCCATCAAGAAACAATAAAAAAGGAAACTCCGTGATCAAGACAGTCATGGCAGCCTGTCTCGGCATCGCCATCCTGGCCGGTGCCGTTGAAACGAATGCCGCCCCGATCGTCATCCGCTTCTCCCATGTGGTCGCCGAAGACACCCCCAAGGGCAAGGGCGCGCTGCTGCTCAAACAACTGGTGGAAGAGCGCCTGAGCGACCAGGTGAAGGTCGAGGTTTTCCCCAACTCCAGCCTGTACGGCGATGCCGACGAACTGGCCGCGCTGCGTGACAACAAGGTGCAGCTTTTGGCGCCCTCGCTGGCCAAGTTCGAAACCTATACCCAACAGTTGCGGGTCTTCGACCTGCCTTTCCTGTTCGACGACCTGGACGCGGTGGACCGCTTCCAGAAGCGCGCCAAGGGACGCCAGTTGCTCTACTCGATGGAGCAGCACGACATCCTCGGACTGGGGTACTGGCACAACGGCATGAAACAGCTCTCGGCGACCCGCGCGCTGCGTCTGCCGGCCGACGCGGCCGGGCTGAACTTCCGCATCCAGCAGTCGGACGTGCTGGAAACCCAGTTCCGCCAGGTGAAAGCGCGGACCGCCCGTCTGGCCTTCTCCCAGGTGTTCGAGGCGCTGGCCAGCGGCCAGGTACAGGGCGCCGAAAATCCCTGGTCGAACTTCTACAGCCAGCGCTTCCACGAGGTGCAGCCGTACATCACCGAAACCAACCACGGTGTGCTGGATTACATGCTGGTGACCAATGCGCGCTTCTGGTACGCCATTCCGCACCGCATCCGCACCCAGCTGGAGGCGATCATCGACGAGGTGAGTTACGCGGTGAACCGCGAGGCCGCGCAGCTCAACGAGCAGGACCGGCAGCGGGTGGCGGCCTCCGGGCGCAGCCAGATCATCAGTTTGAGTCCTCGCGAGCGCGAGGCCTGGCGGGCCGCAATGGAGCCGGTCTGGCGGCATTTCGAGGCGGACATCGGCCCCGATGTGCTCAAGGCGGCGCGTGCTTCCAACCGGCGCGAGGAGTAACCGGCCAATGGTGGGAACCCTGTCCGGCTTTGCGTGACTCGACTCCGTCGGCCGGCGTAAAGCCGGCCCTACAGGGGGCGCGCCGATGCCCGCAACGCCCGTGTTTATCCCGGCCGGCGGTGGTGGGGCCAGGCCGAGTTGCTGGAGTTTGACTCCGTTGGCCGGCGTAAGCCGGCCCAGGCGTTCCTGCTCGCGCCGATGCCACAACGCCGAACCTGTAGGGCCGGGTTTATCCCGGCCGGCGGTGGTGGGAACCCCGACCTAGCGGGGAATTCGACTCTGTCGGCCGGCGTAAAGCCGGCCCCACAGGGGATGGTGCACAGCCCATCCCCGAAGTGGGCACTCTTATTGCTCTAGCAGTTCCCTGGTTTCCCACCCCCCCCCAAGGGCGGCGATCAGCTGCACACTGGCGCGCAGGCGGTTGCCCAGGAGGCTCAGTGCGGTGCGTTCGTTGTTCAGGGCGGCTGCCTGAACATTGACCACGCTGTTGAAGTCCAGGGTGCCGGCGCGGTACTGGTTTTCCACCAGGCGCAGGGATTCGCGGGCCGCCTCGACGGCTTCCTGCTGCAACTGCTGCTCACGCTCCAGCACGCTCAGCTCGACCAGCGCATCCTCCACTTCCCGGAAGGCATCCAGCACCGTTTGCCGGTACTGCGCCACCGTCTGGTCGTAAGCCGCCTCGGCGCGTTCCAGCTCGGCGCGCCGAGCGCCGCCATCGAACAGCTCCATGGCCAGCGCCGGACCCAACGACCAGTAGCGGTTGGGTAGGCTGATCCAGTCGGCGAAGCTGCCGCTGTGGTAGCCGCCCAGCGCCGACAGGCTCAGGTCGGGATACCAGGCGGTTTTCGCCACGCCAATCCCGGCATTGGCGGCCATTACGCTGCGCTCGGCCGACGCCACGTCAGGACGCCGTTCCAGCAACTGGGACGGCAATGATTGGGGTACGCCCGGCAGCCCGGGCAGACCGTTGCGAGCGGCAATCGTGAAACCCGATGGCGGCAGGCCGATCAGCACGGCAATCGCATGTTCCAGCTGGGCGCGCTGCCATTCCAGGTCTACGGCCTGGGCCTGGGTGCTTTTCAGCTGGGTCAGCGCCTGGCTGACGTCGGATTTCGGTACGATCCCGGCCCGATACTGGTTCTCGGTCAGGCGCAACGAACGCTGATAGGCCGCCAGCGTGGCATCCAGCAGTCGGCGCTGTTCGTCCAGCACGCGCAATTGCAGATAGTTCTGCACCAGCTCGGTCTGCAGACTCAGGCGTGCGGCGGCCAGGTCGGCTTGGCTGGCCTGCGCGCCGGCACGTTCGGATTCCAGGGTGCGGCGCAGGCGGCCCCACAGATCCAGCTGCCAGTTCAGGCCGAGGTTAGCATCGAAGGATTCCCGGCGGCTGGTGGTGGTCGTTGCCAGGCCCTGCGAGCCGGACGAAGCGCGCCCTGCGTCCACACCGGCGCTGACGGTGGGATAGAACGCTGCGCGTGCGCCACGCACCAGAGCGCGTGCCTGTCGGTACTGGGCCTCGGTTGCGGCGAGGTTCTGGTTGGATACGTTGAGCCGTTCGACCAGCGCATCCAGTTCCCAGTCGTCGTAGCGCGACCACCAGGCGCCGCGCTCCAGGGCATCGGCGGGCGCCGCCGGCTTCCAGCCTTGGACCTGGCGGTATTGCTCGGGAATCTCCAGCTCGGGGCGCTGGTAATCCGGCCCCAGTGTGCAGGCGCTCAGGCCGCTGACAACCAAGGCCAGGATGAGAAGTCGAAAGGGAGCATTCATCAGGCGGCATCCAGTGCGGTGTGCCCGCGCCGGCGGCCGAAGCGCTGACGCAGACGATCGAAATACAGGTACACCACTGGCGTGGTGTACAGCGTAAGCAGTTGGCTGAGCAGCAAGCCGCCGACGATGGCCAGGCCCAACGGCTGACGCATCTCGCCGCCTTCGCTGTTGTCCAGCAGCAGCGGCACGGCGCCGAGGATGGCCGCCAAGGTGGTCATCAGGATCGGCCGAAAGCGCAGCAGGCAGGCCTGGCGAATGGAGGCCAGCGAGTCGAGCCCTTCGCGTTCCAATTGCAGGGCCAGGTCGATCATCAGGATGGCGTTCTTCTTCACCACGCCGATCAGCAGGAACAGGCCGAGCAGGGAAATCAGGCTGAACTGTCCGCCGGTGAGCTGAATGGCCAGCAGCGCGCCGACGCCCGCCGAGGGCAGGGTGGAAAGGATGGTCAGCGGGTGAATGTAACTCTCGTACAGCACGCCCAGCACGATATAGACGATGACCAGCGCGCCGAGGATCATCAGCGGCTGACCCTGCTGGGTCTGCTGCAGCATGCCGCCGGTGCCGCCGATCAGCCCCTGCACCTCGGTGGGCAGGCCCACCCTGGCAATGGCCTCGTTGATCGCCGTGACGGCCTGATCGGGGCTGTAGCCAGGCGCCACCGAGTAGCCGATGCTCTCGGCGGCGAACTGACTTTGGTGACCCACGCGATCCTCTTCCAGGCTGCGCTCCCAATGCGAGAAGGCGGACAGCGGGACGCGACTGCCATCGGCGGCAATCACCTGCACGCGGTCCAGCGCCTCGGGATGCTGGGCATGGCGCGGATCGATCTCCATCACCACGCTGTACTGGTTGAGGGTGTCGTAGATGGTGGAGATCTGCCGCTGGCTGAAGGCGTTGTTCAGCACGCTGGTGACCGTGGCCATATCGACACCCAGACGCTTGGCGGTTTCGCGATCCACCTTCAGGGTGATCTGCTGGGCGCCCTCGCCTTCGCTGGCATCGATATCGGTGAGCTGCGGCAGCGCGCGCAGCGCCTCGCGCACCCTGGGCAGCCAGGTGCGCAGGTCGTCGAGATCGCTGGCCAGCAGCACGAATTCGTTTTCGGTGCTGCGCTGGCGGCCGCCGATCTGTAGATCCTGGTTGACCATCATGAACAGCCGCGCCCCGGGAATCTTCGGCAGATCGCGACGCAGTCGGTCGACCACCGCCTGGGCGCCGATGCGCCGCTCGACCAGCGGCTTGAGGCGCACCATCATGAAAGCGTTGTTGATGCCGCCGCTGCCGCCGATGAAACCGGCGACGCTTTCCACCGCCGGATCGGTCAGCACGGCCTGGCGGAACTGCTCCATCTTCGGCTGCATCACTTGGAAGGACAGGCCGTCATCGCCACGGATCATGCCGGTCAGCAGGCCGGTGTCCTGCTGCGGCAGGAAGGTCTTGGGCACCACCACGTAGAGATAGATATTCAGCGCGATGATACCCAGCAGCAGGAACAGCATCAGCCGGGAGTGGCTCAGCGCCCAGTCCAGGCTGCGTGCATAGCCGGCCAGCACTTGGCCCTGCAGACGCTTGCCGGCCTGCTGCAGGCGTCCCGGTTGGTGCGATGTCTCGGCTTTGAGCCAGCGAGCGCAGAGCATCGGCGTGAGGGTCACCGACACCAGCAGGGAAATCAGGATCGCCGCCGCCAGGGTCAGCGAGAACTCACGGAACAGCCGCTCGACGATGCCGCCCATGAACAGGATGGAAATGAACACCGCGACCAGCGACAGGTTCATCGACAGCAGCGTGAAGCCCACCTCCTTGGCGCCCTTGAGCGCGGCGGGCAGCGGCTTTTCGCCGTTCTCGATATGCCGGGCGATGTTCTCCAGTACCACGATGGCATCGTCCACCACCAGGCCGGTGGCCACGATCAGCGCCATCAGCGACAGGTTGTTCAGCGAAAAGCCCCACAGGTACATGGCGGCGAAGGTGCCGATCAGCGACACCGGCACGGCCAGCGCCGGAATCAGCGCCGCGCGCCAGTGGCCGAGAAAGGCGAACACCACCAGGATCACCAGCCCCACGGCGATCAACAGCGTGCGTTCGGCCTCGCGCAGCGTGGCGCGGATCACCGAGGAGCGTTCCATGGCCACATCCAGCTCGATGCTGGCCGGAATCACCGCCCGTAGCGACGGCAACTGGGCATTGATGGCCTCGATGGTTTCCAGGATGTTGGCCCCGGACTGGCGGTTGATCACCACCAGCACCGCTTGCTCGTCGTTGTAGAAGCCGCTGTTGTAGCGATCCTCCACCGCGTCGCGCACGCTGGCCACGTCACCCAGGCGGATCGCCGCGCCGTTCTGGTGGCGGATGATCAGCGGCGCGTAGTCGGCGGCCTTCTGTAGCTGATCGTTGGCCTGGATCTGCCAGTGGCGCTGATCGTCCGAGACGGCGCCCTTCGGGCGCTGCTGATTGGCATCGGCGATGGCCTGGCGCACCTCGTCCAGGGCCACGCCGTACTGGTCCAGCAGTCGCGGCTGCAGTTCGATGCGCACCGCCGGCAGCGAGCTGCCGCCGACCTGCACCTCGCCGACGCCCGGCACCTGCGACAGCTTCTGGCCGACGATGGAACTGGCGATGTCGTACAGCTCGCCCTGCCCCAGCACCGGGGAAGTCAGCGACAGCACCATGATCGGTGCCTGGGCGGGGTTGATCTTGTTGTAGGTGGGCATGCTGCGCATGCCGCTGGGCAGCAGCGGTCGCGCCTTGTTGATCGCCGCCTGTACCTCGCGAGCGGCGGCATTGATATCGCGGTCCAGATCGAACACCAGGATGACGCGGGTATTGCCCTGGCTGCTGCGGCTGGTCATCTCGCTGATGCCGGCAATGCCGCCCAGCGCACGCTCCAGCGGCGTGGCCACGGTGGACGCCATGATCTGCGGACTGGCCCCCGGCAGGTTGGCCTGCACGGTAATCGCCGGGAAATCCATGTTCGGCAGCGGTGACACCGGCAGCAGCCCGAAGCTCAGCGCACCGACCAGCATGATGGCCAGGCTGATCAGCAGCGTAGCCACCGGCCGCACGATGAACGGTGCCGAGAGATTCATGGCTGTACGCCGCTCGCCGCGACTCCCGCCGCGCTGCGCCCGGTAATGCGCCGGCTCAGACGGTCGAAGTACAGGTAGATCACCGGCGTGGTGAACAGCGTCAGCAACTGGCTGAGCAGCAGCCCGCCGACCAACACCAGGCCCAGCGGCTGACGCAATTCGGCACCGGAACCGGTGGCGAACATCAGCGGCACGGCGCCGAACAGCGCGGCCAGCGTGGTCATCAGGATCGGCCGGAAGCGCAGCAGCGCCGCCTGGTGAATGGCGGCCTGCGGCGCCATACCCTGATGCCGCTCCGCCTCGAGGGCGAAGTCGATCATCATGATGGCGTTCTTCTTGACGATGCCGATCAACAGGATGATGCCGATGATGGCGATCAGCCCTAGGTCATTGCCGGTCAGCAGCAAGGCCAGCAGCGCACCGACCGCCGCCGACGGCAGCGTGGAGAGAATGGTGATCGGGTGGATGTAGCTCTCGTAGAGCACGCCGAGCACGATATACATGGTCACGATGGCCGCCAGGATCAGCAGCAGCGTGCTGGACAGCGAGGCGCGGAATGCCTGGGCCGCGCCCTGGAACTGGCGAACGATGCCGGCCGGCAGTGCGATGTCCTGCTCGACCTGCTCGATGACTGCCACCGCCTCGCCGAGGGATATGCCGGGCGCCAGGTTGAAGGACAGCATTACCGCCGGAAACTGGCCGATGTGGTTGATCAGTAGCGGCGTGGCGCGTTCTTCCAGGCGCACCAGCGCCGACAGCGGCACCTGTCCACCGGCCTCGGTGGCCACGTGCACCTGAAGCAAGGCCTGCGGCCCCATCTGGTCGGCGCCGTCGGTTTCCAGCACCACGCGGTACTGGCTGGCCTGGGTGTAGATGGTGGAAATCTGCCGTTGGCCGAAGGCGTTATACAGAGCGTCGGTAATGTTCGCCACGCTGATGCCCAGGCGCGCCGCAGCGTCGCGGTCGATATCCAGGAACAGCTGCAAACCACGGTTCTGCAGGTCGCTGGCCACGTCGCTCAGCTCGGGGCGTTCGCGCAGTGCTTCGACCAGCCGCGGTGTCCACTCCTCCAGCAGCGCGGCATCGGGGGATTCCAGGCTGAACTGGAACTGGGTACGGCTGACCCGGTCCTCGATGGTCAGGTCCTGTACCGGTTGCAGATACAGCTCGATCCCGGGAATTTTCGCCAGTTGCGGCCTCAGGCGTTCGATCACCTGGCTGGCGGTCACGTTACGCTCGGCGTGCGGCTTGAGGTTGACCAGCAGACGGCCGCTGTTGAGGGTGGGATTGTCGCCATCCACGCCGATGTACGAGGACAGGCTGTCCACTGCCGGGTCCTGCAGGATCACCTCGGTCAGGCGCTGCTGGCGTTCGCTCATGGCGCGGAAGGAAATGCTCTGCGGCGCTTCGGAAATGCCCTGAATCAGGCCGGTGTCCTGCACCGGGAAGAAGCCCTTGGGCACCATCAGGTAGAGCAGTACGGTCAAGGCCAAGGTGGCGATGGCCGCCAGCAGGGTCAGCGGCTGATGGCGCAGCACCCAGTGCAGGCCCTTGTCGTAGCTGGCGATCATGCCATCGATCCAGGCGCCGCTGGCACGGTAGAAGCGGCTCTGCTCTTCCGGCCGCTCCTGGCGCAGGAAGCGCGCGCACATCATCGGCGTCAGGGTCAGCGATACCACCAGCGAAATCAGGATCGCCACCGCCAGGGTGATGGCGAACTCGCGGAATAGTCGGCCGACCACATCCTCCATGAACAGCAGGGGAATCAGCACGGCGATCAGCGAGAAGGTCAGCGAGATCAGCGTGAAACCGATCTGTTTCGCGCCCTTGAGGGCGGCCTGCAGCGGCGTTTCACCCGCCTCCAGGTGGCGGGCGATGTTCTCCAGCATGACGATGGCGTCATCCACCACGAAGCCCGCCGCCACGGTCAGCGCCATCAGCGTCAGGTTGTTGATGGAGAACCCCGCCAGGTACATGACCCCGAAGGTACCGATCAGCGACAACGGCACGGCGATGGATGGAATGACCGTCGCCGACAGCCGGCGCAGGAACAGGAAGGTGACCAGCACCACCAGGCACACCGCCAGCAGCAGCTCGAACTGCACATGGCTGACGGCGGCGCGAATGGTCTGGGTGCGGTCGGACAGTACTGTGACGTCCACGTTTGCCGGCAGGGTGGCGGTGATCTGCGGCAACAGGATGCGGATGCGGTCGACCACCTCGATGACGTTGGCGCCCGGCTGACGCTGGATGTTCAGCAGCACCGCACCGTTGCGGTCGGCCCAGGCGGCCAGGCGTTCGTTCTCGGCGCCATCGACAATCTGCGCCACATCCTTCAGGCGCAGGGTCGCACCGTTCTGGTAGCTGAGGATCAGCTCGGCATATTCCTCGGCTGAACGCAGTTGGTCGTTGGCGTCGAGCTGCGAGACACGGGTCGGGCCGTCGAAGTTGCCCTTGGGCTGGTTGACGTTGGAGACGCCGATCAGCGAGCGCACATCGGCGAGGTTCAGGCCGTAGGCGGCCAGCGCCTCGGGATTGACCCGGATGCGCACCGCCGGCCGCTGGCCACCGGCCAGGCTGACCAGGCCGACGCCGCTGATCTGCGCCAGTTTCTGCGCCATGCGGGTGTCCACCAGGTCATGCACACGGTACAGCGGCATGCTCGGCGAGGTGATGGCCAGGGTGATGACTGGCGTGTCGGCCGGGTTGACCTTGTTGTACACCGGCGGGGCCGGCAGGTCGTTGGGCAATAGGTTGCTGGCCGCGTTGATCGCCGCCTGTACCTCCTGCTCGGCCACGTCCAGCTCGACTTCCAGGCTAAAGCGCAGGGTGATCACCGAGGCCCCGCCGGAACTGGTCGAGGACATCTGCTGCAGGCCGGGCATCTGGCCGAACTGGCGCTCCAGCGGCGCGGTCACCGCGCGGGTCATCACCTCGGGACTGGCGCCGGGATAGAGCGTCATCACCCGGATGGTCGGGTAATCCACTTCCGGCAGCGCCGATACCGGCAACATGCGGTAGGCAATCAATCCGCTGATGAAAATGGCCACCATCAGCAACGTGGTGGCCACCGGACGCAGGATGAACGGCCGGGAGATGTTCATGTGTCGCGCTTGGCCGTGGCGGTGGCGTCTTCGATGACCTGTACCGGTGCACCGTTGCGCAGGCGGTCGGTGCCTTCCAGCACCAGGCGTTCACCGGGCTGAACGCCGGATTCGATGAGGGTCAGCTCGCCGCTACTGGGGCCGGCCGTGACCTGGCGCAGCTCGACGGTATTGCCCTCACCCACCACGTAGACGAAGGTGCCGCGCGAACCGTACTGCAACGCGGCGGCCGGAATCAGCAGCGCCTGCTGGCGGGTGCTGACGCGCAGGCGGACATTGACGAACTGATTGGGGAACAGGCGCTGATCGGCGTTGGCGAAACGCGCCTTGAGACGCAGGGTGCCGGTGGCGGTATCGATCTGGTTATCCAGACTTTCCAACTGACCTTCGGCCAGCACCAGGCGCTCGCCACGGTCCCAGGCTTCCACGGTCAGGGTGCGCCCGCTGCGCAACTGCTCCAGCACTTGCGGCAGCTCGCCTTCCGGCAGGGTGAAGCTCACCGCAATGGGATCGGTTTCGGTAATGGTCACCAGCACCGTGGCGTCGTTGCTGGTCAGCAGGTTGCCCAGGTCTACTTGACGCAGCCCAAGGCGTCCGGAGATCGGGGCGCGGACCTGGGTGAAGTCCAGGTTCAGGCGTGCTTCCTCGACAGTGGCTTGCTGGACCTTGAGTTGTCCCTGGTACTGGGCGACCAGTGCCTGCTGGGTGTCCAGGGTCTGGCGGGCGATAGAATCTTCCTTGTACAGACCCTGATAGCGATTCAGATCGATCTGCGCGTTCTTCAGTTGCGCGCGGGTCTGCTGCAGCTGCCCTTCGGCCAGACGCAATGCCGTTTCGTAGGGGCGTG
The DNA here is from genome assembly GCA_035497635.1 of Pseudomonas sp. Taxonomy (GTDB): domain Bacteria; phylum Pseudomonadota; class Gammaproteobacteria; order Pseudomonadales; family Pseudomonadaceae; genus Serpens. Next base: position 4,054 of record DATJDB010000212.1, on the reverse strand, counting down.
GATCAATCACCGCCAGCAGATCTCCCGCCTTCACGCGCTGTCCTTCCTCGAACAGCACCTTGACCAGCTCGCCGCCAACCCGGGTGCGTACATGGGCGGTGTTATAGGCGGTGACGGTACCCAAGGCACGCAATTCGACGGGGAAATCACCACGGGTCACCGGTGCCACGCGGACCGGAACCGGGCCGCCGAAACCGAAGCGCGCCGGACCTGCGCCGGGGCCGCCCAGCCCGCCCGCACCGCCCGGCGCCTTGCCGGCGGGCCACAGCCACCAGGCCAGCAGCGCGAGCAGGACAAGCGACACCAGCAACAGCCCGCCTCGGCGGACATTGCGTGACAGAGTGGAACGAGACTCGGACATGACGGAATACGCCTGGGAAATCGAATGGCCGCACGATAAGGATTGCGTCAGTGCCTGCAAAGGCTCTTTACCGCAGATTTACCTGTGGGCGTGGCGGGAATTGTAAGCAGGGGTGAAAACCCGGGGGAGAAGCGCCCCGGCTAGCGGGGCGCGGGTGACTCAGCGCAGCGCGGCCAGTGCGGCCTGGTAGTCGGGCTCCTGGCCCAATTCGGAAACCAGCTCGCTGTGCAGCACCTTGTCCTGCTCGTCCAGCACCACCACAGCGCGGGCGGTCAGGCCGACCATCGGACCGGCGGCGATGGCCACGCCGTAGTCCTGCAGGAATTCACGGCCGCGCAGGGTGGACAGGCTGACCACGTTCTCCAGGCCTTCGGCAGCGCAGAAGCGCTTCTGGGCGAAAGGCAGGTCGGCGGAGATGCACAGCACCACGGTGTTCTCCAGGCCGGAAGCCTCGGTGTTGAACTTGCGCACCGAGGTGGCGCAGGTGGGCGTGTCGACGCTGGGGAAAATGTTCAGTACCTTGCGCTTGCCGGCGAAGTTGGCCAGGGTCACGTCGACCAGGTCGCTACCAACCAGGCTGAATGCGGGCGCCTGCTGGCCGGGTTGCGGCAGGTTGCCGGAGACTTCGATGGGGTTGCCACGCATGGTCACTTGAGCCATTTGCTTAATCCTTCTGGTGGGATTGGGGAATTGCCAAGCTGGCAATTTAAGCATGGTCGCGCCCGGATCACACTCGGACGGCCGCCTGCCTGGCGAAATACTCCCGAGTCAGGCGTACCACCACAGGGCTCAGCAACAGCAGCGAAATCAGGTTGGGAAGCGCCATCAGCCCGTTGAGGGTGTCGGCCACCAGCCAGGTGAAGTCCAGCTGGGTCATCGCACCGATCGGCACCGCCAGTACCCAGACCACCCGGAACGGCCAGATGGCCCGCGTGCCTATCATGAACTCCCAGCATTTCTCACCGTAGAAGCTCCAGCCCAGGATGGTGGTATAGGCAAAGGTGACCAGCGCCAGGGTCAGCAGCGCGCCGCCGAAGCCCGGCATGGCCGACTCGAATGCCGCAGCCGACAGGGCCGCCCCGCTTACCCCGCTGGTCCATACGCCGGAGCAGATGATGGCGAGACCGGTCATGGAGCAGACGATGAGGGTGTCGATGAAGGTGCCCAGCATGCCGATCATGCCGGAGCGCACGGCGTTATCCGTGGTGCCGGCCGCCTGGGCGATGCCCGCGGTACCCAGCCCCGCTTCGTTTGAGAAGATGCCCCGTGCCACGCCATAACGGATGGCAGCCATCACGGCGGCACCGGCGAAACCGCCGGTGGCGGCGATGGGGCTGAAGGCATGCTCGAAGATCAGCGCGAAGGCACCGGGAATAGCGTCCATATTGACGATCAGCACCACCAGCGCCGCGAACACATAGGCGATGCACATGAACGGCACCAGCGCGGCGGCGACCAGGCCGATGCGGCGAATGCCGCCGAGGATCACCAGGCCGGTCAGCAGCATGGCCGCCAATCCTGTCACCCACATCGGCACCGCGAAGGTGGTTTCCAGCGCATGCGCCATGCTGTTGACCTGCACCATGTTGCCGATGCCGAAGCCGGCCAGCCCGCCGAACAGGGCGAAGGCACCGCCCAGCCAGGCCCATTTGCGGCCCAGGCCGTTGCGGATCGCATACATGGGACCGCCGACGTGTTCGCCGCGCGCGTCCTTTTCACGGTAATGCACCGCCAGCACCACTTCGCAGTACTTGGTGGCCATGCCGACCAGCGCGGTCATCCACATCCAGAACAGCGCGCCGGGACCGCCCAGGAAGATCGCCGTAGCGACCCCGGCAATGTTGCCGGTGCCCACGGTCGCTGCCAGCGTGGTCATCAATGCCTGAAACGGGCTGATCTGACCCGTGTCTTCCTCGCCCTTGATGCGGCCTTGCCACATCAGGCGGAAACCGGGGCCGATCTGCCGCAGGGGCATGAATTTCAGGTACAGCATCAGGAAAAAGCCCGTGCCGAGAATCAGCACCAGCATCGGCGGGCCCCAGACAAGACCGTTCAGTTGATTGACCAGGTTGTTCAGCACTTCCATAGGGTGTCTTCCTTAAAGGTTTCAAGCTGGACGAGAATCGGGTGAACATCACCGATCTTCAAGCAGTTTTCATGTCGACTGGCCATCATCCTTAAAAGTCCCGCCGATAGAAAATGTCCAGGGAGCTGGCCAGACCGCTGGCCGCCTCCAGGAATACCCTCCGGCTGAGGCGATAGCGCAGCGACAAGGTATTCACCGAATCAAACACACCCACGCCGTAGCTGAGGGTCAGGCGATCAGACAGCCGCCCGCTGGCCACCACGCTGGTCTGCCCACCGCTGCCTTCGGTTTCCAGCAGGAAGTCCTTGATACCCAGTTGGCGGGCAATGTTGCCCGTGATGCCGGCGCTGCCCGCCAGCCCCAAGCCGATGGCGGCCTGGGCCAGCAGGTTCGCGTCGCCGCCACCGTCGTCGCCGCTACCCAGCGGGCGGCCGAGCACCAGATAGGACAGTGCCTGTTCCTGGGCCATGGCTGGTTCAGAAAACACCTCCACGCGTGGGGATGCGGCGCTGCCGGTGATGCGCAGGCCCGCCACCACCTCGTCGATCCGGCGAATCGCTTCCACGTCGAGGAACGGTTGGTCAATGGGGCCGACAAACAGCAGGCGCGCGCGGCGAATGGTCAGCCGCTGTCCGTAAGCCCGGTAGCGGCCACGGTTCAGGGCCAGCTCGCCGCGCGTATCCAGCTGGTTGCCGATGTGGATATCACCCGCCACGTCGGCGGTCAGGCCGAAGCCGGAGAAGTTCAATTCTTCCTGACCGACCACGACGGTGATATCCATGCGGATCGGCATCGCCTCGCCCGAATCCGCGGCGTCCTGGCCGACGATGACCACGTCGGGGGAGACCTTGACCGTGGAAGGCGGCAATTCGCGGATGGTGATGTCGCCGCGCGGCACGGCAATGCGCCCGCTCAGCGACAAACCCTGTTCCGCCAGTTGAATACGCAGGTCCGGCGCGACGTCCAGTTCGGCATACGGCGGCACCACCAACGGCAGACGCGTGCCGGAGAGGCGAATATCGGCGGAGGGCGTGCCTTGCCACGACAGCCAGCCTCCAATTTTTCCTTCGCCACGCTCTCCACTCTTCCATCCGCCTTCCAGATCCAGGCGCTGCCCGCTGAGGGTGCCGAGGATCTGCAGGTCTTCCAGCGGGGTCGGCAGCTCGCCGCCGGCCACCCGCCCTTCGCTCAGGCGCAGCTGGCCGTTGACCTGCGGCGCCTGAAGCGTGCCGGCCAGTTGGCCGTTGCCATTGATCTGCCCTTCCAGTTGCGCCACCTGGGGCACAAAGGGTCGGGCGACCGCCAGGTTCAGGCCACGCAGAGCGAAGGTGCCGGCCAGTGGCTTTTCCTCGCCGCGCGGATCGATGCGCGCATCCAGACGCAGTTCGCCGAGTTCGCCACCGTCGAAGCGTGCCTGCAGATCCACCTGTTCCGGTTGCAACTGGCTGTCGAGGTGCAGCGCCTGGTAGGGAAAGTCGACCCATTCTTCCGCTTCGCGAACCCGCAGCGTGCCGCGACCGGCGTCCAAACGCACCAGCCCTCGAGGGCCGCCTTCCGGCAGATCCAGTTCCAGGTCGCCGTTCAGTTGACCCTGCCACTGGAAGTCC
>DATJDB010000211.1:0-4521 GCA_035497635.1 Pseudomonas sp. | reverse complement strand
AAGCGATCATTGGCGGGCCGGCCATGCTCGGCAAGGGCTGGATGATGCTGATGAACTGCCTGTCGGTGGGACGCTCCATCTCTCTGCCAGCGGTAGGCACCAGCGCGGCGAAGACCTGTGCCTATGCCAGCGGCCGCTACGCGCGCATCCGTGAGCAATTCAACGTGCCGCTGTCCGCCTTCGAGGGCATCCAGGCGCCGCTCGGACGTTTGGCCGGCAATGCCTGGTTGATGGATGCCGCGCGGGTGCTTACTGCCCGCGCCGTGGACCTGGGCGAGAAACCCTCGGTGCTTTCCGCCGTGCTCAAGTACCACCTCACCGAGCGCGGTCGCGAGTGCATCGCCCATGCCATGGATATCCATGGCGGCAAGGGCATCATCATGGGCCCGAACAACTACCTGGCCCGCGCCTGGCAAGGCGCGCCGATCTTCATCACCGTGGAAGGCGCCAACATCCTCTCGCGCAACCTGATGATCTTCGGCCAGGGTGCGATCCGCAGTCATCCCTATGTATTGAAGGAAATGGAACTGGCCGCTGCCGAAGACAGCGACGCGACGCTGCACGCCTTCGACCGCGTGCTGCTGGAACACGTCGGCTTCACGGCCAGCAATGCCGCCAGCGCCTTTCTGCTGGGTCTTACCGGCGGTTTGCTCAGTTCCGCGCCGGGGCATGGGCTCAGTCGGCGTTACTTCCGCCAGCTCAATCGTCTGGCCGCCGCGTTCGCCCTGCTAGCCGATACCTCCATGCTGCTGCTCGGCGGCAGCCTCAAGCGCCGTGAGCGGTTGTCGGCGCGCCTGGGTGATGTGCTCAGCTATCTCTATCTGGGTTCCGCAGCGCTCAAGCGCTTCCATGACCTGGGCCATCCGCAGGAACAGGAACCGCTGTTGCGCTGGGCGCTGGAGGAATCGCTGCGCTGCGCCGAAACCGCCATGGTCGAACTGCTCGACAACTTCCCCAACCGGCCGCTGGCCCTCCTGCTACGCGTGCTGGTCTTTCCGCTGGGCATTCAATACAAGGGGCCGTCGGACGCCCTCGAAGCCCAGCTGGCCGCCATGCTCGATGCGCCGCTGGCTGACCCGGCGATGTCTCGCCTGCTGGATGGCGTCTACCTCCCCGAAGAAGGTACGGATGCTCTGGGCGCGCTGGAATATGCCTGGCGGCATCTCCATTCCAACGTAGCAATTCACAAGCTGTTGCAGCGCGCCTTGCGCGAGGGGCAATTCCAACCGGAACCGGGCAGCGATCTGCTGGATGCCGCCCTCGCCGCCGGCGTGCTCAACGAGCCGCAGGCCAACGCCCTGCGCGAGGAAGAAGCGGCGCGACGCCGGGTGATCGATGTGGATGATTTCGATCCCGAGGTACTGCAACCTGCCGACGGCAAAGTGCGCTGAAAACGTGGCTTTTCATCCTGATGGCGCGACGAGGGTATACTCCCGCGCCCTTTTGATCTGACAGGTTCCCCATGGCCATTTCATACCTTGAACACAACCTGGCCCTGCTCGCCCACCTGCGCAGCATTCTGATTGCCCTCGGCGAGGCCGAGCAGGTGCCCGACGACAGCCATGCGCTGTTTGTCGAACGCTTCGATGAGCTGGTGAAATCCCTGCCAGAGGTGCCCGAAGACCGCCCGCTGGGCCAGGACATGATCTGTCAGGTCTTTCACCGCTACCCTCAGGTCGCCCACCTGGTGCCGCGCGACCTGCTGTGGTTCTTCGGCGGTGATTGCCTGCACTACATGCCCGACGAAGAAATCTCCCTGTACCAGGAGCTGGACGAGCGCCGCTATGCCGCAGAGGCCGCCGGCGAGACGTTCGACTGGAACAACGAGAAGCAGCTGCTGGTGATGCCGGAAAACAGCCCCAGGCACTGACGAGCCGCCAGAAGCGGCAGCCCATGTCTGCCGCCGAGCGGGACGATCAGGCGTCGTCGCGGTTCTGCTCCACCCAGATCAGCTCCGACACATCGAAGCCCAGCAGCGCCGCCTGACGCACCAGATACTCCTGGATCTTCGGGTCGAGCTGCTTGTCGCGGGACAGGATCCACAGGTAGTCGCGATCGGCGCCCGCCACCAGTGCCCAGCTGTAATTCACCTGATCCAGCGCCACCAGGTGATAGCCGCCGGCAAAGGGGCCGAAGAAGGACACCTTCAGCGAACCCACGTTCTCCGAGCCGATGAACTGGGCTTCGCCTTCCGCCTCTTCATATTCGCCCTTGTTGTCGTTGTAGCCCCGGTTGATGACCTTCACTTCACCGTCCGGCCATTGGCTGTAGGTGGCTGTCACGTTGGAAAGGCCCCGTTCGAAGCGGTGATCCAGACGGGCAATCTCGTACCACTTGCCCAGGTAGCGCTCGATCTCGAACGGCGCGAGCGGCGTGATGCCGTCGGGCGGCGAGGTGGAGCAGCCGGTCAGGCCGAGCAGTGCAACCAACAGCATTCCAACCAGCAGACTTCCCGAACGATGACGCGTCATGGGTGTTCTCCTTGGTAGTAGCGGTGTGGCGAGGGCGCCGAAACCGGTAGACCATGCTGCGGTTGTCTGGTTGCGCGTGGGGTCGGACGTAGGACGGTCAACGTTGTTTTTGGCCGCCGTTTGGTGCACACCGCCCTCATCGGCCGGGATAAACCCGGCCCTACAGGTCACGGCGCCGCCCGGCGGATCGGGGTAAACCCTGTGGGGCCGGCTTTATGCCGGCCTGCGGAGTTGACCTACACGCCTCGGTTTCGACCGTACCCTCGTCGGCCGGGGTAAACCCGGCCCTACAGCTCAGGGCGCCGCCCGGCGGATCGGGGTAAACCCGGTCCCACAGAAAAGCAGTTGGTGCGCGCGGGCCGTCCATAAAAACCCGCTCCGAAGAGCGGGTTCTTGTTCACCGAAAAACGCCGGATCAAACCAGCTTTTCCAGTTCCGGCACGACCTCGAACAGATCGCCGACACGAGGCAAACAAGACGCGCCCGCAGGCGTATCTGGCTCAAGGAGGGACAGGAACCTTAGTCGGCTTTCAGCTGCTCGATGATGCCTTTTTCCTTCAGCTCGGCGAGCTTGGCGGCGTCCAGGCCCAGCGTGCTCAGCACCTGTTCGGTGTGCTCACCCAGACGCGGTGCCGGGCGCTTGTATTCAACCGGGGTGTCGGACAGCTTCACCGGGCTGCCGACCATCCTGAAATCCGGGTTCTGGGCGTGCGGGATGGTGACCAGCATGTCGCGGGCCAGAACTTGCGGCTCGGCCAGGGCGCGGCCGATGTCGTTGATCACGCCGACCGGCACCTTTACGGCATAAATCTTCGAGACCCAGTTGTCGGCGCTGTCGGTGAGGAAGTGCTCGGACAGAATGCCGACGATGGCCTCACGGTTGCGCACGCGATCAGCGTTCTTGGTGAAGCGCGGGTCCAGCGGCAGTTCCGGCAGGCCGATGGCGTCGCACAGGGCGACGAACTGGGTGTCGTTGCCGCAGGCGATGATGAAATCCATGTCCCTGGCGGTGAACACCTGGTACGGCACGATGTTCACGTGGGCATTGCCCTGGCGGCCGGGGGAGCGGCCGGTGCTCAGGTAGTTCTGGCTCTGGTTGACCAGGGCAGCGACCTGCACATCCAGCAGTGCCATGTCGCAGTGCTGGCCGCGGCCGGTCTTTTCACGGGCCAGCAGTGCGGCCTGGATGGCGATGGTGGAATACAGGCCGGTCATCACGTCGGCCACGGCCACGCCCACCTTCTGCGGGCCGGCGCCCGGCACGCCGTCCTTTTCGCCGGTGATGCTCATCAGGCCGGCCATGCCCTGGATGATGAAGTCATAACCCGGCTCTGCGGCGCGCGGGCCAGTCTGGCCGAAACCGGTGATCGAGCAGTAGACCAGGCGCGGATTGAGCTTGGACAGGCTCTCGTAATCCAGACCGTACTTGGCCAGCGAACCGGCCTTGTAGTTCTCGATCAGCACGTCGGAGGTGGCGGCCAGTGCGCGCACCAGCTCCTGGCCTTCCGGCGTGGCGATATTGATGGACACCGACAGCTTGTTGCGGTTGGCGGACTGGTAATAGGAGGCCTCGGCGCTGTTCTCGCCCTCCGGGGTCTTCATGTACGGCGGGCCCCAGCTGCGGGTGTCGTCACCCATGCGCGGACGCTCGACCTTGATCACTTCCGCACCCAGGTCGGCCAGGATCTGACCGCACCAGGGGCCGGCCAATACACGACTCAGTTCAAGAACCCGAATCCCACTCAATGCACCCATGTCTCTTACCTTTTCAACGCGGCCAGCGCGGAACACCGCCGGCCTGGTTTGAAGGGCCGAAGGCCCAGTGATCAGACGCCCTCAATGACCATGGCCAGACCCTGACCGCCCCCCCGCGATAGAGCGCACTTGGGGCATTCTCAACTGCCACCCTTGGATTCACTCTCTCTCACCCCCATAAACCAGCCCACTCCCCAAGCCCAAAAGCATCAAAAACAGGACTATCCATGCCCACCCTCTTCGACCCAATCACTCTCGGCGACCTCGCCCTGAACAACCGCATCATCATGGCGCC
>DATJDB010000210.1:0-19362 GCA_035497635.1 Pseudomonas sp. | reverse complement strand
GATTGTCACGCAACAGGGGCAGCTCTCGTCGAAAGACGTCGAGCAGGCCATCAAAAACATGCTGGAGCAGATGTCCGAGGCCCTGGCGACCGGCGAGCGGATCGAAATCCGTGGCTTCGGCAGCTTCTCGCTGCACTACCGTGAGCCCCGCGTCGGCCGTAATCCCAAGACCGGCCAGTCGGTCAGCCTGGACGGCAAATTCGTGCCGCACTTCAAGCCCGGCAAGGAACTGCGGGATCGGGTGAATGAGGAAGGCGAGATAGTCGAGTAGACATCGCTTCAGTATTTTCTCGCTCGGTGCGTCCTGAGACGTTGTGCACGGTTGAGGATACGAATCCTGCAAGCACGGAAATGACTACTATGCTTTTTCTCTTCGCGGTCAGCGCCCGCTGATGCTTGGAGAGAGGTTTTATGGAGAGTCATACTTCTGTTGCTCCGGCGACTTCATCGTTTGGCGATGAGATTGATCTATTTGAACTTTGCAAAAGCCTGTGGGATCAAAGGTATCTAATAGGCCTTGTTTCATTTCTCATTTTTTCACTTTCCGTGGTTTATGCCTACTTCACTAAGCCGGTTTATGAGTCTAGGGCATATGTGTTGCCACCTCAGGTCTCCGATATTTCTGGCTATAATGTTGGCCGTTCTGATGCAGGTCTTCCGCTTTTTACGGTAGATCAGGTGTATAAACTTTTTTTGCGGAATCTGTCTTCGGAAAAGCTTCGTCGAAACTTCTTCGGGTTGGTGTATTTGAACGAAGTTGTGCGCAGTGGGCCAGATGAAATACTTTGGCAGAGACTCAATAAACAGTTGAGTATCAAGTCGCCCCAGAAATTACTTCCGGAATTATGGGAAGTGCGTATGGAGTATGGGAATCCAGAAAAGGTCGCTCTTTGGGTGAACATGCTGGTTGCGCACGCTTCCGTAATGACGGCGCAAGAAATCCAGAAGAACATTGCCAGCGAGAACCATACACATATAAAAAGCCTTGAGCAGCGGATTGATGCCCTGAGAGATATGGCACGTCAGCGACGGGCGGATCGCATCAAGATGCTCGAAGAGGCATTAAAGATCGCAAAAGGTGCTGGCCTGGATTCGCCAAGTGTCACCACGTGGCAGAATTTTTCAAGCAACGGCAACGCTCCAATAAAAGATGGTACGCCGTTATATATGCATGGCAGTAAAGCGCTCCAGGCGGAATTGGAGATCATGCATGCTCGAGCTAGCGATGATCCCTTTATTCCGGAGTTGCGGGAAATTCAAGAAAGAGTGGAGTTTCTGAAAGGCATCGACATTGATCCCCAAGGGACGGCTGTAATGACATTGGATAGCTCGGCCCTGGTTCCTGAAAGGCCGATCAAGCCCAAGAAGGCCCTCATTATGGCGATAGGCCTGATACTCGGAGGGATGGCAGGTGTTTTTATTGCGCTCGTCCGTTGTGCCCTGAAGAACCGGTGTTAACCACGAGCGTCGGATAGGCGCTTTGGCTTTCATCTGTCCCGCTGGAGCCCGCACCACCGCCCCTGTTACCATCGCGCCTTCGATTTGTCCCCCCTTTCGAGAGTCGCCATGACCACCGTTCGTACCCGCATCGCGCCGTCGCCCACCGGCGATCCGCACGTCGGCACTGCCTACATCGCCCTGTTCAACCTCTGCTTTGCCCGTCAGCACGGCGGTCAGTTCATTCTGCGTATCGAGGACACCGATCAGGTGCGCTCGACCCGTGAATCCGAGCAGCAGATTTATGACGCGCTGCGCTGGCTGGGCATCGAATGGAACGAAGGCCCGGATGTGGGTGGTCCGCATGGTCCGTATCGGCAGAGCGAGCGGGGCGCGATCTACAAACAGTACTCGGACGAGCTGGTCGCCAAGGGTCATGCCTTCCCGTGCTTCTGCTCCGCCGAACGTCTGGATGCAGTACGCGCCGAGCAGATGGCCAACAAGGAAACTCCGCGTTACGACGGCCACTGCATGCATGTCGCGCCCGAGGAGGCGCAGCGTCGCGTCGCCGCTGGCGAGTCGCATGTGGTGCGCATGAAGGTGCCGAGCGACGGCGTCTGCGTGGTCAAGGACATGCTGCGCGGCGAGGTGGAGATCGGCTGGGATCGCATCGACATGCAGGTGCTGATGAAGGCGGACGGCCTGCCCACCTACTTCCTGGCCAACGTGGTGGATGATCACCTGATGGGCATCACCCACGTGCTGCGTGGCGAAGAGTGGCTGCCGTCCGCGCCCAAGCTGCTCAAGCTGTACGAGTACTTCGGCTGGCAAGCACCGGTGAACTGCTATATGCCGCTGCTGCGCAACCCGGACAAGAGCAAGCTCTCCAAGCGCAAGAATCCGACCTCGATCACCTTCTACCAGCGCATGGGCTTCCTGCCCCAGGCGATGCTCAATTACCTGGGCCGCATGGGCTGGTCCATGCCCGACGAGCGCGAGAAGTTCAGCCTTGACGAGATGATTGCCAACTTCGACATCACCCGCGTCTCGCTGGGCGGCCCGATCTTCGATCTGGAAAAGCTTTCCTGGCTGAACGGCCAATGGCTGCGCGAGCTGCCGGTGGAGCGTTTCGCCGAAGAAGTGCAGAAATGGGCCTTCAATCCCGACTATCTGATGCAGATCGCCCCGCACGTGCAGGGCCGGGTGGAAACCTTCAGCCAGATCGCGCCGCTGGCCGCGTTCTTCTTCTCCGGCGGGCTGAATCTGGATGCCGCGCTGTTCGCGCACAAGAAGCTGTCGCCCGAGCAGGTGCGTCAGGCCATGCAGCTGGTGCTGTGGAAACTCGAAGCGCTACGCCAGTGGAACAAGGACGGCATTACCGGCGTAATCCAGGCGGTGGCCGAATCCATGGCGCTCAAGCTGCGTGATCTGATGCCGCTGATGTTCCCGGCCATCACCGGCCAGGCGAGTTCGGTGTCGGTGCTCGACGCCATGGAGATCCTCGGCCCGGATCTGACCCGCTTCCGCTTGCGCCAGGCCATCGAGCTACTCGGTGGCGTGTCGAAGAAGGAAAGCAAGGAATGGGAGAAACTGCTGGCGGCCATCGGCTGATCCAGCGCTTTCATGTGACTCATGAGGGCCGGCATCGCTGGCCCTTTTCATTACTGCAGTACGGGAGTCGTCTCGCATGTTTGAAATCCAGCCCATGAGCCCGGAGCGTTATCGCAAGGAAACCCGCACCATCACCCTGGCCATTCTGGCCATCTTCGTGCTGCTGGCGCTGACCTCGGCGACCGTCGCCGTGAAGCTGTTCGGCGAACCGGGCGGCGACAACTTCCGCTGGAACCTGCTGGGCGTGCTGGCCGGCCTGATCGCCACCGTGGCGATCGTGCGTCTGAAGCTCTGGTCCACGGCCTGGATGGCGCCGGCGGCGTATGGCTGGCGGCTCAAGCGCAGCCTGATGCGCGTCACCAACCAGATGCATCAGGCCAAGGCCGGTGTGGAAGCGGGGGATCCCGCAGCGATGAAACTGCTGCGCTTCTACCACCAGGGAGTGACCCAGATGTACCAGCTCGACGGCAATCTCACCGAGCTCAGCCAGATGGTCCGCGAGATCGACCAGCATCGCGCAGCCATGGAAGCGCAGGGGTTGGATATCGAGCAGAACCGCCTCGATCCGGCCTGGCTGGAAGCCGTGAAGCAATACGGCGGCAAGTAAAGCCGGGGCATTTGTAGGGCGGGCAGCGTTTTTCTGGCCGCCGCTGGCGCCAACGTGATGGTGGAAACGAAGCCGAGGCCGGAATCCAAACCCCCCTGGCCGGCGTAAAGTCGGCCCTACAGGAAAGCGTGCCCCGGGCCGATCGGACGCTGGATTACGTCCCTTGGCGCCGCAGCTCTCCTTGCTTGTCCAGATGCAGCCGGGCGAAGTCTTCCGCCAGGAACAGCCGTCCGCTGTAAGCGCCTGCCGCCTCCGCACGGATCTCCTCGATGCAGGACGCGCCGCGCGCCGAACTCGCCTGGTAGCGCGCGCTGAAATGGGTGAGCACCAGATTCGGAATTCCAATTTCCTGCGCAAAGCCGGCAACCGCGGCCGCCGTGCTGTGGCCAAAGCTGCCACGCGCTTCGCTGATGGCGGCTTCGGTAAAGGTCGCTTCATGCACCAGCACCTGAGCGCCCCGGCAGGCCTCGGCCAGCAGCGCGGGCGTGTCGTTGTCGCCGCCGACCACGATGACGCGCGGTGGCCGGCCCGGCAGCAGATACTCCTCGCTGCGCAGCACGCGCCCGTCATGCTCAGTATCGAACCCTCGGGCCAGTTGGCCCCACAGCGGGCCGCGCGGTATCCCGTCGCGCTCCAGGCGCGCAATATCCAGCGTCGTATCCGGCCGCGCCTCCTCGAAGCGGTAGGCGTAGCTCGGTGAACGATGCGACAACGGCGTGGCTCGCACGCGTAGCTGCGGGGTGCGCCATTCCTGCAGGGTTTCGACCGCATGGAAGATCAGCGGGTAGGGCAGCCAGGTCTGGCTCATGGCGAATGTCGTGGTCAGCCATGACTCGATGCCTTGCGGTGCGATGATTTCCAGCGGCGCCTTGCGTCCTTGCAGCGCTGCGCTGGCCAGTAGGCCGGGCAATCCGAAGCAGTGATCGCCATGCACATGCGTAATGAAGATGGCGCGCAGCGCCGACAGCGACAGCGGCGTGCGCAACACCTGGTGCTGTGTGCCCTCACCGCAATCGATCAGGTACCAGCCCTTGCCGTTCTCCTCCAGTATCCCGAGCCCGCTGACATTGCGCGCTCGGGTCGGTGTGCCGGAGGATGTGCCGAGAAAGAGCAGGTCCATGGGCTCAGGCCAGCGGGCCCTGGAAGGTCCACTGTTCCTGTGGCTGACGATCGCTGGCCTGTTCGCGGGCCTGCAGCGCTGCCGGTAGTTGCGCGGCGTCGCCCTGATAGCCGATGGCGATGAAGGCGTTGATTGCCATGTTTTCCGGCACCTGCAGGTAGTCCCGCGCACGCCCATTGTCGAAGCCGCCCATGGCATGGGTGATCAGCCCCATCTGCTGGGCCTGCAGCGCCAGGCTCATCCAGGCGGCGCCGGCATCGAAGGCATGGCTGGCGAAGGGTTTTTCGCTGCCATCGCTGCCTACGTAGGTGGTGGCGGACAGCACCGCCACCAGCGCTCCGGCGTGCCTCGCCCAGACCTGATTGCCTTCGGCCAGCAGGTCCACGAACCGTTCGAATAGCGGCGTGCCTTTGAGCGCATAGCAGAAGCGCCACGGCTGCACATTCATCGCCGATGGCGCCCAGCGTGCCGCCTCGAACAGCGCATTCATTTGCTCCTGGCTGACGGTCTGGCCGTTGAAGGCGCGGGGCGACCAGCGACCGATAAAGCTGGCGGCGATGGGATGCTGCGCCTGTCGATTGTTGCTCATGAATACTCCTGGGCATGCGGAAAAACCGGGATTAACGCAAAAAGCCGGAGGGTCTGCCAGTCTGTAGCCCGCGTTGCTGTGCGCAATCCGTGCCTGACGACGCGCAAGCCGGTATCTTTCCAGCCACTGACAACCGCTCAAGGAGAGTCCCTGATGAGCCTGCACGGCGACTACGACGCCCAGAACATCTTCGCCAAGATCATTCGTGGCGAGGCCCCCTGCTACAAGGTGTACGAGGACGAGGACGTGCTGGCGTTCCTCGACCTGTTCCCGCAGTCCCGTGGCCACACACTGGTCATCCCGAAGCAGGCGGCGGCGCGCAACCTGCTGGAAATCGATGCGGACAACCTGTGCAAGGTGACCCTGGCGACCCAGAAGGTGGCGCGAGCCGTGGCCGAGGAACTGGCGCCGGCCGGCATTCAGATCGCCCAGTTCAACGGCGCCCCGGCCGGGCAGACCGTGTTCCATATCCACTTCCACATCGTGCCGCGCTATGAAGGGCAGGGGCTGGGTGTGCACGCGGCGCAAAAGGCCGATGAAGCCGATCTGAAAGACTTGCAGGAACGCCTGGCCAAGTGCCTGGCGGGCTGACGTCAACGAACGTAGGGCGGGCAGCGCATTCCTGCCCGCCGTCGGGCGTCGTGCGGGGGGCATGGCGGACATGAAAAACGTTGTCCGCCCTACGCTTCGGGGCTGGCGTCAATGTAGCAATAGGATGGCAGTGCTTTCCTACCCAGCGTCGGGCGTCGGGTGGAGCAATGGCGGATAAAAAGCGTTGTCCGCCCTACGGTCCGAGGTGGTGTTGATCAGTCCTGCCCGGCGCGGCGCAGCAATTGTTTGCAGCGTTCCGACAGGTGCATCACCCGCAGCTGCTTGCCGGCGCGGGCGTAGCGGTCGCGCAGCACCTTGAGGGCTTCGATTGCCGAGTAGTCCACGAAGCTCAGGCGCTTGCAGTCCAGCGTCACCTGCTGGGGATCATTGGCCGGGTCGAACAGCTCAAGAAAGCGGGTTGTCGAGGCGAAGAACAGCGTGCCGTGCGGCAGGTAGAACTTGCTGCCATCGGCCTCGTCGCGACTGTCCGCGTACAGCTCGCGGCCCTGTTGCCAGGCGAAGTTCAATGCGGCGATGACGATGCCGCACAGCACGGCCATCGCCAGGTCGGTGAACACCGTGATGATGGTCACCGCGACGATCACCAGCGCATCGTTGCGCGGCACGCGATTCATCACCCGCAGCGAGGCCCAGGCGAAGGTCTGCTGCGCTACCACGAACATCACGCCGACCAGCGCGGCCAGCGGGATCTGCTCGATCAGCGGCGAGAGGAACAGCACGTAGAGCAGAATCATCACCCCGGCCACCACGCCGGACAGTCGCCCGCGGCCACCGGAGCCGAGGTTGATCATGGTCTGGCCGATCATCGCGCAGCCGCCCATGCCGCCGCACAGGCCCGAGGTGACATTGGCCGCGCCCAGCGCCACGCACTCACGGTTGGTATGGCCACGGCTCTGGGTGATCTCATCGGTGAGGTTGAGGGTCAGCAGGGTTTCCAGCAGGCCGACCAGGGCCATCAGCACGGCATAGGGCGCGATGATGGCCAGGGTATCCAGATTCCAGGGAATGTCCGGCCAGGCCAGGCTCGGCAGCCCGCCGGCCAGCGGCGCCATGTCGCCCAAAGTGCGGGTCGGCAGCGCAAAGAACCAGGTTGCCGCACCCAGACATAGAATCGCGGCCAGTGCCGAAGGAACGATGCGGGTCAGGCGCGGCAGCACATAGACGATCAGCATGGTGGCGGCGATCAGCCCCAGCATCCAGTAAAGGCTCGGGCCGGTCATCCACAGATCGTTCACCTTGAAATGCTCGAGCTGGGAAAGGGCGATGACGATCGCCAGGCCATTCACGAAACCGAGCATTACCGGGTGCGGCACCATGCGAATCAGCTTGCCGAGGCGCAGTACGCCGAACAGCACCATCAGCAGGCCGCTGAGCAGCACGGTGGCCAGCAGGTATTGGGCGCCATGTTCGATCACCAGGGCGATGATCACCACGGCCATCGAGCCGGCCGCACCGGACACCATCCCCGGTCGGCCACCAAACAAGGCGGTAATGGTGCAAATGATGAAGGCGCCGTACAGGCCCATCAGCGGATTGACCTGTGCCACCAGGGCGAAGGCGATGCACTCGGGCACCAGGGCAAACGAGGTGGTGAGTCCGGCCAGGACATCGGCGCGGAAGCGAGCAAGTTTCATGACATACCTGAAAAAAACGATGGCGCCGTAGCCAGCGGATGGCGGCGGGCGGGGCGGGAACCGCGCGGATGGTAAAGGATGGGGCGCGGTACGCCTAGTTTGCCGGGTCGGCAACGGCGGCCAGCATCTGCGCGGCCAGCGCCTCCTGACCGTGCCGGCAAAGCTGTTCGGCCGCGCCCTGGAGGTCGCGGGACTCACGGTTCTGGCTGAGCTTGGCCTTGCCTTCCAGGCGCACGCTCTCGATCTCCAGACCGACAATGGCGGCCAGCATCGAGTCGATGTATTCCGGGCTGGCGTCGGTCATCTTCCAGGGCTTTTCCTGCGCCAGGCGCGCTTCATGGGTGCGGGTCAGGCGGGCGACCATGCCGCGCACGAAGCGCGCATCGTCGCGGATACGAAGGCGGCCATGGGCATGCACGACGCGGTAGTTCCAGGTGGGCACCAGCCGGTGGGTTTCGTGCTTGCTCGGGTACCAGTTGGGTGAGATGTAAGACTCCTCGGCCCGGAAGATCACCAGCACCTCGGCACCATCGGAAATCTCCTGCCAGAGCGGATTAGCCCGCGCCACATGCGCCAGCAGGCGATCCGGCTGGCTCGCTTCGGTGAGCAATTCAAAGGGCAGGTGATTGGCATCCAGCCCGCCTGCGCCCTGGTTGACCAGGATGCCCAGCGGGTACTGGCGGATCAGGGCATGTAGCTCATCGAGGCGCTGCTCGGCGAAATGCGCGGGGACGTACATGGCGGACTTCCGTAAGCGAAGGCCGCTGACGTTCGCAGATCAACCGCGCCCCGGGCAAGCATGGCATCGTAATTCTGTTCAAGACCGAGGGGCTTGGGGGCCGTGGCAGGCTGCCCCCGGTTGCGGCTAAATCCCCTGCGGCTTTCAGCGCAGCAGCGGACGAATGCCATCCAGATACGCCTGACCCTGCTGTTTCACCGTCTGCGGATCATTGCTTTCCGAAGCAATGTGCATGGCTTCCAGGGCTTCGGCGATGGCGTCCAGATCCGCGTCGATGCGCTTGAGGGCATTTTCCAGCGTGTAGCTGAGCAGGTGCGCTTCATCCATGCGCTGGGCCGTCAGCGGCTGCTCCAGCAGTTGCGCCAGCTTGGCATTATGGCTGTTCAGATTGCTCACCGCTTCGGCCAGGGTCGGCGCGGGCAAGCCCTTGGCATGCTTGATGCGATCGTCGTCGGCCAGGGCGCCGGCGGACAGGCAGGTGGCGAGAGTGAAGGCGACGGTGCGGGCGATTGCGTTCATGGTGGCGTCTCGGATGGGAAATGTGCGTATACGTTAATCCCATGCAAATGCGAACGCCTTGCATTAAATCAAGAAAAAGTTGAAATCGATTGGCAGGGCGGTCAGCGCTGTTCTGGCCGCCAGGGTGGCGCCGTCGTCTTTGTGGAAGTCGTCGAGGGCGGTCGGCGCTTTTCCCGGCCGCCGCTGCGGCATGCGCCGAGGCCTCCGGCGGCCAAGGCGAAGCCTTGACCGCCCTACAAAACAGCAAGGCCGGCATCGCCGGCCCGCGTGGTCAGATCACGGCCTTGATGGCTTCCACGACACGGCCGATGTTGTTCTGGTTCAGCGCGGCCACGCAGATGCGCCCGGTGCCGACGGCGTAGATGCCGAACTCGACGCGCAGGCGTTCCACCTGTTCGGGGGAGAGGCCCGAGTAGGAGAACATGCCGCGCTGGCGAGCCACGAAGCCGAAGTCGCGGCCGCTGTCGGCCAGACCCCGCACCATGGACTGGCGCATGGCACGGATGCGCTCGCGCATCTCGGTCAGCTCGGCTTCCCACAGGCTGCGCAGCTCGGGGCTGTTCAGCACATTGCCGACCACGGTGGCGCCGTGGGTCGGCGGGTTGGAATAGTTGGTGCGGATCACGCGCTTGACCTGCGATAGCACGCGCGCGGCCTCTTCCTTCGAGTCGGTGACGATGGACAGGGCGCCAACGCGCTCGCCATACAGCGAGAAGGACTTGGAGAAGGAGCTGGAGACGAAGAACGACAGGCCGGATTCGGCGAACAGGCGAACCGCTTCGGCATCTTGCTCGATGCCGTCACCGAAACCCTGGTAGGCGATGTCCAGGAACGGCACGTGTTCGCGCTCGCGCAGCACGTCCAGCACGGCTTTCCAGCCGTCCAGGTTCAGGTCCACGCCGGTCGGGTTGTGGCAGCAGGCATGCAGCACGATGATCGAGCGGGCCGGCAGGGCCTTCAGGTCGGCCAGCATGCCGGCGCGGTTCACGCCCTGGGTGGCGGCGTCGTAATAGCTATATTTCTGTACCGGAAAGCCGGCGGATTCAAACAATGCGCGGTGGTTTTCCCAGCTCGGGTTGCTGATCGCCACGGTGGCGTCCGGCAGCAGGCGCTTGAGGAAGTCGGCGCCGATCTTCAGGGCACCGGTACCGCCCAGCGACTGGGTGGTGACCACGCGGGCCTCGGCCAGCAGGGAGGAGTCGGCGCCGAACAGCATCTTCTGCACGGCACTGTCGTAGCTGGAAAGCCCTTCGATCGGCAGATAGCCGCGCGGGGCGTGAGCGGCCAGACGGGCCTTTTCGGCCTCGGCAACGGCCTTGAGCAGCGGAATTCGGCCTTCTTCGTTGTAGTACACACCCACGCCCAGGTTGATCTTGCTGGTGCGGGTATCGGCATTGAACGCTTCGTTGAGGCCCAGGATAGGGTCGCGCGGTGCCATTTCTACTGCGGAGAACAAACTCATGATGACGGAGCTCGAAGAAGGAGGGTGGGGGCCAGACAACCGCCTGGGCCGGAGGCGCTAGGGTGCTGCGCAAACGGGGCGGTATTATGGCCACAATTTTTCCCAGCTGCGATATCCCGCAGGCGCTTTTGCCGCATCGTCGAAGACCGACGGCCTGCTGGCTGGCGCGTTGTCCGAGGTGCCCATGTCCGAGTCACTGTTCACGCTGGAAACCCGCTACACGCCCGCCGGCGATCAACCGCAAGCCATCCGCCAGATGGTCGAGGGACTTGAGGCCGGCTTGTCCCATCAGACCCTTCTGGGTGTGACCGGTTCTGGCAAGACCTTCAGCATCGCCAACGTGATTGCCCAGGTACAGCGCCCGACTATGGTGCTGGCGCCGAACAAGACCCTGGCCGCGCAGCTGTACGGCGAGTTCAAGGCGTTCTTTCCGCACAACGCCGTGGAGTATTTCGTTTCCTACTACGACTACTACCAGCCGGAAGCCTATGTGCCGTCTTCCGACACCTACATCGAGAAAGACGCCTCGATCAACGACCACATCGAGCAGATGCGCCTGTCGGCCACCAAGGCGCTGATCCAGCGCCGCGACGCCATTATCGTCACCACGGTGTCTTGCATCTACGGCCTGGGTAGTCCCGAGACTTACCTGAAGATGGTGCTGCACGTGGACCGCGGCGACCGACTCGACCAGCGCGAGCTGCTGCGCCGGCTGACCGAGCTGCAGTACAGCCGCAACGAAATGGACTTCGCCCGCGCCACCTTTCGGGTGCGCGGCGATGTGGTGGACATCTTCCCGGCGGAATCCGAGCTGGAAGCGGTGCGCATTGAGCTGTTCGATGACGAAGTGGAAAACATCGCCGCCTTCGACCCGCTGACCGGCGAGGTGATCCGCAAGCTGCCGCGCTTCACCTTCTTTCCCAAGACCCACTACGCCACGCCGCGCGAAACCCTGATGGACGCCATCGAGCACATCAAGGCCGAGCTCAAGGATCGCCTCGACTTCCTGCGCGGCAAGAACAAGCTGGTGGAGGCCCAGCGCCTTGAGCAGCGTACCCGCTTCGATCTGGAAATGATTATGGAGCTGGGCTACTGCAACGGCATCGAGAACTACTCGCGCTACCTGTCCGGGCGCGGGCCGGGCGAGCCGCCGCCGACGCTGTTCGATTACCTGCCGGACGACGCGCTGCTGGTGATCGACGAATCCCACGTCTCGGTGCCGCAGGTCGGCGCCATGTACAAGGGCGACCGTTCACGCAAGGAAACCCTGGTCGAGTACGGCTTCCGTCTGCCCTCGGCGCTGGACAATCGCCCGCTGCGCTTCGACGAGTGGGAGTCCATTTGCCCGCAGACCATCTTCGTCTCCGCCACGCCCGGTCCGTATGAAGCCGAGCATGCCGGTCGGGTCATCGAGCAACTGGTGCGACCCACCGGTCTGGTGGACCCGGAAATCGAGATACGTCCCGCCAGCACCCAGGTGGACGATCTGCTGTCGGAGATTCACAAGCGCGTTGCCGTCGATCAGCGCGTGCTGGTCACCACCCTGACCAAGCGCATGGCCGAGGACCTCACCGATTACCTGGCCGACCACAACGTGCGGGTGCGCTACCTGCACTCGGACATCGACACGGTGGAGCGGGTGGAGATCATCCGCGACCTGCGCACCGGCGCCTTCGACGTACTGGTGGGCATCAACCTGCTGCGCGAGGGGCTGGATATGCCCGAGGTGTCGCTGGTGGCCATCCTCGACGCCGACAAGGAAGGCTTCCTGCGTTCCGAACGCTCGCTGATCCAGACCATCGGCCGCGCCGCGCGCAACCTGCACGGCCGAGCCATCCTCTATGCCGACAAAATGACCGGCTCCATGCAGCGCGCCATCGACGAAACCGAGCGCCGGCGCATCAAGCAGGTGGCCTTCAACGAGGCGCACGGCATTGTCCCGCAGGGCATCAAGAAGGACATTCGCGACATCCTCGAAGGCGCCGTGGTGCCCGGCGCGCGCAGCGGCAAGCGCAAGGCGCTCAAGGCCGCCGAGGAAGAGGCCCGCTACGATGCCGGCCTGCGCTCGCCGAGCGAGATCAACAAGCGCATCCGCCAGCTGGAAGAAAAGATGATGCAGCTCGCCCGCGACCTGGAATTCGAAGCGGCGGCGCAGGTGCGCGACGAGATCCAGGCGCTAAGGCAGCGGTTGTTGCAGGTATAGGGCGGATCGCGTTGTGCCTAGCGTCGGCGTGGATGTTTATCGGGCTGGCCCGGGCGGACGTGTAGGGCCGGGTTTACCCCGGCCGATAGCGCCCGGGCGGACGTGTAGGGCCGGGTTTACCCCGGCCGATAGCGGTGAGAATAAAGGCAAGGTTCCAGCTTCCGGCTCCCCTGGCCGGCATAAAGCCGGCCCCACAAGGGGGTCGCCAGGCGGCTCGGAGCGTGGTTCCCGGTCGCTCAGCGATCAGTGCTGCACACGCAGGCTGAGTCCGGTGATGTTGGCTTCCGCGCCTTCCAGGTTTTCCGTTTCGTAGAACGCCCCGATGCCGATGTGCTCGTTCAGGGCGTAGGTCGCCTGCAGGCGTAGCGTGGTGGCGGTGCTCCCATCGATGCGGGTGCTCGACAGCCTGCCGCCGCCTTCCAGCTGCGGGGCGAGGGCAAAGCGCAGGCCAACGCTGGCGGTGTAGCCGGCGTCGTATTCGTACGTGGATTCCCCTACCCGAACCGCGTTCGACGCGGGTCCGAGCGTGAACACCAGATCGGTATCCCGGCTCATGGGCTGGCGATAGCCCAGTTCCAGGGTTTGCCGGGAACCCTGGAATTCAATCCCGTCGATATCCACGGCCACGCCGGTCACCCGGGCCATCAGTAGCCATTGCTGATTCAGCGACCAGGAGCCGCTCAGTGCCACTTGATACCAATCGAAGCCGGGGTCCACTTCCGGCTCGATCACGCCCAGCTCCAGCTCGACATAGTCATGACTCACGGACGCAGAGGCAGTGCCGGCATGGGCCAGAACGCCCGTGCAGAGGGCCAGGGCGGCAAGAGGATATTTCATGAAGGGGATTCCAGCGCGGCGAAGAATGGCTGGAAGCTACTAATTTGCCATCACGCTGTAAAGCCAGGCGGCCCGAAATGAGAAAGCCCCTTGGGCGAGGGGCTTTCTGGGGGCGCGGGTAAGCGTCAGGCCTTGCCTTCCGCCTGTGCCAGTGCGCGGTTCAGGGCGCTGAACAGGGCGCGCAGGCTGGCGGTCGTCAGGTTGCCGTCGATGCCTACACCGTGCAGCGGGCGGCCGCCGGGCAGGCGTACTTCGATGTAGGCGGCGGCCTTGGCCTGGCTGCCGGCGCCGATGGAGTGCTCGCTGTAGTCCATCACTTCCAGGCGCACCGGCAGGGCGGCGACCAGTGCTTCCAGCGGGCCGTTGCCGGTGCCGGTCCAGCGATGGCTGGCGCCGTTGGTTTCGCTGACATCCACTTCCACCTGGCTGATGCCGTTCTCTTCCTGCAGACGATGGTTTTTCAGGCTGTAGGGCGCGCCGGCTTGGAGATACTCCTGTTCCAGCAGCTCGTAGATCTGCTGGGCGGACATTTCCAGACCCAGACGGTCCATTTCACGCTGCACCACCTGGCTGAATTCGATCTGCATGCGGCGCGGCATGCTGATGCCGTATTCCTGTTCCAGCAGATAGGTGATGCCGCCCTTGCCCGACTGGCTGTTCACCCGAATGACGGCTTCGTAGTCGCGACCGATGTCCGCCGGGTCGATCGGCAGGTACGGCACTTCCCACAGCGCATCGGCCTTCTGCACGGCAAAGCCCTTGCGGATGGCGTCCTGGTGGGAGCCGGAGAAGGCGGTGTGCACCAGATCGCCCACATAGGGGTGACGCGGGTGCACCGGCAGCTGGTTGCACTCCTCGACCACCTTGCGCACGGCGTCGATGTCGGAGAAGTCCAGCTTGGGGTCGACGCCCTGGGTGTACATGTTCAGGGCTACGGTCACCAGATCGACGTTGCCGGTCCGCTCGCCATTGCCGAACAGGCAGCCTTCCACGCGGTCGGCGCCAGCCATCAGACCCAGCTCGGTGGCGGCCACGCCGGTGCCACGGTCGTTGTGGGTGTGCAGGCTGACCAGCACGCTGTCGCGCTTGTCGATGTGGCGGCAGAAGAATTCGATCTGGTCGGCATAGATGTTCGGCGTCGCCGCCTCGATGGTCGCCGGCAGGTTGAGGATCAGCTGCTTCGCCGGGGTTGGCTGCAGCACCTCGATCACCGCGTTGCATACCTCCACCACGAACTCGGTTTCGGTGGAGCTGAACACTTCCGGCGAGTACTCGAAGCGCCAGTTGGTTTGCGGGTTGGCATCGGCCAGGCCCTTGATGACCTTGCCGGCCTCGATGGCGATCTGCTTGACGCCGGCCTTGTCCTGTTTGAAGACGATCTTGCGGAAGCTTGGCGCGGTGGCGTTGTAGTAGTGGACGATGGCCTGCTTCGCGCCCTTGAGCGATTCGAAGGTGCGTTCGATCAGGTCCTGGCGGGCCTGGGTGAGGACCTGGATGGTCACGTCGTCCGGAATATGGCCGCCTTCGATCAGCTCGCGCACGAAGTCGAAGTCGGTTTGCGAGGCGGAGGGGAAACCCACTTCGATTTCCTTCAGGCCCACGGCGACCAGCGTCTTGAAGAAGCGCATCTTCTTCGTGGCGTCCATCGGCTCGATCAGCGACTGATTACCGTCACGCAGGTCCGAGCTCAGCCAGATCGGCGCGCGGTCGATCACCTTGCTCGGCCAGGAGCGGTCGGGGAGGTTGATCTGCGGGAACGGACGGTATTTCTGCGACGGATCTTTGAGCATGGTCATGGTTTTTCTCTGCTGCGGCGCCGGGCCTTGCGGGGCGCGGACGGGAATCATCGGGAACGGAATGTGCGCAAAGCTAGTGGTTGCATGATTAGTGATGCAAGCATTGTTTGGAAATTGCTGTTTTCCACTAAAAAGGTGTTTTTCAACGCAATTAAATTGCGGAAAAGCCGGGGTCAGGCGAGTCGCTTGCGACCCTATGTCGCACTGGTAAAGCCTGCCCCTCGTTGCAACCATGCGGCTGAAGCAGTCAGTGCAGGTCCCTCGGTGAGAAGCAGGCAGCACACAACGAACGTCGCAATCTGGCTTGGCCTGTTCGCCATGCTGATGATTCACGTCGGCCCGTTGTTTTCCGCCCTGCAGGCCCTGAGCGCCGCCGAGCCGCCGCCGATCACCGCTGTTGCCATGCATGGAGGGCATGGGCTCGACTCCCACGCCCAGCACGCCCAGCACGCCCAGCACGCCCAGCACGCTGCGCATAGTTCGCAGACCGATGCCGGGCAGCACGCCGCCCACGCCGCGTCCGAGCCGTCTGGCAACCACGGCATGCACCATCGTTCGCCGCCCGGCGCACCGGCCTGGCTAGCCGCGCTGGAGATGTGCGGCTATTGCGAACTGCTGACCCTCAATCCGCCACTCAGCCTGTCCCTGCAACTGGTGCTGCCCGAGCATCAGCCCACCTTTGCCCTGGCGTTGCCGGAAGCCCCCCAACCGGCGGTGCCGCGCCGCAGCAGCGGCCATCCGCGCGCACCCCCCGTCCTGCACAGCTGATCGAGCAGTCGAGCCGCTTTGGTGGCTTGTCCGAATTCTCTGTGTGAGACCTATTTTATGACTCGTAACGTCCGTTACGCGGCGCCTGTCCGTGCGCGCACCGCGTTTTCCGTCAATACCTCCAGCCTGCGCTGGAAGCTGGCCCACGCGGCCCTGCTGGCCAGCCTCAGCGGCGGCGCCATGGCCGCCGAGCTGGCGCCCACCGTGATCACCGGCGTGGCCCCGGCCGCCAGCGTGACCGTGGTCACCGATCCGAAGATCCCGCGCCAGCCGGTACCGGCCAGTGACGCCGGCGATTACCTGCAGACCATCCCCGGCTTCTCCGCCGTGCGTGGCGGCGGCTCCAACGCCGACCCGGTGTTCCGTGGCATGTTCGGCTCGCGCCTCAATCTGTTGAGCAATGGCGGCGTGATGCTGGGCGCCTGCCCGAGCCGCATGGACTCGCCAAGCTCCTACATCACCCCGCAGAACTTCGACAGCCTCACGGTGATCAAGGGCCCGCAAACCGTGCTCTGGGGACCGGGCGCCTCGGCGGCGACCATCCTCTTCGAGCGCGAGCCGGAGAACTTCACCGAACTGGGCGGGCGGGTTAATGCCAGCCTGCTGGCCGGCTCGGAAGGGCGCGTCGACAGCGCCATCGATGCCGCCACCGGCAGTAGTCAGGGTTACCTGCGCCTGCTGGCCAACCACTCCACCTCGAACGACTACCAGGACGGCAACGGCGACGACGTGCATTCCGAGTGGGAGAAGTGGAGCGGCGATCTGGTGCTCGGCTGGACACCCACCGCCGACACCCTGGTCGAACTGACCGTCGGCACCGGCGACGGCGAAGCCGCCTACGCCGGGCGCGGCATGGACGGCAGCAAGTTCGAGCGGCAAAGCCTGGCGCTGCGCGTGGCGCAGGAAAACATCGGCGAGGTGCTGCAGAAGGTCGAGGCGCGGGTGTATTACAACTACGCCGACCATGTGATGGATAACTTCACGCTGCGCGATCCGGACCCGGCCGCCGCCATGGCGATGATGCGCAACCCGGCGGCCACCAACGTCGACCGTCGCACCCTGGGTGGGCGTCTGGCGGGTACCTGGCAGTGGAACGCCTACGAGCTGGTGGCCGGCGTGGACGCGCAGACCAACGAGCATCGCAAGCGCGCGTCCGCCTTCAACATGATGACCAAGGTTTATACCGACTACGACGAGTTCAAGTGGGTCGGGGATGCCGAGTTCAGCCAGTACGGGCTGTTCGCCGAATTGACCCGGGAGCTGAGCGAGCGACAGAAGGTGATTGGTGGCCTGCGCCTGGACAGTGCCGAAGCCACCGATGAGCGTGCGATGTTCAGCAGTCACCATCCGACGCTGAAAGACGGTATGGGCAATCCGCTGAAGATGGACTGGGCCAACCCCAGTGCCGGAGACACCAAGCGCGACACGCTGTATAGCGGCTTCCTGCGCTATGAACATGGCCTGGAAAGCCTGCCGGCAACCGCCTATGTCGGTTTGGGCCACAGTCAGCGCTTCCCAGACTACTGGGAGCTGTTCTCGGCCAGCCCCGGCCCGGTGGGCAGCATCCAGGCGTTCGAGACGGTGGAGCCGGAGAAGACCACCCAGCTGGACTTCGGCATTCAATATGCCAAGGGTCCGCTTGAGGCCTGGGCCTCGGCCTATGTCGGACAGGTGAACGATTACATCATGTTCAACTATGTGCCCGGCATGGCAGCGGGTATGACCCGTTCGATCGCCACCAACGTCGACGCCCGCATCGCCGGCGCCGAACTCGGCGGCAGCTACAAGCTGACTGACAGCTGGAAAGCCGATGCCAGCCTGGCCTACGCCTGGGGTGAAAACACCACCGACGAGCGCGCCATGCCACAGATTCCGCCGCTGGAAGCCCGCTTCGGCCTCGGCTACGAGCGCGGCAACTGGAGCGCCGCCGGTCTGTGGCGTGTGGTGGCTGCGCAAAATCGCGTGGCCGAGATGCAGGGCAACGTGACCAGCAAGGACTTCGATGAAAGCACCGGCTTCGGCGTGCTCTCGCTCAATGCGGCCTACCGCGTGAGCGAGAACTTCAAGCTCAGTGCCGGCGTCGACAACGTGCTGGACAAGGCCTACAGCGAGCACCTCAACCAGGCCGGCAACGCCGGTGTCGGCATGTCTGCCAGCGAACGCATCAACGAGCCGGGCCGCAGCCTCTGGGCTCGCCTGGATGTGAGCTTCTAAATCGAGAGAGGGAGCGCAACGCTCCCTGATCGCGGGTTGGCGCTGGGCATGGGGCTTGGGCGCCGATTCGAGGGCTGGCCTCAAGGATGAGGCATGGGCAGTCCGACCGTCGGTGCGTGCGCTTCGTGCGCAGCGCCAACCCGCGCTCTCGTTAGCCATCAGCAAAGCCAGCGCCTGCACCAACCTGTAGGAGCGACTTCAGTCGCGAGCTCCTGGATGAGTCCTGCGCGACAAGCAAAGCTCACGGACCAGTCCGCTCCCACCGTAAAGCGGCGCCGCACGCACCTCACCTGTGGAAGCGAATTCATTCGCCAGCTCTGGGGTATGGCCTGCACGGAAAAAGCATCGCGACTAACACCGCACCACCAACGTCTTCTGCCGCAGGATGTAGATACTCACCAGCGTTGCGCTGGTCAGCATGCCGACGCGTGCCCAGAACAGCGGCACCAGCCAGCAGGCGAACAGAATGCTCGTCCACATCAGCAGCAGGGTGTAGACCTTACCCTTGAGCGGAATGCCCTGGCCTTCCAGATAGTCACGAATCCAGGGGCCGAGGCGCGGATGGCCGACCAGCCAGGCATAAAAGAGCGGCGAGCTGCGCGCGAAGCAGGCGGCGGCCAGCAGGAGGAAGGGAGTGGTGGGCAGGACCGGCAAAAAGATGCCGATCACACCGAGAACGACGCTCAGCCAGCCCAGTGACAGCAGCGTGCAGCGCAGCCAGAGTGGCAGCACATGCGGCAGGCGATGGGGCTCGCTCATGGCTTCAGGGGCGAGGCTTGAGCAGCGCGGGCTTCTCTTCCGGGGCCTGAAACAGCAGGTAGAGGGCAGTGAGCACTTCCGGGATCTGCTCGATCATGCTGTCGACCAGATCGTGGTTGGCGGCAATTTCTTCGAACTCGGGCTGCTCTTCGAACAGGCCGGAACCGACCATGATCGGCAGCAGCAGCTCGCTGACTTCATCCTCGGCATTCTCGAACCAGGCGGCCTCGCGCAGGAACACGCCTTCCATGAAGCCGATGCACCAGCCGCGCAGGTCGGAAAGGTCCGGCTCTTCGCCAAGGTCCAGGTCGCAGGGCAGCTCCATGTCCTCGTCGCTGGCCAACTGCTGGGCGATGCGTGCCTTGAGCTGCATCAGGGCCTGTTCGATATCCTGCTGCTGGGCTTCGTCGCGGTAGTGCGGCGGCTCGGCGAACAGCACGTCGATCCACTCGCGC
>DATJDB010000209.1:0-4840 GCA_035497635.1 Pseudomonas sp. | reverse complement strand
ACAACGAGGGCGACGGCTCGATCATCAAGCCGCAGAAGGTCATCGAGACCCTCTACGAAGTCACCAAGGGCGATGCCTTTGTGGCGTCCGATGTGGGCCAGCATCAGATGTTCGCCTGCCAGTACTACCGTTTCGACAAGCCCAATCGCTGGTTGAACTCCGGTGGTCTGGGCACCATGGGCTTCGGCTTCCCCGCCGCCATGGGTGCCAAGCTGAACTTCCCGGACGCGGATGTGGCGTGCGTGACGGGTGAAGGCAGCATCCAGATGAATATCCAGGAACTGTCGACCTGTCTGCAGTACGACCTGCCGGTGAAGATCGTCAACCTGAACAACGGCGCGCTGGGCATGGTGCGTCAGTGGCAGGACATGCAGTACAGCAGCCGCTATTCGCATTCCTACATGGAATCGCTGCCTGACTTCGTCAAGCTGGCCGAGGCTTACGGGCATGTCGGTATGCGCATCACCGAGCTGAAGGACCTCAAGCCGAAGATGGAAGAAGCCTTCGCCCTCAAGGACCGTCTGGTGTTCCTCGACATCGCGGTGGATACCAGCGAGCACGTCTACCCGATGCAGATCCGGGACGGCGCAATGCGCGACATGTGGCTGAGCAAGACGGAGCGGACCTGAGCATGCGACACATCATTTCCCTGCTGATGGAAAACGAACCGGGTGCACTGTCTCGCGTGGTCGGGCTGTTCTCCCAGCGCAACTACAACATCGAAAGCCTGACGGTGGCTGCCACCGAGGATCCGACCCTGTCGCGCCTGACGCTGACCACCATCGGCCATGAGGAGGTGATCGAGCAGATCACCAAGAACCTCAACAAGCTGATCGAAGTGGTCAAGCTGGTGGATCTGTCGGAAAGCGCCCACATCGAGCGCGAGCTGATGCTGGTCAAGGTCAAGGCCACCGGAGCCCAGCGCGCCGAGGTCAAACGCACCACCGACATCTTCCGTGGGCAGATCGTCGATGTGACCCCCAGTGTGTACACCATCCAGCTGGCCGGTACCTCCGGCAAGCTGGACAGTTTCATCCAGGCCATTGGCACCGCGTCGATCCTGGAAACCGTGCGCAGCGGTGTCACGGGGATTGCCCGTGGCGACAAAGTGCTGAGCATCTAAAACGTTTATTGAGATGGCCCTGGCGGGCCAGATACCCCGAGGAAATTTCATGAAAGTTTATTACGACAAAGACTGTGACCTCTCCATCATCAAGGGCAAGAAGGTCGCCATCATCGGTTACGGTTCGCAGGGCCACGCGCATGCCTGCAACCTGAAGGACTCCGGTGTGGATGTCACTGTCGGTCTGCGTGCGGGTTCTTCCTCCATCGCCAAGGCGCAGAATCACGGGCTGAAGGTTGCCGAAGTGGCTGCCGCGGTCGCCCAGGCCGACGTGGTCATGGTGCTCACTCCAGACGAATTCCAGGGCATGCTGTACCGCGAAGAGCTGGAACCGAACCTGAAGAAGGGCGCCACCCTGGCCTTCGCCCACGGCTTCTCCATTCATTACAACCAGGTGGTGCCGCGCGCCGACCTGGACGTGATCATGATCGCGCCGAAGGCTCCGGGTCACACCGTGCGCTCCGAATTCGTGCGTGGCGGCGGCATCCCCGACCTGATCGCCATCTACCAGGACGCTTCCGGCAATGCCAAGAACGTTGCGCTGTCCTACGCCTCGGGCGTCGGCGGCGGCCGTACCGGCATCATCGAAACCACCTTCAAGGACGAGACCGAAACCGACCTGTTCGGTGAGCAGGCCGTGCTGTGCGGCGGTTGCGTGGAGCTGGTCAAGGCCGGTTTCGATACCCTGGTCGAAGCCGGTTACGCGCCGGAAATGGCCTACTTCGAGTGCCTGCACGAGCTGAAGCTGATCGTTGACCTCATGTTCGAAGGCGGTATCGCCAACATGAACTACTCGATCTCCAACAACGCCGAATACGGCGAATACGTCACCGGTCCGGAAGTCATCAACGCCGAATCCCGTGCTGCCATGCGCAACGCTCTGAAGCGCATCCAGAACGGCGAATACGCCAAGATGTTCATCAGCGAAGGCGCCACCAACTACCCGTCGATGACTGCCTATCGCCGCAACAATGCCGCACACGGCATCGAAGTGGTCGGTGAGAAGCTGCGCGCCATGATGCCGTGGATCGCTGCCAACAAGATCGTCGACAAGAGCAAGAACTAACAGCTTGCACGATCTGAAAAGACGCGGCCCGGAGCCGCGTTTTTTCATTTGGCCAGGGCCTCTATCTGGTATAAAGCCCGGCTGTGAGCATCCGGGATACACTGGATAGCCGTCTCCCTTTCCGTTTCAAGGTAATTGTCCATGAGCGAAAGTCCCGAGGAGCCGAACAAGGACTCCACCGTTGAAAGCCTGCTGCCGATCGATGAGCACATCGAAGAAGGCCAGGATGCTGAGGGGCGCAAGGTGCGTCATCGCGGCGTCTATTTGTTGCCCAACCTGTTTACCACGGCCAATCTGTTTGCTGGCTTCTTTGCCATCGTCAGTGCCATGAACGGCAAGTTCGAGGTGGCAGCCATTGCCGTCTTCGTCGCCATGCTGTTGGACGG
Organism: Pseudomonas sp.; assembly: GCA_035497635.1. Lineage (GTDB taxonomy): Bacteria > Pseudomonadota > Gammaproteobacteria > Pseudomonadales > Pseudomonadaceae > Serpens. The sequence goes on along the minus strand of DATJDB010000209.1, from coordinate 2,265 downwards.
CCTGGATGGGCGCGTGGCTCGCCTGACCAATACGCAGAGCGCCTTCGGGGCCGAGTACGACTCGCTGTCGGACATGGTCGCCTTCGGCCTGGCCCCCGGCCTGCTGGCCTATCAGTGGGCGCTGTCCGAGCTGGGTAATGTCGGTCTGACCGTAGCCTTCATCTACGCCGCCTGTGCCGCACTGCGTCTGGCGCGTTTCAACACGCAGATCGGCAAGGTCGACAAGAAGTGGTTTGTCGGTCTGGCCAGCCCGGCGGCGGCCGGCGTTGTGGCCGGCACCGTCTGGGCATTGAAGGACTTCGGCGTCGAAGGCGTCGACATGCCGGTCCTCACGGTGATGCTGTTTGCCTTGCTGGTAGCGCTGTCGGGTGTGCTGATGGTCAGCAACATCAAGTATTACAGCTTCAAGGATCTGGACCTGAAGGGGCGAGTTCCCTTCGTGGCGATCCTGGTGGTGGTGCTGGTGTTCGCCGTGGTGTTCAGCGACCCGCCGCGGGTGTTGCTGCTGATCTTCCTGGGCTATGCGATTTCCGGTCCGGTGCAGTTCATGCTCCAGCTCCGTCGTCGCCAGGCAGGCGCCGACCGCGAATAGGATTTGTTCCAGCCTCGCTCGCGGGTGCATCATGCGTCCGTCGAGTGAGGTACGCAGTATGTTGATTAAGTCCCCCCCTTCAAGTGATTGCCGCGAAGGCGAAGTCACCACCGAATCCGTCTATCTATCCCGCCGCCGGCTGATGAAAGGTGCGCTGCTGGGGGTCGCCAGTGGCGCCTTGCCCGTGACCAGCTGGGCGCAATATCCCGATGTGGAGCCGGCCATTGCGCCGACCTGGTTGCGACAGCGACTGGACGATGTGCAATGGTCATCCGCGGATGACCAGGTGGCGCCCTTCACCGTTGCCAGCCAATACAACAACTTCTATGAATTCGGACCGGGCAAGACCGATCCGGCACGCCATGCTTCGGCCATGCAAACCGAGCCTTGGTCAGTACGCATCGATGGCCTGGTGGCCAGACCGGGCATCTACGATATGGACCAGCTCTGCGCACGGAGCCGTTTGCAGGAACGGATCTATCGGCTTCGTTGTGTCGAGGCCTGGTCAATGGTGATCCCCTGGCTGGGTTTCCCTCTGGCTGACCTGATCCGGCGGGTCGAACCGCTGGGTGAGGCCCGTTATGTGCGTTTCGAAACGCTCCACCGTCCAGAGGAAATGCCCGGTACTCGCTCGCGGTTTTCGGTGATCGACTGGCCGTACGTGGAAGGGCTGCGGCTGGACGAGGCTATGCATCCACTGACGCTGCTGGCGGTCGGCATGTACGGTCGCGTGCTGCCGAACCAGAATGGCGCGCCCTTGCGCCTGGTAGTCCCGTGGAAGTATGGATTCAAGAGCATCAAGTCCATCGTGCGCATCAGCTTCGTCAGCGAACAGCCGGAAAGCTCATGGATGGGCATCGCGCCCGACGAGTATGGCTTCTACGCCAACGTGAATCCGACCGTCAGCCATCCGCGCTGGTCTCAGGCGCAGGAGCGGCGGTTGCCCAACACGTTGTTCAGTCCGAACGTGCGGCCGACCCAGTTGTTCAACGGGTACGGCCACGAGGTGGCGGAACTGTATCGGGGCATGGATCTGCGGAAGGATTACTGATGAGACATGCCTGGCTTCGTGTTGCGGTGTTTCTGGCCGCGCTGAGTGTGCCGCTTTACTGGCTGTACCTTGGTTGGCTGCTGGCCCTCGGTCCCGAACCGGGCAAGTGGCTATCGGATCATCTGGGGCAGGGGGCGCTGCTGTTGCTATTGCTCACGCTGGCCATGACGCCCTTGTCGCGCCTGACAGGTTGGCCGCAATGGCTGGCAATTCGGCGACAGCTTGGCTTGTGGAGCTTTGTGTATGCTGGCCTGCATATTGCCTGCTTCGGGCTGTTCATATTGGGTGCCCAATGGGAGCGTTTGCCTGCGGAATTGCTGGAAAGGCCCTACGTGATGGTTGGTGCGCTGGCCTTCCTTGGAATGCTGGCGTTGGCTTTGACGTCGAACGGTTGGAGCATGCGTCGCCTGGGAAGCCGCTGGAAGAGACTGCACCGCCTGATCTATCCGATTCTGCTGCTGGTTCTGCTGCACATGCTCTGGGTGGTGCGCTCTGATCTCGGATTGTGGGTGCTATATGCAAGCCTGGGCGGCGCATTGCTGGTCTTTCGCACGCCTTGGGGAGTGCATTGGTCGGGCAGGATGGCTAATGCTCGGCGCAATATGACTCGGCACCGCAAATA
>DATJDB010000208.1:0-17263 GCA_035497635.1 Pseudomonas sp. | reverse complement strand
GCAGCAAGGCCAGGCTTTCGCGAATGGCCCCGGCGCTGGGATAGGGGCCGAAGTAGCGACCCTTCGCCTTCTTGGCGCCGCGATGAATGCCCAGCCGCGGGTAGTCGCCGTCGGAGAGAAACACGTAGGGGTAGGATTTGTCGTCGCGCAGCAGGATCTTGTACGGCGGCCGCCACTCCTTGATCAGCGTCTGCTCGAGCAGCAGCGCCTCCGTCTCGTTGGCGGTGATGGTGGTTTCCACCTGGGCGATGCGCGACACCAGCGCAGCCGTCTTCACCGCCAGGCCGGTCGTACGGAAATAGCTGGCGAGTCGTTTCTTGAGGTTGCGGGCCTTGCCGACGTAGAGCAGTTTGCCCTCGGCGTCGAACATCCGGTACACGCCCGGATGGGAACTGCAGGCCGCCAGGAAGGCGGCCGGATCGAATACGGTGGGCATCATGTCAGAGGGTGGCGTCTACCATGCCGTGGCGAACCGCCAGCAGCACCAGCTCCACATCGCTGGTCACGTCCAGCTTCTCGAAAATGCGGTAGCGGTAGGTATTCACCGTCTTGGGCGACAGACATAGCTTGTCGGAAATGCTTTGCACCTTCTGGCAGCCGGCGATCATCAGGGCGATCTGGATTTCCCGCTCGGAGAGCTGATCGAACGGCGAGCCCTGATTCTGCGGCTGGAAGGACTTCAGCGCCAATTGCTGGGCAATCTGCGGGCTGATGTAGCGCTGGCCGGCGAAAGCGTGGCGGATGGCCTGGACCATTTCCTCCAGCGCGGCGCCCTTGGTCAGGTAGCCCGAAGCGCCTGCCTGCAGCAGGCGGGTGGGGAACACATCGTCCTCGCAGACGGTTACCACCACTACCTTGATGTCCGGATGACTGCGCAACAGCTTGCGGGTGGCTTCCAGCCCGCCGATACCCGGCATGCGCACGTCCATCAGCACCACATCGGGCTTCAATTCGCGGGCCTTGCGCAGCGCCTCCTCACCGGAATCCGCCTCCCCCACGACCTGCAGATCCCTGATATCGGCCAGCATGCGCACAATGCCCGCCCGCACCAGATCGTGATCATCGACTACCAGCAGCCTTATCAAGACGCACCTCGTTCACTCGGCCGCTCAGCCGACGGCTTCTACGTGTGGCCGAACCCTAGCAAAAAAGCACGTACTTAGCCTAGCTGACAGGCATGACGCTGTGCGACGCCAGCCATGCAAGGGGCCCTTCCGCGTCAAAAAATGATTTTGGTCAAGCCGAAGGGCGTTCCCAGGCGCGACGCAGCAGATCGATCACTTCTTCATCGGAGGTTTGCGAAAAGTCCCGGTACCAGCGGCCGATAGCTGACAATGGCTCGGGAACCAGCGGACAGACCACCTCGTCCGCCTCGTGGCGCAGCACAGTCAGCGTTTCCTGCGCCCCGACGGGCACCGCCACCGTAATGCGCGCGGCACCCAGCTTGCGTACCGCCTGAACGGCGGCGCGCATGGTCGCTCCAGTGGCGATACCGTCATCGACCAGGATCACTTGTCTGTCCCGCAGCTCCGGCGCGGGTCGCGCACCTCGATAAACGCGCTCGCGCCGGGCCAGCTCCTCGGCCTCGCGCCGCTCCACCGCCTCGGTCTCCGCTTCGCCGATACCCAGGGAGCGCAGGATGTCCTCGTTGAGTACCCGCACCCCGCCGCTGGCGATCGCGCCCATGGCCAGCTCGCTGTGTCCCGGCACGCCCAGCTTGCGCACCAGCATCAGGTCCAGCGGACAATCCAGAGCCAGGGCAACCTCGAATGCCACCGGCACCCCGCCACGGGGCAGCGCCAGTACCAAGGTATGCGGGCCGCCCTGCCCGGCCAGCAGCTCAGCCAGGGCACGACCGGCGGCGACACGGTCGGGAATGGGAACATCCAGCGAGGGTTTGGGCATGTCCAGCCACCAGGTAAGGATCTGCGGTGCACGCTCCAGCATAGAAGGCGGGAACCGGCTGCAGCCGGTTCCCTGATCGGAGGCTCAGAAGCGCGTGAAGCCCGGATGGTCGAAATGGCTGCCATAGTCGTTCAGCGCCGTGATGACCCGTACCGCCCCGGCGCGTCGCCCCTCGCCGCCGTGACCGGCCATCTCCTCGGCGCCGGCCAGGAGCGAGGCGATGACCAGGTGCAACTGGGCGTCGGCCTGCTCCGGCAGCGAGCAGTTCTTCACCATGTAGGCCACCTGATCGTTCACCAGCGTCGCCAGTCGTTCGTATTCCGCCACCGGCAGCGTGTCCTGGTGGATCGCGTCATGCGTGGCATGCAGCGCCGAGCCCAGTTCGCCCATGGCCTTGCGCAGCGGCGCATCCGTGACCCAGCGCTTGCCGTTGTCCAGGCGCAGCGTCTGGGCGTTGTCGCCGTGTTGATGATGATCGTGGCCACCGGCCGCGAAGCTGGCGGTGGCCGTACCCAGGGAAAGGCTGCCCAGCAGCAGCGGAAGCAACAGCGAACGGTAATTCATGGTCTGGTCCTTATCTTGTCAATGGCGCACCTGAAGCGGTGTCGAAACCTGTAACGCCGGGCGGCGGAAAATGTTCCCGCCTCACTCCCGATGCAGCTGATCCAGGCCGAGCGGCCCGACCGGCTGACTGAGCAGGATGGTCGCCAGTCGCTCGCGCTGCGCCGGTTCGAGAATCTCCCGCTCACGCAGCAACTGCTCGATCACCAGACGCTGCTGCTCCCCCTGCAGCTCGGCGATGCGCATCCGTGCCGCTTCGATCCCGGCGGCGTCCGCCTCGGCGGCGAAAATCCCGCGAATAAGGCGGTCGCGCTGCTCGCCAATCGCCTCGGAAGAGGCCCGCAGCAGCGCCAGAAATGGCGCCTCGGCGTCGTGCCAGCGCTGCAATTGCTGACTACTCAGCTGCAGGTCGCGGGTCAGGCTGGTCTGGCCGCCGGAAGGCATTGGCAAACCGTCACCGGCCAGTTGCGACCCGAGCACCGCGACCAGCACGCCCAGGTTGATCAACAGGGAAACCGCCAGCAGGCGGCGCGCGAAAACGGAATTCATCGTGTGACTCCTTGGGGTTGGCAGAATTCGGGGCGGGCACACAAGCCGCCCGGGGGCGCGCTGCCCAGCACCGCCAGCAGAGCCGGCGCAGACATTTCCGGCTGCTGTGGCGTATTGAAGGTGGAGCCCAGCAACATGCCGAGCAGCAGCGAGGCCGCAGCGCCCAGCGCCAGTGGCAAGCGGCGCGTGCGGGACACGCGTCGCGCACGCCTCGGCAAGGTGCGCAAGTCATCCCCCAGCGCGCGCAGCTCGGCAAAACGCGCCTGGCAGTGGGCGCAGCCGTCCAGATGCGCCTGCGCCTGCGGGCGCTGGGCGGTTTCCAGCTCGCCATCCAGTAGCGCGGATAGCGTGTCCAGATAAAGGTGTTCAGTCATGCAGGGATTCCCCCGGTTCCTGTCGATAGTGTTCCAGCAACCCTTCGCGCGCCCTGGCCAGGCGCGACTTCACCGTGCCCGGCGGAATACCCAGGGCACTCGCCAACTCGGCATACGACAAACCCTCCACTTCGCGCAGCAGCAGGATTTCGCGCTGTTCGGCCGGGAGCTGCTGCAGCAGCTGCTCCAGCTGGCGCAGTCGGCGCTGGAACTGCAACTGGCGCAGCGGCGATGGCGCCGGGTCCGTTACCTGATCGCCCTGTTCTAGTGCTTCCGAGGGTTGGCGCACCTGCCGACGCCACTCATCACGGGTGGTATTACGGGCAATGTGTAGCAGCCAGGTGCTAAAGCGCGCCTCGGGACGCCAGCGGGCAATCGCCTGCCAGGCCTTAAGGAAGGTTTCCTGGACGATGTCCGCTGCATCGGCGCTGCTACCGGGCAGGCGTCGCACGAAGCGCAGCACCCCCGCCTGGTGACGTCGCACCAGCAGGCTGAACGCCTGGCGATCGCCTGCCTGCGCCTGCTCGATCAGTTCCTCGTCCGTGCGTTTCATGCTGCGCCCATATCACCCGTCTGGAAGGATGCTTCCGGGCTTTAACGAACCGCGCGGTAAAAGGTTCCGGAAGCGCCGGCAGATTCACCCCGGCGCCTCGCCTCCGCACTGGATCGCGATCAAGAAAACTCGCCATTCAGTTTCGGTTAAGCCTGCCATCTCGCGTCGGCTGATCCGCTCAGCCCTGCGCCAGGAAGCGCTCGAACCAGTCGCCGGCCAGGCGCGCCACCTCCTCCAGCGCGCCGGGCTCCTCGAACAGATGGGTTGCGCCGGTGACCACCGTGACCTGCTGGACGCCATGCAGGTGACGGGCGACCTCGCGATTGAGCGCCAGCACCTCCTCATCCCTCTCGCCCACAATCTGCAGAGTCGGCGCCGCCACGCCATCCAGCGCTTCGCGGGCCAGGTCGGTACGCCCGCCGCGCGACACCACCGCGCGCACCACCTGCGCACGCTGCGCGGCGGCGATCAGCGCGGCGGCGGCACCGGTACTGGCACCGAACAGGCCGAGCGGCAGTGCGGCCAGCTCCGGATCCCGCTCCAGCCAGTCGATCACCCCGACGATGCGCCGCGCCAGCAGGGGAATGTCGAAACGCAGGCGGCGGGTCAGTGCGTCGATGCGCTGCTCGTCCTCGGTGAGCAGATCGAACAGCAGCGTGGCCAGCCCTCGCGCGGCAAGGGCCCGCGCCACCTGCTGGTTGCGCGGACTGCGCCGCCCGCTGCCGCTGCCGTGCACGAACACCACCAGCCCGCGCGCCTCGGGCGGACGCAGTAGATCGGCCGCCAGGCCGGCATCGTCGAGGGTCAGAAACAGTGATAGTGGTTCCAGGTTCTGCATGGGACCCTCCTCGCAACATCAGGTGGTTTCCGGGCGAATCGTCAGCAGGCGGTAAGCAGGTACGCATGTTGGCTGCCGACTCGCGTGTCCTGCCTCCGGCGCGGTATCCGCAGGGGCTGGAACTGGCTTCATGGTGGGTGGCCCCGTGAAATCTCGTCACGGTCGCCCTTTCACTGTAGCCGCCGTTGATCGTCGCGGCGGCCGCCCGGCGGAGATCTCACCCATGCTGCACAGGTCGCGCTGACGATGGACGACAGGCATGAATGGACAACGCGAGGTCATCGACTTCCTGTGCAACCCGCAGAGCCACGGCCCGGAGCCGGGGGCCATCGAGCGCATCGACACCCACGGCTCGCTGATCGTGCTGCACGGCGATCGGGCCTACAAACTCAAGCGCGCGGTGAGCTACGCCTCGCTGGATTTCCGCAGCCTGGCCTGTCGTGCCCAAGCCTGCCGCGCGGAACTGGCGCTGAACCGGCGCACCGCACCGACCCTGTACCTGGGCGTGAGCGCCATCACCCGCCAGGCCGATGGCAGCCTGGCCTTCGACGGCCCCGGCAGCGTGCTGGACTGGGTGGTGGTGATGCGCCGCTTTCCCCAGGAGGCCCTGTTCGACCGCATGGCCGGCGCCAGTACGCTGACGATGGATCTGGCCGAACGCCTCGGCGCCGAGATCGCCCGCTTCCACAACGGCGCCGAACGCCTGCCCGAGCACGGCGGCGTCGAAGGCATGCGCCTGGCCATCGAGGAGAACCACCGCGAACTGCTCGGCCACCCGGACCTGCTGCCCGCCGCGCCGGTGCAGGCCCTGTACCGCGCCAGCCTGCAGGCACTCGATCGCCAGGCCGACACCCTGGAACAGCGGCGGCGCGACGGCCGGGTCCGCCGCTGCCACGGTGACCTGCGCCTGGCCAACATCTGCCTGTTCGAAGGCCGGCCGACGCTGTTCGACGGCATCGAGTTCAGCGCACGGCTGAACTGCATCGACGTGCTCTACGACCTGGCCTTCGTACTCATGGACCTGCGCTTCCGGCAGTTGCCGCGACACGCCGAGCAGCTGCTGGCCAGCTACCGGGCGCAGCGCGACGAGGCCGAAGACTGCCAGCCGCTGCCACTGTTCTTTGCCCTGCGCGCCGCGCTGCGCGCCTTCACCCTGGCCGGCAGCGCCAAGCGGCAGACCGAGCCGCGCATTGCCCGGCTCAAGGCCCGCCAGTCCCGCAGCCTGCTGCGCCTGGCGCGCGTCAGCCTGGAGCTCCCGCCGCTGCGCTTGACGCAGGCACGCCAGCGGCAATGCTGAACCCAGGCCCGATCATGGAGAGGCACATGTCTACGGAACGCCCGCTTTTCTTCGCCCTGCACGGTAGCCAGGACTACGCCCGCCGGGTCGCCCGGCGCCTCGGTTGCGACCTCGGCGAACACGAGGAGCGCACCTTCGAGGACGGCGAGCACAAGACCCGCGCCCTGGAGCGGGTCAACGGCCGCGACGTCGTGGTGCTGCACAACCTCTACGGCGACGAGCGCCAGAGCGTCAACGACAAGCTGTGCCGCCTGCTGTTCTTCTGCGGCGCCCTGAAGGACGCCGGCGCCCGCCACCTGCAGCTGGTCACGCCCTACTTGTGCTACGCCCGCAAGGAGCGCCGCACCCAGTACCAGGACCCGGTCATCACCCGCTACCTGGCGAGCCTCATCGAGGCCTGCGGCGTCGACCGCCTGATGGCCCTGGAAATCCACAACCTGGCGGCCTTCGACAACGCCTTCCGGATTCCCACCCAGCACCTGGCCAGCGCCGAGCTGTTCGCCGAACACTTCGCCCCGCTGGCCGCTGCGGCCGACGCGGTGGCGGTATCGCCGGACGCCGGCGGCGCCAAGCGCGCCGAGCTGTTCCGCCAGGCCCTGCAACGACGCATAGGCCGGCCGGTGGGCAGTGCCTACATGGAGAAATACCGGGCCAACGATGTGGTTACCGGCGCCCTGCTGGTCGGCGATGTGCGCGGCAAGGTGGCGATCGTCATCGACGACCTGATCAGCACCGGCGGCACCCTGCTGCGCTCGGCCCAGGCCTGCCATGAGGCTGGCGCCTCGCGCCTGTTTGCCGCCGCCGCGCACGGCCTGTTCACCGGCGGCACCGAGCTGCTGGACAGCCCGTTATTCGAGCAAATCGTCCTGTGCGATACGGTTCCGCCGTTCCGCCTGTCCGCCGAGCTGGCCGCGCGCCGGCTGACCGTTCTGGATTCCACGGCAATGGTCGCGGCGCAGCTGGCGGAGAATTACGGCATCCAGACGTAACGGTACGGAATCAGTACATATCCGGATGGGGCTGGGTCGGCAGCGGCGCGTTCTTCTCCGGCAGCTCGGTCATCACCGCCTCGGTCAGCAGCAGCACGCTGGCCACCGACACGGCATTCTCCAGCGCCACGCGCACCACCTTGGTGGGGTCGACGATGCCGGCCTCGTACAGATCCACGTACCGATTGGTGGCGGCGTCGAAGCCCACATTGCCGGCTTCGCCGAGCATGCGCGCCACCACCACCCCGGCGTCCACCGCCGAGTTCTCGGCGATGGTGCGTGCCGGCGCCTCCAGGGCGCGGCGCAGGATCTGCAGGCCGGTGCGCTCATCCCCCTCGCTAGCGGCCTCCGCCTCGACCAGCGTCGGCACGCAGCGCAGCAGCGCCAGCCCGCCACCCGGCACGATGCCTTCGACGATGGCCGCCTTGGTGGCGGCGATGGCATCGTCCAGCGCGTCCTTGCGGGCGCGCATCTCGGACTCACTGGGCGCGCCGACGCGGATCACCGCCACCCCGCCGGCCAGCTTGGCCAGGCGTTCCTGCAGCTTCTCGCGATCGTAGTCGCTGGTCGCCTTGTCGATCTGCTGGCGCAGCTGCTGCACGCGTTTGTCGATGGCCTCGCGGGCGCCCGCGCCGCCGATCAGCGTGGTGCTCTCCTTGTCCACCACCACCCGCCGCGCGCGACCGAGCATTTCCAGGGTCACCTGATCACCGACCTTCGGGTCGTTGTGGGCCGAGAGTGTCGCCACCTGGGCCTTTTCCAGGCGGGTATGTACCGGGCGGGACTGGCTACGTAGCGATTCGACAGCCAGCTGCAGGCCGCGATTCAGCCCGCGCTTGAGGTCGATGGCGCTGGCCCCGGCCACCACGTTGCGCACGCCATCGGCGAACAGCGCATGGGCGAGCACGGTGGCGGTGCTGGTGCCGTCGCCCACCAGCTCCCCGGTGCGTTCGGCGGCCTGGCGCAGCATCTGCGCGCCAAGGTTTTCCTCCGGGTCTTCCAGATCCACCTGTTTGGCGATGGTCACGCCGTCGTTGCAGACCCGCGGGGCGCCCCAGCTGCGCTGGATCAGCACCGACTTGGACTTGGGGCCGAGCGTCCCGCGGATCGCGTCGCGCCGCGCCGCGCCGCACCTTGTCACGGGCGGCGCCGCGAAACAGGATCTTGATGTGGGCCATGGCATCGCCTCCTCGGCGCAGACGGTTCTGCGCGTTCGACTGGCGAGGAAGCGGGAAAGCTCCAGCGCGGCGATGGTTGCACCACGGCTGCCAAACTGTAGGGCCGGGTTTATCCCGGACGACGGGGGTGGGAAAGCCAACAACGCACCTGCCCCACCTCCGCTGGCCGGCGTAAAGCCGGCCCTACAAAAGCAGCAGCCACACCTGCCTTGCGGCGCGGGCGCGAACCTGTGGTGCTTCTTGCGCCCGCGCAGGATCAGGAAGCCGTCCTGCAGTTCGCCCAGGTCGCCGGTGGCCAGCCAGTCGCCGGACAGCGGCGGTTCGCCCAGGTAACCGGGCATGCGCGCACCGAGCACCCAGACTTCGCCGTCCTCGGCCCGGCGCAGTTCGATATGCGCCAGGGCTGGCCGACGCTGCCGATGCGGCGCGCCTCGGGCGTGAGAAAGTCTTAGGTTCGCAACGAAGCGTCGGCGGGCTCAGCGCTCCCAGAGAATGTGCACGCTCTCCAGCGGCACCTGCGCCCCGGCATGGGCCGGGATCACGCGCAGCGTGTAGTCGCTGGCCGGGCGGCGGGCCGGCAGTTCGATGGCATAGGCGTAGCCGGAGGTCGCGCCCACCAGCTGGCGCACCCGCTGCATCACCAGGCGTTCGGCGGAGCAGCCGTCCAGGCCGTTGGCATACAGCTCGACACGCACGGAATCGGGGTTCAGGGCGTCCAGGTACAGCTGGGCCTCGAAATGGTGACTGCCGTCCTGGGTGAACAGCCGCACCTCGCCAATGCGCAGCGCCGTCCATTTCTCGTCCAGCTCGCGCCGCCAGCGCACCAGCTCCGCCGCCCGCGCGCCCTGCGCGGCGGCGCGCTCGCGGTAAGCCATTGCCGCCGGCAGGTAATGCCGCTCGGTGTACTCGCGCACGGTGCGCGCCGCCGAATACTGCGGGGTGAGCCGCGCCATGCTCTGGCGCATGCGCTCCACCCAGGCGGTAGGGATGCCCAGCTCGTCGCGCTGGTAGAACTGCGGCACCACCTCATTCTCCAGCAGCGCGTAGAGCGCCTCGGCGTCGCGCGCGTTGTCCTCGGGGTCGTCCGGATGCTCGCGGCCATCGCCCAGCGCCCAGCCCACCTCCGGCGAGTAGGCCTCCGCCCACCAGCCGTCCAGCACCGACAGGTTCAGACCGCCATTGACCAGCACCTTCATGCCGCTGGTGCCGCAGGCTTCCCAGGGGCGCCGGGGCGTGTTCAGCCAGACATCCACGCCCTGCACCAGCTGCTCGGTCAGCTGCATGTCGTAGTCGGCGAGGAACACCGCGCGGTGGCGCACCTCGGGACGGCGCACGAACTCCACCCACTGGCGGATCATCGCCTGCCCGCGGCGGTCCTCGGGGTGCGCCTTGCCGGCCAGGATCAGCTGTACCGGGCGCTGCGGGTGGGTGAGCAGGCGGATCAGCCGCTGCGGATCGTGCAGCAGCAGGTTGGGTCGCTTGTAGGCCACGAAGCGCCGGGCGAAGCCGAGGGTCAGGGTGTTGCAGTCCAGCACGTGGCGCGCGGCATCCAGCCAGGCCTCCGGCGCGCCGGAGGCGCCCATCTGCCAGACCAGCCGCGTGCGGGCGTAGTCCACCAGCGCGGCGCTGGCGGCGGTGCGGAACTGCCAGAGCTGGGCACCGGAAACGCAGGCGATGTCCTCACCCAGCGTGCCGACGGTGCCCGACCAGCGATTCTTGCCGCAGGCGGTGGTCCACAGCTCGTCGGCCGGTGCCGAGTCCCAGGTGGGCATGTGTACGCCATTGGTGACGTGGCCAACCGGCACCTCGGCCAGCGGCCAGCGCGGATACAGCGGCGCGAACAGCGCCTGGCTGACCGTGCCGTGTAGACGGCTGACGCCGTTCACCGCGCCGCTGCCCCGGATCGCCAGCCAGGCCATGTTGAACGGTTCGTCGTCGTTGTTCGGGTCCAGCCGGCCGAGCGCCAGCAGCGCGCGGCGTGAAATCCCCAGCTGCTGTTCCGCGTAGGCACCCAGGTACTGCTCCACCAGCGTCGGTGCAAAGCGGTCGAAACCCACCGACACCGCCGTGTGGGTGGTGAACAGGTTGCCGGCGCGGGTGGCGGCCAGCGCCACTTCGAAGTCCTGGCCGCTCTCCTCCTTGAAATGACGCGCCCGCTCCAGCACGGCGAAGGCCGCGTGGCCCTCGTTGAGGTGGCACACCTCCGGCCGCAGCCCCAGCTCGGTCAGCAACTGCCAGCCGCCGATGCCGAGCACCAGCTCCTGGGTCAGGCGCAACTCGGCGCCGCTGCCGTACAGCTGGCTGGTGATGCCACGGTGTACCGGGTAGTTGGCCATGTCGTTGCTGTCGAGCAGGAACAGCTTCACCCGGCCGACCTGCACCTGCCAGGCCCGCAGCCAGATGGCGTAGCCGGGCAGTTCGAGGCGAAAGCGCAGCCACTCGCCGTCCGCCTGGCGCAGCGGGATGATCGGCAGCTGGCCGGGGTCGTTGTAGGGGTACAGCGCCTGCTGCGCGCCGTTGCGGTCGATCATCTGGCGAAAGTAGCCGGTCTGGTACAACAGGCCCACGCCGTACACCGGCACGCCCAGATCGCCGGCGGCCTTGAGCTGGTCGCCGGCCACGTTGCCCAGCCCGCCAGAATAGATGGGCAGCGACTCGCCTAGCATGAATTCCATGCTGAAGTAGGCCACCGCGCCCAGCGGCGACTGCGGATGGGCCTGCTGGAACCAGGCCGGCGCCTCGGCGGCATGGCGGCGCGCCTCGACCAGTGTCGCCATCCGCCGGCGCACATCGGCATCGCCCAGCACTTGCCGCAGCCGCTCCTGCGACACCGTCTGCAGCACCACCCAGGGATTGCGCGTCTGGCCCCACAAGCGCTCGTCGAGCTGTCGCCAGATCCAGTCGGTGGCGTGGTTCCAGGACGAACGCATGTCCAGCGCCAGCCCGACCAGCTCCTCGAAGCCTTCGATGTCGTAAAACACCCGGCGCTGCTTGGGGTGAAAGTGATTCGGCTCGGTCACGGTTCCTTCCCCTTCGCAGGCTATGCGACTCTGCTCAGGATAGATGGCACCCGAGGCGTGTCTAGCGGGCGGGATGAAACCCCAACGCCTGACCCGCCAGCGCTCCGACCTGCGGCTGATCAACCTGGAATGCGCCGTCACCGCGCGCGGCCGACCCGCCGCCAAGGGCATTCACTACCGCCTGCACCCGGGCAACCTGCCGCTGCTAGACGCCGCCGCCATCGACGGCTGCGTGCTGGCCAACAACCACGTGCAGGACTGGGGCCCGGACGGCCTGCGCGACACCCTCACCCACCGGGAGCATCGCGCCCTGCGGCAACTGGGGCTACATCGTCCCCGAAGAACAACGGCGCTTCGCCCACCGCCTGATCGACGAGGCCGGCGTTGACCGGGTCTACGGCCACTCCTCCCACCACCCCAAGGGCTTCGAGATCCATCACGGGCGGCTGATCCTCTACGGCTGCGGCGATCTGATCAACGACTACAAAGGCATCGAGGGCCACGAAGGCTTTCGCAGCGAACTGACTCTGCTGTACTTCCCCGAACTCGACGACCAGAGTCGCCTGAGCCGCCTGCAACTGGCGCCGGTGCGCCTGCGCCACCTGCGCCTGGAAGCACCAAGCGAGCACGACCGCCAATGGCTACGCGACACCCTGGAACGGGAATGCGCCGAACTGGGCAATGCGGGACGGCTGATCGAGGGCGATGCGGGGATATGGGAGTGGCGCGCAGAACCGTAGGGTAGGCAACGGCGCAGCCTTGCCTACCAATTACTGAAGCGGAACCGCCTACTGAAGACGCCTCAGAATCTCGACAATCCGCTCCCGGCCGGGATTCGGATCGATTTGGTACAACAGCTGCGCAAACTCGGCACTGTTGTGGCCGTTCGCCCAGGGCCGGGCGCCGCTGATGATCATCTCCGGCTCGGCCCCCGCCTGCAGCAGAAAGACCAGCAGATCCGGTTCGGCAGTCAGCACCGCCACGTTGATCGGCGACGTGCCCTGACTGTCGGCCTCATGGATGGAACAGCCATTCCCCAGAAAGCGCTCGATCAGCGTCAGGACTTCCCCCTGATCGACACCGGCCAGATCGTAGGCCGATGCGGTGAGCGCAATGGCCGGCTCCTGCGTTCCCTGGTTGTCGATCACACAGGCGCCGCGATCCGCGGCGCCTCTGACGGGAGCCAGTGCGTCCGCACTGGCCGCGGCAGTGACGCCGGAGATGAACAGAAAGGACAGGGCCAACAGCGAGGCGTTGCATGACGGGACGTTCATCTTCATCGGAAGGGCTGCCAGGGGGAAGAATCTGGCCGCTTTAGAACACGGCGGATGAGGGAGTTCCAGCCAGCCTGCGAAAAGGAGACGAACGGGTCACAGACAGGTTTTACGAAACGGGATGGAGGCGAAAAAACGCGGGTTCAACCCGCACCACGCAGAACCGCAATGGAGCCAGACAGGTTCACCCGTGCCTGCGCTTCCAGCGCCTCAGCCAGCGCCGGAACTCCGTCCTCAAGCGTGCTCGGAAAGCACCTCCCGCAACGGCCGCAGTGCCCGGTCCGCCCGCCGTTCGGCCGCGATCAGGGCGCGGCGCCAGCGCTCGCACAGGGGCTTGAGGTCCTTTTCCGTTTCGGCGCGCTGCAGCCATTGCAGGTGGTCGTGCCAGTCGCCGAGGGCGTTCTGGGCAATT
This sequence comes from Pseudomonas sp., assembly GCA_035497635.1. Classification (GTDB taxonomy): domain Bacteria; phylum Pseudomonadota; class Gammaproteobacteria; order Pseudomonadales; family Pseudomonadaceae; genus Serpens. Next base: position 4,313 of record DATJDB010000208.1, on the reverse strand, counting down.
CTCAGCTGGCGGGCGGCCGGCTTCGGCAGTTCTGCAAGGTCCGGGTAGGCTTCGGCGGCGTAGCGCACGCGTTTGATCAGTACGCGCAGGCGATGGCGGTCGTGCTCGGGGTCGCGCAGGGCCTTGGCGAGGCCGCGTTGCTGGCGGGTCAGGCGCTTGCGGATGTACGGCGCCAGGTCGGTGAGTTCGCCATGTCCCGCAGCGGTCCGGCAGGTGGCCGGCCAGGTGTCCAGGGTTTGCCGCAGCAGCGCCAGCTCGGGGCTGGCCAGCAGCGCGTCATAGCCGGCTTCGAGACGTTTGCGGCGCGGGCCGATCCCACGGGAAGCGCCACGCGCATGCAGTTCCTGCACCAAGACTTCGCTGTCACGCAGGGGGGAGCTTTTCTGCCCGAACGCCGCGGCGGCGGCTTCCAGGGCGGCAACGTGGGAAAGGTTGCGCAGCGGGCGCAGAAAGCTGCGCAGGCGGCGCACGGCGACGCGCATGTCGTGCAGCGCCTCGGCATCGGTGCGGGCTTCGAGCCGGGCCTGGGCGGACTGCAGGGCGATGCTCTGGCGGATCACGTGCTCGATCAGTGCATTGATCATGATGGCTCTCCTGAACGGCCGGGGCTGGCGCTACCCCAGCATCCTAGCCCGCGTGGCCAAAGCGCCGCCGCCGGGGCCGATTTAACCGTGCGACTCATTTCACGCGGTTCTTGTGACAGCTTCTATATTTAGCCGCGGAGCGATCAAATGCACAGCAAAGCGCCAGAACCCAGGAAGGACCCGGATGCCGAAGCGCGGGCCAGGATTCAGAAGAAGGCCGAGGACTACCTGCGCCAGCATCCTTCCACCGGCACTGCGGTGTTTCGAGCAGCCGGAAGCCCTGGCCCTGGCCCTGGCCCTGGTTGACATGGATAGCCAGCATTACCCGCACTTCACCTGCCGCTGACGCCCGGCTCGGCGCTCCGGCGCGATCACTGCTCAAACGGGCTGGCCAGTCTCGTCCACCAGACCCTGCGCGCGGAAGGCGGCCATTTCGTCGCCAGCGATGAAGCCGAAGATCTTCGGCCCGCCGCTGCGCCGCTGCAGCAGGTACAGGACGTCGAACGGAATCGAAACCTCGCTTCCGTCTTTCTTGCGATAACGGGCCGAATAGAAGACCCGCACCCGGTCATGGTTCTCGTACAGGGCTTGCGCCTCCACCCGCTCGACCTTCATGCCTGTGGTGCCGATGGCCTTGTAGAAGCCGTAACCCTGGCGCAGCGCGGCCTCGAACGTTTCATCGTTGGCCCCGGCGGCGACCTGCCCGTTTACACCCGCCGCGATGAATGCCTCGGCAAAGAAGCCGCATATCGCCGCCACATCGACGGACTCGCCCAGTGAGCGCTCATAGGCTGCTGCGTATTCATGGAAGAACTGCTCGTAGTCCGGCTGGTTCACTGTCGTCTCCTGTGTTGGCCGCCGTCCGGGCATCCTAGCCGCCCAGGTGCGAGCCGGTAAGGCCGATTGCCAGGCCGCCCTGTTGCGTTGCGTCGCAGGCCACACATACCCCTCGGGGGTATATCATGCGCCGGCCATCAGGAACCGGGCTGCCGGAACCTGGCCGTACCCCCCAACAGGAAGCGTTGTCGATGTCTGAAGCACACTCCCGTCTCGAGCATTTCCCGGTTGCTCTGTTTTCCAGCGTGATGGGCCTGGCCGGGCTGGCCATCGCCTGGATCAAGGCCAGCCATGCGGGCATGGCCCCGCAGGAAATTGGCGCGCTGCTGCGCTGGCTGGTCAGCGCACTGTTTGCCTTTCTGGTGGTGGTGTATGCGGCCAAGCTGCTGCGCCATCCGGCGGCGGTGCGGGCCGAGCGCGCGCACCCGGTCAAGCACAACTTCTTCCCGGCCATTTCCATCGGCCTGCTTCTGCTCGGCATCGCCTGGACACAGGCCGCCCCGGATGTGGCGCGCTGGCTGTGGGGCGTGGGTGCGGCGCTACACCTGGCGTTCACCCTGCTGGTGATGAGCGACTGGATCCACCAGACCCATTTCGAGATCAAGCATGCCAACCCGGCCTGGTTCATCCCGGTGGTGGGCAACATCCTGGTGCCGGTGGCCGGCGTGAGCTTCGCCCCGCTGGATGTCAGCTGGTTCTTCTTCAGCATCGGGCTGGTGTTCTGGCTGGTGCTGATGACCCTGGTGCTGTACCGGCTGTTCTTCCATGAACCGCTGCCGGTGCGCCTGACGCCGACGCTGTTCATCCTGCTGGCGCCGCCGTCGGTGGGCTTTCTGGCCTACCTGCAGTTGACCGACAGCCTGGATGCCTTCGCCCGCATCCTTTATTACATCGCCCTGTTCCTGGCGCTGCTGCTGGCCAGCAATGCCGCGCGCTTCCTGCGCGTGCCCTTCTTCGTGTCCGCCTGGGCCTACGCCTTCCCGCTGGCCGCGCTGACCCTGGCGACCCTGGAAATGGCCCGGCGCAGCGAGTTGGCGTTCTTCACCGGACTGGGCTGGGCATTGCTGGCTCTGCTCAGCTTGGTAGTCGCCGTGCTGGTGTTCAAGACGCTGCAGGCGGCGTTGGCCGGACGGATCTGCGTTCCGGAATAGGCGCGCAGCGGTCAGGGAGCGGAGGCTTCCTCGGGCACATAGATCATCCGCCCGTCGTCCAGCCGGTAAGTGATACCGGCCCGGATGCCCTCCCCCTGGCCCATTTCGCCGTTGGCTTCGTAGCGTTTTAGCTCCTTGCCTTCCTTGATCAGCATGCGCATGTCCGCCTCGCCGGGATTTTCGACCACTATGACCGAGTCCTGACTAAACGGGTTGAGCGGGTTCTGCACGATGACAATCAGCAGAATGCCGATCACCACCAGGAACAGATCGATCAGGTTGACCATCGACAGCAACGGATCGTCGGCGTCGTCGTGTTCCAGAAAGCGCATCAGGCCACCTCCGCCGCGCGTTCGATGCAGCGCAGTTCCTGGAGCAGCCAGCGGCGGCGCACGGTCAGGATGAAGAAGGTGATGCTGGCGGCCACCAGCGCGAGGATAACCGAGGAAAACGCCACCACCAGGTTCTCGCCAATCGCTTGGGCATCGCTCTGGGTCAGCGCCAGCAGGGCCGGGCCCATCGGAATCATGGTGGCCACCAAGCCGAGCATGGGCGTGCTGCGCGAGGTGACGCGCAGCCATTCCAGGCGCTGCATGATGTGTAGCTCCAGGTCTTCGCTGCTGCCACCGTGGCTGGCCTGATAGGCCGCCAGCACCGACCGGTAGCGCCCGCTGCGCCGCTGCCAGGCTTCCGCCAGGAACGCGCCGAGGGCCACGAAGGCGTAGATCAGGGCGGCGAGGATCAGCAGCAGCACCGGCGCCAGAAACAGCCGGGTGAGTTCGTAGAGACTGGATTCGAGCATGTTCATGGTTCAAGCCTTTGCGTAAGCGAAGTCATTGGAGGGATGGACGGGTACGGTGCGCAGTTGGCGCACGGCACCGAAGAGCAGGCACAGCAGCAAGCTGGCGGCGCCCAGCCAGAGCAGCCAGGGCTGCTGCGGCTCGCCGGCGGCGGACACTTCCTGGAGGATCTGGCCGGTGATGGTTTGCAGCGCCGCGTTGCTGGCCGCGCCCTCGCCGGGCGCGCCCTGCAGACCGAAGCCGCTGGCCATCTCGTTGAGGAAAGCGCGCGTCACCGGGTCGCCGGCATCGGCGCCGTGCTCGGTGGTCAGCGCCTGCCAGCGCTCCACCAGCTCGCGACGGGGCTGTTCGCCGGCATGCCAGTAACCCTTGCGGATCGCCTCGACCAGGCGCTCGACCAGTTGCGCCTGAGCGGTGGGGTTGTGCTGTTCGAACCATTGGTCGATGCCCAGCTCGCGCTGGTCGTTGATGAAGGTGTCGTGCAGCGCCTGCCATTGATCGGCGCGCACCATGTTGCGGTCGGCGGCCTGCCAGCCCCACAGGTTGTTGGCGATATTCAGCACTTCCAGCGTGCCGGCGTAGCCTTCGGCCTGCATCGCGCCGATCCACTGCGGGTTGAGGTAGCGGCTGCGCAGTTCGGTGGCCAGGAAGGTCGCCGTCGCCGTGGTGCGCGGCGTGGACTGGCGCAGGTCGGCGATATACAGCGCCGGGCTGGCGCCATCCAGATGGCGCACGGCCAGCGACAGCCCACCGAGGTACTCGAAGGGGTGGTCGGTGGACAGCACGCCGTTGAGCTCGGAGGAGCGCGAGAGGATCGCCGCCTGCACACCCTTGAGCTGCTCGGCGAACAGGTTGCCGCCGCTCAGGGCTTCGCCCCAGGTGTCGCTGCCGTAGGCGTATTGCAGGCGAGAGAGGAATTGCTCGGCCAGCGCGGATTCATC
>DATJDB010000207.1:0-1618 GCA_035497635.1 Pseudomonas sp. | reverse complement strand
GCGGAGGCGCTTGCTGATCAGGCGGTCCACGGCTTCCTGCATCAGCACTTCGGTGAGCAGGAACTGACCGGAGAAGGCGTCCTGCATTTCGGTGGCCGCTTCGCCGCCGATCTCCAGCAGGCGGTTACGCCCCAGCGAGTTCTTGTAGGTCTCGATCCGCTGCAGCACGTATTCGTGATACTGCTGCTTCAGCGACGGTGGTGGCCGCCGGGCGCGGGTGCGACGGGTCTCGGTGCCTTTCAGCATGGTTCCACGTGGACCACGACTTCCTGGAACTGGAGCGCCTTCCGCAAGCGGTCTTCCACGGCATCAGCGATGCCATGCGCGCTGGTAACATCGGACCGCCCGTCCACGGCTATGGTAAGCTCCGCAAAAAGGGTATTGGCCGCGCCCCGCGACCGGATGGAATAGGCGGCGTGCACCCCGGGCACCAGTTCGGCTTCGTGCCGGATGGTCTGGGCATCGTAGGCCCGCTCATCCACCAGGCTCGGCATGGCGCGGCGGACGATATTATAGCCGGCCCGGCCCACCATGGCGGCCACGATGATCGCCAGCACCGGGTCGGCCCACCACAGGCCCAGGCGGCTGAGTATCAGGCCGCCCAGCACGGCGACGGTGATGAGGACGTCGGTCCGGGTATGCACGGCGTCGGCCAGGAGCAGTTCGCTGTTGAGCTGCCGGCCGGCGCGCCCCTCGACCACCGTCACGATCACATTCAGTCCCAGCGTCACCGCGAGCAGCCCCAGGCTCCCGAACGATACCGTGGGCGGCGCCGACCCTTCGGCAAGTCGCGCCACGGCGCCACGGAGGAGCTCGAAGATGGACACCGACAGAAAGATGACGATGAGCAGCGCACCGAGTGTCTCGAACTTGGCGTGCCCGTAGGGATGCTCCGCGTCGGGCCCCTTGGTGGCGACGGCCATGATCACGAGACCGATTCCGTTGTTCACGGCGTCGAGTGATGCCTGAATCAGGTCGCCCAGTACTGCCAGTGATCCGGTCGCTACGCCGACCGAGGCCTTGATGGCCACGACCAGCAGGTTGGCGCCGAGGATCAGGAGCAGCACGCGACGGATCTGCTGGTCGCGATCCGGTGACACGGTGCCGTGCATGCGCTAAAGGTGGGCAGGCCGAGAGACGGCTGTCAATGTGGTTCCGCTCCCGGCCTCGGGAAGGCATCTTCCAGCATCGCCCTGAACAGGAGTCCCCCTTGCGACGTCTGATGCCCGGCTTTGCCCTGTTGCTCGCCGCGCTCGCCTTCGGTCTCTGGGCCATGCCGCATCTCCCGGCGCGGGTGGCATCCCACTGGGACCTGGCGGGCCGCCCCGATGGGACCATGGGCCGGACGCTGGCGGCGGTGTTCCTGCCGCTGTTCGGCGCTGTCCTGGGGTTGGTCTTTGCCTTCCTGCCCCACGCCGATCCACGGAAGGAAGGGCTGCTGTACGGCGGGATCTGGTGGACGCTGGGCAACGCCATCATGATTTTCCTGGCCTGCATTCACATCGCCATGCTGGGGTACAACCTGGGGTGGCCTATTTCGATCACCGGTGTTGCCCTGGTCGGGGCCGGTCTTCTGTTCATTCTGCTCGGATTCCTGATGCCGAGGATGCAATCCAAC
>DATJDB010000206.1:0-7370 GCA_035497635.1 Pseudomonas sp. | reverse complement strand
ACCTGCACGGCACCGACGATCTCGTCGATGCTCTCGCTCTTCATGCGCAGGCCCATCAGGAAGGCGCCAATCTGCGCATCGGTGCACTGCCCGGTCATGATCTCGCGCATCACGGCCTGCATTTCTTCAGTGCTCAGGTCCAAGTGGTTGACCACCCGATTGAGGGCATCCCTGATGTTCATGCGCGCACGCCTCCGGTCTGTTTCAGGAAATTGGCAAAGAGCTCGTGGCCCTGTTCGGTGAGGATGGATTCCGGGTGGAACTGCACGCCCTCGATGTTCAGGGTCTTATGACGCAGGCCCATGATCTCGTCGACGCTGCCGTCGGCGTGCTGGGTCCAGGCGGTGATTTCCAGGCAATCGGGCAGGCTCTCCCGCTCGACCACCAGCGAGTGATAGCGGGTCACGGTCAGCGGGTGATTCAGGCCGGCGAACACGCCTTTATCCTCATGAAACACCGGGCTGGTCTTGCCATGCATGGCCACCCGCGCACGCAGCACCTTGCCACCGAAGGCCTGGCCGATGCTCTGGTGACCCAGGCACACGCCGAGGATCGGCAGCTTGCCGGCGAAGTGCTGGATGGCCTCGATGGACATGCCGGCTTCGGTCGGCGTGCAGGGCCCCGGCGAGACCACGATGCGCTCGGGCTTGAGCGCCTCGATCTGCGCGACGGTCAGCTCGTCGTTGCGGATTACATGGACATCAGCACCCAGCTCGCCCAGGTACTGCACGACGTTGTAGGTGAAGGAGTCGTAGTTATCGATCATCAGCAGCATGGCTTACGCTCCTTCCACGTCGGACGAGGCCAGCGCCACGGCACGGAACATGGCGCGGCGCTTGTTCAGGGTTTCTTCCCACTCCAGTGCCGGTACCGAGTCGGCAACGATGCCGGCGCCGGCCTGCACATGCAGCTCGCCGCCCTTGATCACCGCCGTACGGATGGCGATGGCGGTGTCCATGTTGCCGTTCCAGGCCAGGTAGCCGACCGCGCCGCCGTAGACGCCGCGCTTGACCGGCTCCAGCTCGTCGATGATTTCCATGGCGCGCACTTTCGGCGCGCCGGACAGGGTGCCGGCCGGCAGGATCGCGCGTAGCGCATCCATGGCTGACAGCCCGGGTTTCAGCTGGCCGGTGACGTTGGAGACGATGTGCATGACGTTGGAATAGCGCTCGATGACCATCTTCTCGGTGACCTTCACCGAGCCGGTGTTCGACACCCGGCCTACATCGTTGCGGCCCAGGTCGATCAGCATCAGGTGCTCGGCCAATTCCTTGGCATCGGAAAGCAGGTCCTGCTCCAGTGCGCGATCCGCTTCTTCGGTCGCGCCGCGCGGGCGGGTGCCGGCGATCGGGCGCACGGTGACTTCGCCGTCCTCGACGCGCACCAGCACCTCCGGCGAGGAACCCACCACGTGGAAGTCGCCGAAATTGAAGAAGTACATGTAAGGGGTGGGGTTGAAGCAGCGCAGCGCGCGGTACAGATCAATCGGCGCGGCCTGGAAGGGAATCGACATGCGCTGGGAGATCACCACCTGCATGCAGTCGCCGGCCAGGATGTATTCCTTGATCTGGCGGATCGCCTGTTCGAAGGCCTCCTGGCTAAAGCTGGAACGGAACACCGGCTCGGGCCCCTTGGCCCGGTCGAAGTCCAGCCCCGGACGCGGCGTAATCGGCTGGCGCAGCCGTTCGCGCAGGGTCTGCAGCCGCGCCATGCCGGCGTCGTAGGCGTCCGCCTGCGCCGGGTCGACCAGCACGATGCAGTGCAGCTTGCCGGCCAGGTTGTCGAATACCACCACCGCGTCGGAGACCATCAGCAGGATGTCCGGGGTGCCCAGCGGATCGGGATTCGGGCACTGCGCCAGCTTGCGCTCCACATAGCGCACGCTGTCATAGCCGAAGTAGCCCACCAGGCCGCCATCGAAACGCGGCAGGCCGGGCAGGGTCGGCACGCGATAACGGGCCTTGAACTGCTCGACGAAGGCCAGCGGGTCTTCGACCTTGGCTTCCTCCACCACTTTGCCGTTGTCCCGCACCTGCACCTGGTGATCCTGCACACGCAGCACGGTGCGGCTCGGCAGGCCAATGATGGAATAACGCCCCCATTTCTCGCCGCCCTGCACGGATTCGAGTAGATAGGTGTTGGGCTGGTCGGCCAGCTTGAGATAGAGGGAGAGCGGAGTGTCGAAATCGGCCAGCGTTTCAAACGCCAGCGGGATGCGGTTGTAGCCGTCAGCGGCCAAACGCAGGAATTCTTCGCGGGTCATGTCAGCCTCGTGGTCGGAGGGGCAAAACAAAGGGTCAGGCAAACGGGCCGGCACAGCCGGCAGAAGAAAGTCAGGCGCGCCAGCGCCAACGGGCCAGGGCCTTGAGAACTTTCATCCATTGTTTGCGGGTGACCACCACGATCTGATTCTCTTGCGGGAGGTGACACAGTGCGGGCCACACTAGCGCAGCCCCGGGACGCTGGCAACCAGCAGGCGCAGATCGTCGAGAACCCGGTCGGGCGATTCCTCGGCAACCGGCCGGCCATGGTTGTAGCCGTAACTCAGCGCCACGCAGCGCACACCCGCAGCGCGGGCCGCCAGCACGTCGTTGCGCGAGTCGCCAACGAACAACGCCTGTTCCGGCGCCACGCCGGCCTTGTCCATCACCCAGAACAGCGCGGCCGGGTCAGGCTTTTGCACGGGCAGCGTGTCGCCGCCCACCGTCCAGCAAAAGTGGCCTGCCAAGCCTTTCTCTTCCAGCAGCGGGGCGACAAACCGGCTCGGCTTGTTGGTAATGACGGCCAGCGGAATGTCTCGTAGCGTCAGCCAACCCAGGCATTCCGGGACACCGGGGTAGACAGTGGTCAGGGCATGGCTGCCGGCATAAGCCTCGGTGAACAGCGCCAGTGCCGCGCTGGCGTCAGCGGCGGACACTTCGGCGTGGTCCAACTGGCCGGCCAGGGCACGACGCACCAGCACCGGAGCGCCATTGCCGACCCAGTCGCGCACCTTTTCGATGCCGACCGGAGCCCGGCCCAGCTGCTGCAGCATGCTGTCCACGGCGGCCGCCAGGTCTGGCACCGAATCCACCAGCGTGCCATCCAGATCGAACATCACCAGACGCGGCAGCCGCCCGTCGAACAGCGCTTCCAGCCGGGTCATCGCGCGACGTGCGCCAACTCCGCACGCATGGCGTCGATCACCGCCTGGTAGTCGGGCTGGTTGAAGATCGCCGAGCCGGCGACGAAGGTATCGGCGCCGGCTTCGGCGATGGCGCGAATGTTCTGCACATTCACGCCACCGTCGATTTCCAGGCGGATGTCACGGCCGCTGGCGTCAATCAGCGCACGGGCATCGCGCAGCTTGTCCAGGGTGCCGGGAATGAACTTCTGGCCGCCGAAGCCGGGGTTCACGCTCATCAGCAGGATCATGTCGACCTTGTCCATCACGTACTTCAGGCAATCCAGCGGCGTGGCCGGGTTGAACACCAGGCCGGCCTTGGCGCCGCCGCTCTTGATCAGTTGCAGGGAGCGGTCGATGTGCTCGCTGGCTTCCGGGTGGAAGGTGATGTAGCTGGCGCCGGCCTCGAGGAAGTCGCCGATCAGCCGGTCCACCGGCTTGACCATCAGGTGCGCATCGATGGGTGCGGTAATGCCGTACTTGCGCAGCGCGCTGCAGACCATCGGGCCGATGGTCAGGTTGGGCACGTAGTGGTTGTCCATCACGTCGAAATGCACGATGTCGGCGCCGGCGGCGAGTACCTTGTCCACTTCCTCACCAAGGCGGGCGAAGTCGGCGGAGAGAATCGACGGAGCGATGGCGAAGGGTGGCATGGGGCGGACCTCGGCAGGGCAATTCCGGAAAGCGCGCATTGTACTCTCGCCGACGCGCTTGCGCTGTTCACCGGCGGCTTGCCTGACAAGCCGCCAATTGCCCTTTAGACTCCCAGCGTCTCCCTCATCGCCGGTTCGTTGCCATGCTGCGCCACTCCGCCGTCCTGCTCTCTCCCCTGACTCTGGCCCTGCTGCTGCACGGCCTGCCGGCCCAGGCCGAAGATGCCCCAGTCGGCGGCGAAGCGTCCCCCGCGGCCGTTGTCAGCGAGCCGGCCGCGCGTCCGGTGCCGCCCCGTCCGATGCTGGACACTCGCAGCGAGTCCCACGAGCAAGCCTTGCAGCGCAAACTGCCGGCGCGCCAGCAGTTCACCCTGGATGGCGGTGCCGATCCGTTCCTTTCCCTGTGGTTGCCAGCCAACCAGGCGCAACCCGTCGGGCTGGTGATTCTGCTGCCTGGCGAGGGTGAAACCGCGGACTGGCCCACCGCCATCGGTCCGCTGCGCCGTCAGTTGCCGGATATCGGCTGGAGCACTCTGAGCCTGACCCTGCCGGACGGCCCCAACGCTGGCGTAAAGCCTCGCAAGGGCGAGCCGGTTACCGTGGTACTGGAGGGCGTGGAGAAAGTGGAAGCCCCGGAGGCCACTGAAACCTCAGAAGCACAGGTCGAGCCGACAGCAGAAGCGGCCAGCGCCGAGCAGGAAGCCACGCCATCGACAGCCGCGACCGAAGCCATTCCGGAAGTGATCAGTGCCATCGTTCCGCTGGATGACCTGGCTCCGGCAGAACCGGACCACGCCCAGCGGGTGCAGGCGCGCCTGCGCGCTGCGCTGGAATTTGCGCGTCAGCAGCAGCCGCGCACGCTGGTCCTGCTCGGTCATGGCACCGGCGCTTACTGGGCTGCTCGCTTCCTTCAGGAGCAGCAACCGAACGAGGTGGCGCAACTGGTGATCGTCTCCCCGCGCGAACCCGAGGGTGCCGAGGCCGGACTCGACGAATTGTTGCCGCAGCTGCGCCTGGCGACCGCCGACTTCTACTACCGCGACCAGACGAGCCAGCAGGCCGCCGCACGTGAACGCCTGAATGCCGGCAAGCGCCAGCAGCATCCGACCTATATGCAGATCGGCCTGCAGAGCCTGCCGAGTAATGCCCGCGCCGAACAGGAGCAACTGGTGCGCCGCGTGCGCGGCTGGCTGGAACTGGGCGCGCGCTCGGCGCAGCGCTAAGACTTCTGCGCGACCCGACCGCCGCTGGCCGGCGTAAAGCCGGCCCTACAAGTCAAACGCGACTATGGAGATGCCAGGCCTTGTGTAGGGCCGGCTTTACGCCGGCCGTCAGAGCCGACCCGACCGCATAGTAAGCAGCGCCATTAGAACCCGTGACGCTCGCGTACCAGCGTATAGGCGCTGTGCAGTTCACGGGTCTTCTCGGTGGCCTCGCGCACCGCGTCGGTGCTGGCGCCGGCGCCGGCCAGCTTGTCCGGGTGGTACTGACTGAGCAGACGACGATAGGCGCGCTTGATCTCCGTCGTCTCGGAGGTTTCCCGTATACCGAGCAATTGCAGAGCTTCCTCGTACGGGTTACGCGCACGCGGCGCCACCGCCGATTCGCGTGCCTTGCCGGGATTGTGCTGGCTGGCGGTCGGTTGCAGATCCAGCACCTCGCCCGGCGTGCAACCGGCCCAACGACCCCAGAGCAGGATCAGGTTGCGCTTGCGCTCGCTGATCTGTGGCTCGGCGGCCGCCAGCCGCCAGCAGCTGGAGAGCACACTGCGGACCTTCTCGGGCCGCTTGCGCAGCCGACGCAGCGGCAACAACAGGCCATCGTCGCCGGTCTTGCCCCGATTGAATGCGTCGATGGCGCGGCGCTGCTGCTCGGTACTCAGGCTCAGGCGGCGCATTTCTGCGCGGGTCTGGGCGATGTGTGTCTCCCGCACCCGGCCGTCGCTCTTGGCCAGGCGCCCGAGCAGGATGAACAGCAGGTCGTTGTCTTCCAGCTCGCCGCCGCTCCAGCCCAGGCGCTGGACCAGGCCCTTCCAGGAACGAATCTGTAAGCGTCGATCCAGGCTGTGACCGAGCACGCCACCCAGGAGCGCGCCGGGAATGCTCGCAATCGCCATTCCGGCGGCTGCGCCCAACAGGGTGACAGGCCAACGCATGTTCAAGACTCTCCCATCCGCAGACGCTCCGCCTGCTCCAGTCGCTCGTGGGTGCCGACATCGATCCAGCGCCCCGTGAAATGCTCCGCGCTGGCCGATCCTTCGGCCTGCGCGCGGCGCAGCAGCAGAGCCAGTTTGAAGGCTCCATCCGGGCTGTCCGCGAATAGCCCGGGATGTAGCACCGCGATACCACTGTAGGTCAGCCGCGGCGATCCCTCCCGGTCCGCCAGCAGCCGCCCCTCGCTCCAGGCGAAGTCGCCGTCGGCATGATGCTCAGGGTTATCGACCAGAACCAGGTGGGCTGAAGCGATCGCAATGTCGCGCAGGCCGGAAAAATCGTAATCCGTGAAGATGTCGCCGTTGACCACCACAAAAGGCTGGTCACCCAGCAGCGGCAGCGCCTTGCGGATGCCGCCCCCCGTCTCCAGCGGCTCGCCTTCGGCAGAGTAGGCAATGCGCACGCCGAAGTGGGCGCCGTCGCCCAGATGTTCTTCGATCTGTGCGCCAAGCCAGGCATGGTTGATCACCAGCTCACGGAAGCCGGCGCGCGCCAGCGCCTCGATGTGGTACTCGATCAGCGGCTTGCCGCCGACACGCACCAGCGGCTTGGGAGTGTGCAGCGTCAGCGGACGCAGGCGCTCGCCTTTGCCGGCCGCCAGGATCATGGCTTTCATGCCGGCCGCCCCGGCAATCCGGCCAGCAAGTCACGCAGCTCGGCCAGCTCCGGGCGCCGCGCCGTCACGGCATCGATATAGGCGAAGAAGCGTGGCACGTCCGCCAGGTACCTGGGCTTGCCATCGCGGTGACAGATGCGCGCGAAGATGCCGATCACCTTGAGGTGCCGCTGCACGCCCATCAGGTCGCAGTCGCGCAGGAAATCGGCAAAACGTTGCGGCACCGCGATGCCGATTTCGCGCGCCTGCTGCCAGTAACGCTCCAGCCAGGCATCCACCCGCTCCAGCGGCCAGCTGAGGAAGGCATCCTTGAACAGGCAGGTGATGTCGTAGCTGACCGGCCCGTAGACGGCATCCTGAAAATCCAGCACGCCGGGGTTCGGCTCGCTGAGCATCAGGTTGCGCGGCATGTAATCGCGATGCACCAGCACACGCGACTGCATCAGCGCGCTGTCGATCAGCACGCGGCAACTGTGCTCCCAGGCAGCTTGCTGGCCGGCGCTCAGGCACTCCTTGAGCTCATGGGTCAGGTACCAGTCGGGGAACAGCTGCAGTTCGCGGCGCAACAGGGCTTCATCATAAGCGGGCAGCCCGGCATCCTGCGGCAGTTGCTGGAAGGCCAGCAGCGCCCGGACCGCATCATCAAACAGGCGATCGGCATTCTGCGTGTCGATCACGTCCAGGTAGGTCTGGCGTCCCAGATCATCGAGTACCAGAAAGCCCTG
>DATJDB010000205.1:0-11918 GCA_035497635.1 Pseudomonas sp. | reverse complement strand
CCGCCACGGCCGCCAGCACCAGCAACTGCAACACGATGAAGGGCAGCACGCCGCGGTAGATGTCGGCGGTGCGGAGTTCCGGCGGCGCCACGCCGCGCAGGTAAAATAGCGCGAAACCGAACGGCGGCGTCAGGAACGAGGTCTGCAGGTTGATGGCCATCATCACGCCCAGCCAGACCGGGTCCAGGCCCATGGCCAGCAGGATCGGGCCGACGATCGGTACCACCACGAAGCAGATCTCGATGTAGTCGAGGATGAAGCCGAGGATGAAGATCACCAGCATCACCGCGAAGAAGGCGCCCATCACGCCGCCCGGCAGGTTGTTCAGCACATCCTCGATGACCGTTTCGCCACCGAAACCACGGAACACCAGCGAGAACAGCGAGGCGCCGATCAGGATCAGGAACACCATCGCCGAGATCGAGGTGGTGCTGAATGTCACGTCCTTGAGCTGCTGCAGGCTAAGCTTGCGCTTGCTCAGGGCCAGCACGGTGGCGCCCACGGCGCCCACGGCGGCGGCCTCGGTGGGCGTGGCGAAGCCCATCAGGATGGAACCGAGCACCAGGCCGATCAGCAGCAGCGGCGGCAGCAGGGCGCCAAGTAGCTGGCCCCAGTTCACCGAGCCCAGCTCTTCCTGGGGCATCGGCGGCAGCTTGGCCGGCTTGAGAACGGCCATGATCACCAGATACAGCACATACATGCCGATCAGCACCATGCCGGGAATCAGCGCGCCCATGAACAGGTCGCCCACCGATACGGTTTTCGGCGAGAAGATGCCCATCTTCAACTGGGCCTGCTGGTAGGCGCTGGACATCACATCGCCCAGCAGCACCAGCACGATGGACGGGGGGACGATCTGCCCGAGGGTGCCGGTGGCCGCCAGCGTGCCGGTGGAAATCGCCGGATCGTAACCACGACGCAGCATGGTCGGCAGGGCCAGCAGGCCCAGGGTTACCACGGTGGCGCCGACGATGCCGGTGGAGGCGGCCAGCAGCGCACCGACCAGGCAGACGGAAATGGCCAGACCGCCCGGCTTGGCGCCGAACAGACGGGTCATGGATTCCAGCAGGTCATCGGCGATGCGCGATTTTTCCAGCATCACGCCCATGAACACGAACAGCGGCACCGCCAGCATGGTCTGGTTGTTCATGATGCCGAAGATGCGGTTCGGCAGCGCCATCAGATAGGTGCCGTCGAAAATGCCGAAAAGCACGCCAAAGCCGGCGAACAGCAGCGAGACGCCGCCCAACACGAAGGCGACCGGGAAGCCGGTCATCAGAAACACACAGATGCCCAGGAACAGCAGTAGGGCCATCGTCTCAGCCATGCTGCACCTCGGCTTGGTCTTCGAAGGGGAGGCGGCCGGCCAGACGGTAGGCGCCCTTGATCAGGATGGAAAAGGCCTGCAGCAACAGGCTGATGACCAGTACCAGGATGATGCTCTTTTGCAGGTACACGAACGGCAGGCCACCGGCTTCCGGCGAGCCCTCGAGGGTCGCCCAAGCGGCGCCGACGTAGCTCCAGCTGAGCCAGAGCAGAAAGCCGCAGGTGGGCAGCAGCAGCACCAGGGTGCCGAACATGTTGACCACTTCCTTAGTGCGTGCCGAAAAGCGCTGATAGAGGATGTCTACCCGCACATGCGCGCCCTGTTGCAGTGCCCAGGCGGCGGCGCCCATGAAGACCAGTGCATGGCCATACATCACGGCTTCTTGCAGCCCGGTGGCGCCGATACCGAATCCATAGCGCAGGACAACCACGAGCGCGGTACCAATCACCAGAAAGACCGGCAGCCAGGCGCAGATGCGACCCAGCCAGGCATTGAACGAGTCGATGAGGCGCGCGAAGGCCAGAAGTGGCGGTGTTTTTGCGGACATGACGAGTCCTTTATAAGGGCTGAAAAGCAGGCGGGCCGCGATTTTAGGCCGCGTCCTCGCTCAGGGGCAACGCCGCCTCGACTTTTGTCGTAGTGACGAAGCTGGAATCAGGGCGGCAGCCTATGCTAGTCGGGTCATAAAGGGCCTCGACGTCCCGCCCCTGCGTCAACACAACAACAACAAGGAATACGCCCATGAAACGTCGTGACATTCTCGCCGCAGCCGGAGTCGGCCTGGCGGCCACCGCACTGGCCGGATGCAAGCAGGAAACCGCGCCCACCGCGTCCGGTGCTGCCACGCAGCAGCAGAGCTTCTCCTGGAAGATGGTCACCTCCTGGCCGAAGAACTTCCCCGGTGTCGGTGTGGGTGCCGAGCGTTTCGCCCGTCTGGTGAGCGAGATGAGCAACGGCCGCCTGAACATCAAGGTGTATGCCGCCGGCGAGCTGGTTCCGGCCATGGAAGTCTTCGACTCGGTTTCGCGCGGCACCGCCGAAATGGGTCACAGCGCGCCCTACTACTGGAAGGGCAAGGTTCCCGCCGCACAGTTCTTCTGCGCCCTGCCGTTCGGCCCGAATGCCCAGGAAATGAATGCCTGGCTGCACCGTGGCGGCGGCATGCAGCTGTGGGAAGAGGTCTACAAGCCGTTCGGTATTCTGCCGCTGGCCTGCGGCGCCACTGGCGTGCAGACCGCCGGCTGGTTCAACAAGGAAATCACCAGCGTCGAGGATTTCAAGGGCCTGAAGATGCGCACCCCGGGCCTGGGCGGCGAAGTGCTGACCCGCATGGGCGGCACCGTGGTCAACCTGCCGGCCGGCGAAATCTTCACCGCGCTGCAGACCGGCACCATCGACGCCACCGAGTGGATCGGTCCGTACAACGACCTGGCGCTGGGTCTGCACAAGGCGGCCAAGTACTACTACACCCCGGGCTGGCAGGAGCCCAACGTCACCTTCGAGCTGGACGTCAACCTCAAGGCCTGGGAAACCCTGCCGGCCGATCTGCAGGCCATCGTCCGCGCCGCTGCCCGCGACGTGAACGGCGACGTGCTGGACGACTACAACGCCAAGAACATGGAATCGCTGGAGCAGATGCGCGACCAGGGCGTGGAAATCCGCGAGCTGCCCGACGCGGTGCTGGCGCGCCTCAAGGAAGTCGCCGCCCAGGCGGTGGAAGACTCTGCCGCTGCCGACCCTGCGGCGGCCAAGGTCTGGGCGCAGCAGAAGGCTTATCTGGAGCGCCTGTACGCCTACGCCGAGCTGAACGAGAAGAAGGTCTACAACATGCGCGGCTGATGCCGGCGCGTTGTACAAAAAACGCCAGCCTTCGGGCTGGCGTTTTGGTGTGCGGGGCTGGCATGAGTTCTGTGGGGCCGGCTTTATGCCGGCCAGCGGAGCGTGACGTCGGTGTCGGCCGGCCGGGGTAAACCCGGCCCTACAAGTACAGCGCGATAAGAGTGTCGTCATGTAAGGGCGCGGCGGTTTTGGCATTGCGCTGCGGTTTACTTGGCATAGCGCCACCCACCGGGAGCCGCCAAATTTCGCAGAAGAATTGACACTCAGAACAGGCCAGCCGGCTCGGCCTGGATATCCCAGCTGAAGATCAGCACCTCCCTTGCCTCACTCCCCCTGCCACCACCCACCGTGTACTTGATGTCGGTCGCCTCGATATGGAACCCGGCGAAGCATTCGCGGATGTCCGGGTGGTCGTTGAGGCTAACGATCGCCTTTCCTTTGATCTGGCGCAGCATCCGGGCCATCTCCTGATACTGCTCGAAGCCGAAAGGCACGCCGTAGCCCTCTGTCTGCCAGTACGGCGGGTCCATATAGAAGAGGGTGTGCTCCCGGTCGTACCTCGCCAAGCAGTCCTGCCAAGACAGGTGCTCGATGTAGGTACTGCTCAGCCGCAGGTGTGCCGCCGACAAGTTCTCCTCCAAACGCAGCAAGTTCAGGCCGGGCGGCGTGGTTGTAGCGGTGCCGTAGTTCTGCCCCTCCACGCGGGCACCAAAAGCCGATTGCTGCAGGTAGTAGAAGCGGGCAGCGCGCTGGATATCTGTCAGCGTTTCCGGCCTCGTCTCCTGCAGCCACTTGAAGACCTGGCGCGATGACAGCGCCCACTTGAACTGCCTGACGAACTCCTCCAGGTGGTGTTGGACAACCCGGTACAGGTTGACCAGGTCGCCGTTGACGTCATTGAGCACCTCGACCTCGGCCGG
Source organism: Pseudomonas sp. (assembly GCA_035497635.1). Taxonomy (GTDB): domain Bacteria; phylum Pseudomonadota; class Gammaproteobacteria; order Pseudomonadales; family Pseudomonadaceae; genus Serpens. The sequence goes on along the minus strand of DATJDB010000205.1, from coordinate 7,832 downwards.
CACTGGCCGGAGGAAGAATAGCGCCGCGCCACCTGCGAACGGCTCGACGTAGCAGGAGTGGCGCGGGAACAGTGGAAAGATACGGTCGGCTAGACGGCGTTTGCCACCGAGCCACGGGATGATGGGTTGTGCAGACATGAAGCCTCCTGACGGCCTGGGGCGCTCGATGGCGCTTTGGGGAGGCTCTCGGCCTTCAGGTGGTTCAGTGTCCGGCAGCGCGGGCACTTGATCTGTAGGGTGTAGCAGCCGCTCGCGCGGCCCAGCAGGCGGTCACAGCCGCCACAACGTATGTCAAACATCCTGCAAAATCGCCTTGTTTCAGGTAGGCTTCCCGGCGCTCGCGCGAGCGGGAGGGCCTTGGCTGGCTTGCAGGCCTGGTCTGCGGCTGGCGCCGGGCGGTAGTGTTGCAGCACTGCCGTCCGGCGCCCTCTCTTTATTAGCGTGCGCCTACACCTGCCGTGCGGTAGTAGCCCCCGGAGATGGTGTTGTCCGCCGGGTCGTTGGCATAGCTGACCACCCCCGCCGGCACGCTTGGCGCTGCAGCGTAGTTGCGCACGAGCGTTACGTTGGACATCGCCGTGCGCTCGCTGGTGCTCGACACGGTGATGAAGCCTGTGTCGAAGACCTGGTTGTCCTGGGTAGCTGACGCGGTCAGATTGGCCACGGCCAGGTGGCGCACAAGGTCAAACTTGGCAGCACGCCCGCCCACCGAGGCGAGGCTGATGTTGGCCAGCTGCAGGTTATAGGCAGTCCCCTCCTGGCGAATGGCATCACCAGTGATCCCAGTAGCGTTCACACCCATCAGCTGCACCTCGGATGCCATAACATTGCCGGCGACCCGGAAGGCGCTTTGAGCATTGCTGACCATCAGATTGCTTACTGAAACCTTGGCCAGCTGTTTGTCATAGCTCTCGATCTGCAGCCCGATCTGAGCGACACCACGCCCATCTACCACCACATTGCTGATGGCGAATTCCTTCGTGGTGCCTTGGTTAACGTCGGATTTCACGATGACGCCATACATGCCGTTGTTCTCGACATGCACACCATTGACCGTGGCCCGGCTGACCTTGATGGCCAGGCCGAAAATGTTGTTGTAACCGAAGACGTTCTCGATGGCTGCACGCCGGTAGCCCTCGATCAGCACAGCATGGAAGCGATCTGCCGGGTCCCTGCCTAGCCCCACGACATTGCGCACGGAGAGCATGCGGCCGGTATCCGGATCATCGGTGGCGATCTTGAGGGCGTCCGCCGCCAGGTCTGGGAACGCACCGCGCCCATGATCAACACCGAAGTCGGAGAACGAGCCGACGTTGGGCCGGAACAACGCTACGCCTTCCAGGATCGAGCCGTGCTCAAGGCGTGAGAGGTCAGCGCTTACAGTCGGCATACGCTCGCCAACTAGTGAGATGCTCTCGCTGAGGTTTGCGCCGACGTAGCGATAGCGGCCGACCGGGATAACCAGCGGCCGCCCTGCCATAGCGTTGATGGCGGCGTTGATGACGGCAGTGCTCTCTTCCAGGGGCTGGCCTTGATAGGCGCCAAAGTCCTCGATGGTCACCCGCGCGCCTTGGCGGCGCCAGCGGCCTTGTTCGCTACCGGTCGGAGCAATGACAGTCCCGCCGTTGTCAGCGGCCGTGCTTGCCGCGTCCCACACGAAGAGTCCGCCGCCGATACCCGGCCGCTCGACGCTATAGCCAGCCAGCAGAGCCTGGTCGCCGGGGGCACCGGCTTGGCCGCGAAGTTGTTCTACAGAGGCGAGGCTATGCATATCGGCGAGCGCCCCCGTCGATATGAATGCAGCCGCCGTCAGCAAGAGCACGCGGAAAGTAGGTATGGCATTCAGCATCAAACTGCTCCAATCGAATCGGCCCGCAATAATAGGACATAAGCTGCATGGCAGACTAAGCCCCCTCGGGGTTGGCCAGCAGCGCAAGCTGCCGCTCAACGGCAGTCGCTTCAGCCTGGGCGGCTAAAGGGTCTCCAACCAGCAGCCGGACCCGACCTTTAGCAGCGAGGCGCAGCGCCCGAATTGCGTCAATACGCGCCGCCTGCTCATCGGCGCGCCGAATGATCTCCTCGGCCGCATCTTTCGCGCTTCGCCCATCAGTTGCCCAAGCGGCAACAGCCGCTGGGATGCCGTCATCAGGAAACCCCTTGTCGCGAAACTCCCGCGCGCCACTTGCGGCGCGCTCGTACTCCAGAACCCGCAATGGGTCTCCCAGGAGCAGGCGGGCGCAATCGCTAGCGGCGGCATCGATGCGCTGACAAAGATCCTCCACCGACGGCGGGGCAGGATCGGCCAGATAAGGGGTGCCGTCCGGGTGGTGCGCCCGCACCTTATCAGGATCAGGGTTAGCGATGACGGCCTGGTAGGTCTCATCACTGATCAGAATCAGATCCGCAGGGTATTCCGTGTGGAACCCAGGCACATAGGTGCAGCCGGTGGAGGGGCTGTATGGATAGCCTTTGCCGGTCATAGACGTTACTCCTTATCGACCTAGAACCCAGAACCGCACGGACGCTGACGCGAATGCAGTTCCTGAGCTGTTGCTGACCCAAGCCCTGCAGCTGGTGAGGCTTGGTGTTTCCATGACCAAACTCGCGACGACTCGGCTGGTCGCCCCCACAGAGCCGAGAGGGTTCCAGGCGAAGTTCGGGTAAGGAATGGTGAATGTGTAGGTGCAAGCGCCGTTGGCATCCGTGGTACCGCTGCCCCACTGCAAAATGAAGCTCAGCATCCAGCTAGGGAAGATGATGTAACCATTCGTTCCCCAGCTCGCGGTGAAGCCCCAGCGCAGCTTCTTCGGCGTGACCACCACATCGTCCAGTGTGCCGGCGTCTACCTCAGCCTGAGTACCTACACGCAGAACCCCAAGCAGTAACTCGGTCGCCTTGTTAGTAGCCGATCGAAAGAAAGCCCTGATCGCCTTCAGCAGCTGCCCGTCGTCAGCGACGCTAAGAGCAGGTTCGCCCGCCAACACAACAGCAATCAGCTCGCGCTGCAGCATGTTGAAATACGCCGCCAGCATCGGCGTCGCACGTTGTCCGGCCGCCGGGTTGCCGGTGCGCCATTCGCCGCTCTCGGTCACCCGGTCGGTGTATGCACCAATTTTTTCCACGTTATGCCTCCAAGTATCCGATTTGCAGGATTAGCCAGCTCGGCGCGGCGGACCGCAGCGAGCATTCAATGAGTTCATCGCCCCAGGAGCGCAGCGGGTCACCGATCACGGACTCGTCGATGACGGACTCTCGCACCACGCCAGAGGGCAGCAGGACGCGCCAGGTCAGGTCCCAGTCCTCCGCCAGCATGTCGTCGCCTATTACGGCGCCGCTGTGGCCGACCGGGGTGTCGACCTCCACGGTCGCTTCGCGGAACTCCAGTACCTGGGCGCCGACGTAGCCGAGCCCCTCGGCCAGATCCAGGTAGTCCTGGGCGGTCATCCCCCCGCGACCAACGATGCGGCCGATCAGCGCGGCCCGGCGATCCGCCATGGATTGCTCGGCCGGTGCGCAGGTCGAGGGCAGGCCGTGGCTGGCCTCCCACTCCTCGAACGTATGGCGCGCCTGGCGCGGGTCGACTTCACCCAGCAACGCCAGCGCGCGCTCGTCAATGCGCGCAAATTCCCGGGCCTGGCCCGCCAGCAGGCGCTGCAGCATCGAGCCCGGGTCAGCACTCCACAGCACGCCCGGCGGCAGCAGCGCGAACAGCTGCTGGCGGTAGTCATCAGCGGTCAAACCAGCCACTCGGCACCTCCCCACACCGGCAGATGGCCACGGCTGTGCGTGACGTTGGCGGTCGGCCACTCCAGCTCGTAATCCGTTACCCCAGCGACAGTGCCAATGGCGTTGCGAATCTGCGAGATGAGCAACGTGCCGCTGGGGGCGCCTTCACGCAAAATCAGCTCCTGGAGCCGCTGCTCTACAGCCGAGCGGATGGTGCTGTTGTTGGGCGTGACCCGCAGTCGGGGCCTGAACAGCGCCTCCGTAGGCGCGACGGGATAGACGTGCGCGGTGACGTTGCGCAACCGCTCGATATGGGCGAACACGGCTTCGAGCAACTGCTGGGACGGCATCGGCCCATCAATGGCGGAGTCGGCCATGATGTACAGGACGACAGTGCCCGGCCCCATCCCCAGCGGGTCTTCCCAGGCGCGGGTCACGCCCGGTACCTGCAGGGCCCACTCGACCCAGTCGCCCTGGGCGCCGCCGCGAGGAATCCGTGCGCGACGCAGCAGGATGCGATCCCGCCAGCTGTCGAAGCGCTCGGCATCCGCGCCGCCGGAGATTCCCGCCTCGCCGACCGTGGCAATGGGGTTCACACCAGGTACCGGAGACACTAGCGTCATCTGGACCCCGGCGGGCTGGCTGCCGGCGCTGCCGGCTTCGAGCGCCTCGACCTCGACGGTAACGCTGCTGGCCAGCAGGGCGGTGTCCTGGACGACACGGTACTCCAAGCCTCCCACCTGCAGCAGGGTGCCGGCATCAATCACCGCCCCGGGCGCGCCGTTGAAGATCAGCGGCCCGCTGGCCGTGCCGGCTTCACGACGCGGCACACCGACGCTGTGCAGGTGCAGCAGATCGTCATCGCAGGTCTCCGGGAACAGCTGCTTTTCCAGCCACTGCAGGTAGCCATAGAGGCCGTGGGCCACGCCCGCCTCGCCGGCGGCCAGGATGCGGGTCAGGCGCTTGGCCAGCACCGCCTGGCTACCCGGCAGCCGCGAGACCAGGTCGCTGTCGACGCGCTCGATCAGCTCGGGCAGCGAGGGTCGCTTAAATCCCATGGTTCACTCCCCATACATACTCGTAACGGCGCTCCAGGAGGGCTCGGCCAGGGCGCTGGATGCCCACAATCAACAGCAGCACCCCTCGGCGCAGGTGGACGGCTTCCACCTCGACGGTGGCGATGCCATCCCTAACCAGCCAGTCGAGCGCCTCGCGGGCGTATTCCTCGGCCCGGCGCAGCACTCGGTCCGTTTCCTTTTCCCGCGAAAGCAGCCACAGCCGCGAGCCGTGCGGGCGATCCGAGTAGGCGTCGCACCACCAGCCCCGCCGGTCAGTACCGTCGTCGGGCAGATCGTCCTCGGGCAGCGCGCGGCGGTCGGTATAGAGCGACAGCAGCACCGCCGTTTCCAGCCCTTCATCGGTGGCCAGGTCGCCATCGGCGACGGCCAGATCGAAGGCCTTGGCGTTGGGGTCAAAAACCAGTGCAATGTCCATCAAGCCATCCTTGGGGCGGGGCCATCGGGGGCATGGGCGTGGAGGTTGTAGACGTCGCGCATGCCCTGCATGCTGCCGACGGCATCGCTCACCTGGTCCGCCTGAAGGGCACCGTCTACCGTCGCCGAGCCGTCAACCTGCAGGGCTTCGCCTACGGTTACTCCGCCCGCAACCTGCAGGTCGCCATCCATGGTCACCAGCGGGCAATCCGTGAACGCCAGCGGCAGGCCGGCGCCCTTGACCACAATGCCCTCGCGGGTCAGGTGTACCGACTGGCCCTGATCGTCGTAGATGGCCATCTCGCCGGCCTTGAGGGCGGCCATGCGATAGCGCCGGTCATCCACGGCCAGAGCCACCAGGTGCGCCCGCGCGCCGCCAATGGCCGCGACTACAACCTCGGCGCCCGGATGCGGCACGGAGGTGATGCCGTATTGCTGGAAGCGCTCGGCCCAGGCCGGCGCGTCGCCCAGCAAGGTGACCTGCACCCGTTGCAGGGTGTGGCTGTCATCGACCAGTTTCAGGGCGCCCCGGCTGATGAGCAGCCGCAGGCGACGCCAGACGGGACTGAGCACGCGAGACAGGGTGCGCTTATCCATCACCACCCCCGGTCTTCGTCAGATTCCGAAATCGGAACTGGCTCGAAGGCTGCCGCCGGGACGACACGCAACTCGGCGCGGCGGCCGTCCAGCCCCTCGATCAGTTGCACCTCGCTGACCAGCAGCGGTTCGTCGAGGCCGAGATAGGCATCCCGCACGGGCACCAGGTCGCCCGGCCGCCACACGCCTTGCTCATGCCGCCAGCCGCCCACGGTGTAGGTCACGCCACGCCCCTTGGCCCAGCGCATGCGGGCCTCCAGTTGGGCGCGCTCCGCGCAGTCGCGGCTGTCGGCTGGGGTATCGCACACCACCAGCGTGGTGCGCGGGCCGCGCACGCGGGGATCGCGCGCGACACCGCGCGGGCCTGAGGCCTGGGCACCGTTCCAGTGGTCGTCGCCGGGAGTCTGAGCCTCGACGATGTAGGTGTTGAAACGGTCGCGGTTGCTGAACACGCCCGAGGCGCGGCGGATGTTCTCCCCCAGTACCAGGGCCGTGCGGATTTCCCGTCGCACGGCGTGGACGATCAGCAGACGGCCCTGGGCGTCACTAACCACCCGCGCGGCCCGGAGCTGCGCTGCGCGTTCGATGCCCTCGGCGATGGGCTGGCCGTCCTCCAGGACAAACTCCCGGAACGGCTTGCTCGCCCCCACGGTGTCGACGACTTCGATGCCGTAAGGCTGTGCCAAGGCCTGCGCGATCTGGTGCAGGGTGCGGCCGGCCAGGCGCTGCTCGTGACCGCTGCAGTCGACCAGGTCGCTGGCCTTGCTGCGGCCGTTGGCCACGATGGTGTGCTTCTCGGCGTCATAGTCCGGCAGCACCTCGTCCAGGTAGCCGGTCAGCACCAGCTCGTCACCAATCGACAGGGTGCAGGCGGCATCGGGTGAGACCGCCCGCACTTCGCCGGACTCATTCCAGCGCTCGGTCAGCGTTAACTGGAACTCATCGACGATCTGCTCCAGGGACAGGCGAATACTCACTTCCTGCCAACCGGTATGCCGGTCGCTGCCAATCTGCAGCACAACCTGCTCGTCACTCACTGAGGACCTCCAGAGCCATCCCGCCGCGCAGGGCGCCGGGGTGGCGGATGTTGTTGCGCAGGCAGATTTCGTCGGCGCGGTTTGCGTCGCCATACAGGCGTTGGGCAACCACCAGGGCCGGCAACGTGGCCTGCGGCGTGTATTGGGTCAGGTTCGGCATGGCCAGGGCGCGGGCGCGCAGGTCGGCGGACAACGCGGCGCGCAGCGCGACCAAGGCGTTGTACATGTCGTCGCTGATCGGCTCGACCGTCTCCATCGCGTGATCGATCAGGGCCAGGGCGTCCCGGCCGGCGGCCTCGGCGTCCTGGCGCGACAGCCAGTCGGCGTCCGCGACCACACGCGCGGCCGTGGACGCGGCCAGCCGACCGTTGAGCTGGTTGGCCGCCTGGATGTTGCTCGCCCGCTGCGCATCCTCGGCGGTTCCGGCCGCTGTACCGGCCACCGAATCGCCGCTGGTGCCAACGGCGAGCAGCATCCGCACGGCGCGGCCCGGGGTTCCTGCAGGGGTGCGCAGCCGGCCAGTACTGCCCTGGGACAACGCGCTGTTGCCCTTGTACAGATCCAGGGCATTCACTGGCCGCATCACGGCGTTGCGCAGGCGGTTGTAGCCGCCCGCCAGCATGCCGGCGATATTCGCTGGCGAGCGAATCACGCTGGCGATCTGGTCGGAGACATCGCCCACGACCTGATTCAGGCCGTCGATCACCGCCGCCAGGTCGCGCTCGATAGCCGACGACCAGCCCGCCAGGTCAATGTTCCAGCGCTTGGCGAAATCCTGCTCGGCCTCGGCCTCTACCACTACGGCGGCGCGCTGGACCTCGCGCTGGGTGTCCACCGAGAGGATCGGCTCGGCCTGCAGGCCGCCCTCAGCGAAGGTCACCTCGAACTCGCAGACGCCGCCCTTGCGGGTGGATTCGCTGAAGCGCACCTCGGATGCCACCGCCACCTTCGTGCCCAGGTACGGGTGCACCAGCGTGGC
>DATJDB010000204.1:0-6891 GCA_035497635.1 Pseudomonas sp. | reverse complement strand
CTTTTATAGCAGGCTTTTCCCGGCGCGGCGGGGACAGGGACGACCGGCAGGAGGCCGTGAGAAAAAAAACGGCATTGGTCGGCATTCCCCGCCGGGCCGCCATGGCTTGACTAAAGTTCGCCCCAGCCTGGTGTGACCTGGCTCCAGCTGATGCCCTATTTCTGCAAGGACGCAAGAAATGACCGATCTTTCCGCAGCTGCCGATCTCCCGGTGTCGACATGCCGCGCGCACCGGATTATCGAAGTTACCGACGCCGCCGAGCTGGCCTGCCATGTGCCGGCCTGGGAGCGGCTGGTCGAGCAGGCTGCCGAGCCCAATGTGTTCTACGCGCCCTGGGCGCTGCTTCCGGCGGCACACCATTTGCGCGGGGGGCAAAAGCTGCGGGTGCTGTTGTTCCTGCGCAACGGCGAGGAAGATCTGCTTGACGGCATGCTGCCGCTGTTCGAAAGAGCCTGCGGCGGCCTGGTGGCTTCCCTGCACAGCTACCAGCACCGCTACTGCTTTTCCGCCGAGCCGTTGTTGCAACTCGGCCGGGAAGGCGAGGTGGCCAGGAGCTTCGCCGCCTGGCTGCAGCAGCGGCGGTTCCGCTATCCGCTGTTGAGCCTGCGTGGGCTGGACAGCGAGGGCGTGTGGTTGCGCGAACTCGGCTGCGCCCTGGGTGAACGCGGATTGCGTTACCAGCGGAGCGCGCCGGTGCAGCGCGCCTTGCTGCGCCTGAACGTCGGTCTGGAGACGTTCCTGCAGCGCACGCCGGCCAAGAAATACCGCGAATACCACCGCCTGCAGGAACGCCTGGCGGAGCTGGGCGAACTGCGGGTACAGGTGCTGCGGCCCGACGCCGACGCGGGGGAGCTGCAGGCCTGGCTGGACGCGTTCATCGCCTTGGAACTCAAGGGCTGGAAAGGCCGGGAGGGCACCGCGCTGGGCAGTCGGCTCGAATGTCGGCGCTTCTTCGAGGAAACCGCGCACGGTGCCCATGCGCGGGGCTTGCTGGTGATGATGCGCATGAGCCTGGACGGGCGGCCGGTGGCCATGCTCTGCGACTTTCTCGCGCCGCCGGGACGTTACGCCTTCAAGACCGCCTATGACGAGGACCATGCGCGCTTCGCGCCCGGGGTGCTGCTGGAAATCGAGAACGCCCGGCAGACCTTTGCCGACTCGCGCGGTGTGGAATGGCTGGATTCCTGCGCGGCGCCCGACAATGCGCTGCTGAACCGGCTCTATCCGGACCGGCGCACGCTCAGTGATCTGACCGCCTGTACTCAGGGCCTGGCCTGGGCGGGTCTGCAGCTTTCCGCCGGGCTCAAGCGCTTGTGGCAGCGACGCAGAAGCCAGGCCGAGGCGCAGTCGACCGACTGAGGCGCCGCGCTACCAGCCGCCGCCGGGCTTGCCGCCGGGCAGCAGGCCCGACCGCTCGACCGGGATGGCCGGATGGGGCCGGGCGGGCTGCACGGTGAAACGCATGCCGCCGAACAGGGTATGGGCATGCACCTTGCGCCCGTCCTCGTGGAAGCCCAGGCGCTCCATGAGCCGCAGCATGATGCGGTTGCGGCAGTCCACCACAGCCACTGCGCGCTTGTAACCGCGACTGCTCAGCAATTGCCAGAGGTGGTCCTGACCGCCCAGGAACAGCGCGCTGCCTCGGTGGGTGGTCGCGATCTCCAGGGCGAACAGGTAGGCGTCGCCGGGCGTCACCGGAAACCAGCTGCGGAAATAGTGCCCGTCGTAATAGTCGCGCGGGCTGATCCACATGTAGGCGCAGACATCGCCAAACGAATCCAGGGCGGCATAACCGTGCAGGTCGGGCTGGGCCAGCAGATCGGCCATCACCCCGACCTGATTGGGGAAATGCCGCCGGAAGGCGGGCAGCATGCGCGGAGTGATGTCCAGAAAGCGCCACGCGTGGCGCCGGGGCAGCTGCAGCGGCGCCTGGTTCAGCTCACGGGCGAACCAGTGCAGCTCGTTGTGGGCATAGATGAAGCGTTCGCGAAACAGGCGCAGTGCGCCTCGCCATCCCTTGCGCCGCAGCTTGCGGTTGAGTTCGTGAATCTTCATGGCTGCTCCCAGGTCAGTGCGAACAGGGTTTCGCCCGGGATCTCGAAACGCCATGCGGCGTCCTCGCAGCGAAGTGACGGGGCTTTCGCCTCGTCATCGAACAGCGTGAGGTGCGGCGGATCGTGTCCCGAACAGGGAATGCCGGCGAGCTCGAGATGCACCTGTTGAGTGCGCGCGACCTTGTTCACGCCCAACAGGTTCATGCGTGGCCCGCTGCGCATGGCTAGTGCGTCGAGCTCGAAGGCATCGTTGTCGAGCGCGAGCACCTGTTCACCCCAGTGCTCGAGCATGAAGACCATGGCCTGGCCAACCGGCCGCAGGCTGTAGCGATCGCCACCCTCCTGGCGCAGCAGGCCCTTGAAATGCCCCTCGTCGTCGGCCAGCAAAAACCAGTTGAGCATGTCCAGCAGGCCGTCCTGCGAGGCCTGGATGGCCACCGAGGCCCACCAGAGCGCGGCGAACCGGGTGTCCTGTTCGTAGGGGCTGACAGTATTGCCGCTGGACAGGTTGGTCTGATCGATCAGCAGGGCCTTGCGCGGCCGGCCGTCCGGGGCGTAGCCCACCAGGTCGGCGGCTTGGCGCACGTTGTGGCGGTACCACTCGGTGGCGCGCAGATCGCGCACCATCCATTCGTGCCAGGCCAGGGCGTCGATCAGCGGTTCGTGCTCCTCCAGCAACTTCCTGGCCCAGTCGATGCCGCGCCGCTCGCTGGCGTTGTCCATGGTCGGACCATTGACCAGCCGTGAGGAGGCCGGGATGGCGATGCGGATGCCGGCGTCGTGGGCGCGGGGGTGGGCGCGCACCAGCCTGGCCATTTCCCGGAAATAACTTGAGAAGCGCGCGTAACTGGAATAGTTGAGATTGGGTTCGTCCGCCGGGGACAGGTAATGGCGTCCGCCGCTACCCAGGCTCGCGGTGCTGTCCAGCCAGGCCTGCAGGCCGGCGCGGCTTGTCGCGTCAGGATACAGATCGGCTACCCGCCCGGTTTTCGCCAGCAAGGTTATGTCATGGGCGATGCCGTACCGGTGCCGGAACAGCGGGCGAAAGCGCTGCTCATGGCGCGGGTTGCGGGCCATGACATTGACGAAGCTGTAATGGCCGCCGGCCTGCGGACGCAGGGTGCCCAGCAGGGTGGCATCCTCGGGCAGGCTGTACGGCAATGCCACGCCGAGTTTCGGCGTCGGGCCGAGCACCCGGTCGTGCAGCGCCAGGCGTACCCGGCCGGGTTGGCGGCCGGGCTGGTACAGATGCTCGGGACGCTGGGCGAACAGGTTGTCGGTGCCGTCCAGCCAGAACGCCGCCTTGCCCTTGCCATGCAGGCGCAAGCGCCAGACCTGGTCTTGGGCCGACACCGGCAGGCTGATCAGATCGCTGCGCGGATACAGCGCATGGCGCTGCAATTTCAGGGGTGCCTGCACGCCGTCGCTCAGCCGTTCGGCAGTCAGCGCGTGGACGCCGCCGTGATACTTGCCGCCCAGCCGAGCGGCAACGCCGGCCGGGACGCGAAAGAACAGCACCTGATCGCGGCTGGCCTCAATGCTGAAATGCAGCTTGACCGGCTCGAACAGCGAGGCGGTCTGCGCGCCATGTCCGACCCGATAGCGCCGGAAACTGTAGCCGGGTATTTCCAGGCGGTAGCCGCCGCCTGCGGCGCGCAACGGCCATTCACGCGCTCCGCTTTGCTCGTGGGCGGCAATCTCGAAGCGTTGTAACAGTCGACCATCGCCATCCTGCAGGTACAGACGCTCCTGGTTGGCATCGGCCTGCCAGGCGGGTTCCCAGCCGATGCGCAACGGCTCGTCGACGGCGGGTTGCAGGTGCAGCGCGCCGTCACGAATGCCCGACCATTCCACGCCATGGGCGAGTGGTTGCAGGCTGGCCAGCAATAGCCCAATCAGAGCCCATCGGCTTCGCATACCGGCCTCCGTCGCAGGTGGTTGAACAGGAAACGCAGGTCGCTGGGCAGGATCAGCAGGGTGTTGGCCAGCGCCACGCCGCTGAGTCGGCAGTACAGCCACAACATGCCCAGGGTCAGCAGGCTGTAGGCCAGCGAGGAGGCATAGGCCGCGCCGACGATGCCCCAGTGCGGAATCAGCAGGTAGGTCAGCAGCAGGTTGAGCGCGGCGGCGACGCCCGCCATCAGCGACAGGGTGCCGGGCTTCTGCTTGCCGAGCAGGTCGAGGTGCAGAATGCTGGCGTAACACAGGCTGAAGATGCCGGGCAGCAGGGCCAACAAGGCCGGATACGCCGGCTGGTAGGCGCTGCCGAACAGCAGCACGATCAGCCATTCGCCGATCAGCGCCATGCTCAGGCAGGCGGCGAGCATGGCCGTGCCGGTCAGGCGCAGGGCCAGCGGCGTGAGCTCATTGATACCCTCGCCCTGTTGCAGCAGGCGTTTCATCAGTGGCGTGGTCACCGCCTCCGGGACGATGATCAGCAGCTCGGCGGCGGCGCTGGCCATGGCGTAGTAGCCCAGCGCTTCACTGTCGAGCAGCAGGCCGATCAGCAGATAGTCGGAACGCATGAGGATCTGCTGGAAGAGGATGTCCGGGTGGCTTTTGCTGCCGAAACCCCACATCTCGTTGCGCGTGTCGCGATTCCAGCGCAGCCGGATGCGGTGATAACGGCCCAGCAGGCACAGGCCAATGATCGCCACCAGCGCCAGACCGCCGATCCAGCTGATGACCGCCGCTTCCAGGGCGAAGCGTTGCCACATCAGGAACAGGCCGAGGAACAGCAACAGGGGAACCAGCGATTCGATCAGGCGCAGGCTGTTGAAGGCCCCGACCTTGCCGTCGGCGTTGTGCAGGTTGAGCAGGGCGCTTTTCATCACGAACAGCGGGACCACCAGCAGCAACAGCCAGGCAAGCGCACCGAGTTCCTGGGTGATCTCCAGGCCGTGACCGAACTGCTGCAACAGCAGGACACCTAGCCCAGTGGCCAGCGCCGAGAAGAGGCAGCCATAGACCAGTACCTGGGCGAGCAGCGCGCCCATGGGACGTTGCCGGGCCGCCTGGTAACTCAGCGCGGTATTCAGGCCACCGCTGGTGGCGGCGCTGATCATCTCGGGCATGGCACTGAGCAGCGCGAACAATCCACGATCGGCGGGGCCGAGAATGCGAGCCAGCAGAATGTTGCGCAGCAGGCGCAGGACCAGCATGGCCAGGCTGGTGCCCACGCTTTGCAGCATGTGGCGGATGAACCGCGAACGACTCATTGGCGACCACTCGACAGCATGCGCCAGGCCAGCAGTTCCGGCCGGTGGGCGGTGTGCTGGCTGACGCCGATGCGCGGCAGGGCCAGGTTGTCGCCACGGCCGCTGAACAGGCCCGGCCGGGTGCTCAGGGCATGACGGTAATTGTGCTGGCGGGTCAGTTGCCGACGAATCTGTTCGTTATGGTCGCCGTTGGGGTAGCAGTACACCGGCAATGGCCGTCGGCAGCGTTGGCGCAACAGGCTGCTGCTGTCGTGCAGTTCCCGCTCCAGCTGGGCGGCATCCAGCCCGGTGAGGATGGCGTGGCTGGCGCCGTGCGGACCGAAGCGCACCAGTCCGGAATCTTCCAGCTGGCGCACCTGGTGCCAGTCGAGCGCCTGGGGTTCGGGGCTGTCGGGACATTGGTCCGCCAGCGCCTGCAGCAGCCCGGCGGGCAGTTGCTTGAGGCGCTGCAGGTAATGCGCCAGCGTCAGGCTGCGCGGGTGATCGTTCGTCCCGTCGCACAACGTTGCGGGCACCTCGACCCCGGAGCCCCGTAGCCGCGTACACAGCGCATCGCGGGCCGAGGAACCGTAGGTCCCCCACAGGGTTTCCCCGATGCTTTCCCACCAGAAGGAGCGTGGACTGCCGATGAAGTCGGTGGACAGGAAGATGCTGGCCGGCATCTGGTAACGCTGCAGCAGCGGAAAAGCCTGGGTGGCGTTGTCCCGCCAGCCGTCATCGAAGGTCAGGGCCACGCGCAGGCGATTGGCCGGCCCGGCATGTGGATCGAGCAGCTCCATCAGCGGCACGCAATCGAAATGGCGACGCAGCCAGCGCAGCAGCCGTTCGAACGTGGCGCTGCCCAGACACAGTTCGTTGCGGTGCGGCAGGGCGGCGGCGCGGTCGTCGGCGATGACCCGGTGCAGCATGAGAATTACCCCTTCGGCCTGCACGCGCTGTGGCGCGGGGGTATGCAGATAAAGCCAGCCGGCACCGGCCTTGAAGGCCTGTCTGAGGTTCATGTCGAGCCCTTAGCGATTCTGTTGGGGATTCCACAGGCTGTAGCGTTGCCCGCGCAAAAACTGCCAGAGCCCGAGACTCATGCCGGCCAGGGTGACCAGCAGGAAGGTGGCGAGGCGAAAAGGCTTGGGCAGGCGGCGCTGGTGGTCGAACAGGCCGGCCAGGGCCAGCAGGTAGGCGCCGAGCTGCGCGAACAGCGTGAACCGGTAGAAGCCGCTGTCCGGCCAGAGCCAGAAATTGCTGAGCAACAAGGGAATCAGCAGCAGCGGGGCCAGACGGCGGATCAGCTTGTGACTGATCAGCGCCAATGCGTAGCTGCCGTAGCGCAGGGGGTTGAGAAGCTCGCGGCGCCGGGTCAGGCTTTGCAGGCCGCCGACCGTGACGCGCAGCCGGCGGCGGAACTGCTTGCCGGCCTCATCCACCCCCTGGTCGAGCACCTGGGCGGATTCCACGAAGACGATGCGCTGGCGGGCCACAGCGGCACTGGTGCTGATGTAGAAGTCGTCGGTGACGTCCGCCGGAATCGTCTGAAACAGTTCCCGGCGTAGCGCCAGCAGGGCGCCATCCACGGAAACCAGACAGCCGGCACGGCTTTCCGCGCGGCGCAGCCAGGATTCGT
>DATJDB010000203.1:0-3242 GCA_035497635.1 Pseudomonas sp. | reverse complement strand
GCGTGCAGGGGGGAACCGTAAGATATGGCGCATGGACGTCCAACGCAGGTGTGGTGTTCAATCCGGTCAAGGCACACGAACTATACGCGTCGTTCAGCCAGGGCTTCGATCTGCCCGATATAGGTGTGCAAGTGCGCAATGCGACACCCGCTTTCAACATCGGCAGTTCCGACCTGCAGCCTGTCAAGACGAACTCGGTCGAGTTGGGTTGGCGAGGGCATTTTTCCAACATGGAGACCAGTCTCGGCGTGTTCCGGTCTCACTCCAAGCTGGGTGGTTTGCAGAGCCTCAACAACGGCTTGATCCTGCTGCGCACGGAGGAGCGTATATACGGGGTTGATGGGGGATTGGATTATTTCAGCGACGACAACAAATGGAAGTCAGGGGGTACCTTGACATGGATGAATGGGCGCGAAAAGCCGCAAGGCAGTAGTGTCTACCGGGACATGACGGGCTATCGCATACCGCCGCTGAAGCTTACGGCTTATGTTGAATACACACCTTCAGATCATTGGAGTCATCGGGTTCAAGCAACGTATTTTGCTCCGAAAGACTACCGTCTTGATGGCAAAACAGGCTTCGGGCGGTGGAATACTTCGAGCTATGCAACCGTGGATCTGGCCAGCCGGTGGCAGATAGACGACAAGAACAAAGCGACCTTTGGTATTGAAAATATCTTCAACCGATATTATTTCCCGCGATACAGTCAATTGATGCGTAGCAGCAGTAACACGAGCCGCTTGCCAGGTGCTGGTGCCGTATTCCGCGTTAGCTACTTTCACCAGTGGTAAGCGGCACATCCAGTGATGCGCTGCGTCTGGTACCGGTTACACATCGTTGGTCTGGATACTGGCCGGCTGTTCGCTTGTTGAATCCATCAGCGGAGTGAATAAAAAGGGGCAGATCGGGCCAAGTCGGCCGGCAGCGGCAGGGCGTCGGCAACTGGTCGGTCAAGCCGTTTTCATTGCCCTGCTGGGCTGGTTTTTCCTCGGGCACGTGTTCGTGGACTGGCTACCGGCCGGGGAGATCGCTTTCTCCACGGCGGGGCTGACGCATTGCAGATGTAGCTCGACCACCGATAGTCAGCTGGGTCCGACACCATGCTTGCGCGTAGCGGGTTGAACTCGATCTAGCGGTGGCAGCGGAGCAGAGCGTGATCCGCCAGACAGACCTCGTGCCTGCCCTCCGGCAGCGTGTCGGTATGGCGATAACGTGCTCCGGGCGCCAAGTGAGAGAGGGTCAGGGCTTCGGCTGATTGCTCCTCAATGTCGGTTCGATTATTCTAGAAGAATGGAAACCGACCAGACATTAGCTGCGCTGACGGCGCTGGGCCACGCCACCCGGTTGGCGGCCTTCCGGCTGCTGGTCGAAGCCGGCCCGGCCGGGCGCATGGCTGGCGAGATCGCCGAGGTGCTGGCCGTGCCCGCTGCCACCTTGTCCTTCCACCTGAAGGAGCTGGTCCACGCGGGCCTGGTGGGCAGCGAGAACCGTGGCCGCAATGTCTGCTACCGCGCCAACTTCGCTGCCATGAACGAACTGGTCGCCTACCTGACCCACAACTGCTGCGCGGACTCGGCGGGCGCGGCCTGCACCACCGGCACGGCGGCCGGGTGTGCCTGCTGATGGTAGCGATCACCGATGCCCCGTCGCGGACCAGCACAATGAAACGTCGCGTCCTGTTCCTTTGCACCGGCAACTCGGCCCGCAGCGTGCTGGCCGAAGCCACCCTGCGTGCCTGGGCGGGCAATCGCTTCGAGGCGTTCAGCGCCGGTAGCCGACCTGTCGGCAAGGTCAACCCCTATGCTCTCGCCCAATTGGCAGCCGAGGGTATTGCCGCCGACGGGCTGCGCAGCAAGTCCTGGGACGAATTCGCGACGGCGACCGCGGCCCCGATGGACCTGGTAATTACGGTCTGCGACGTGACCGCGGCCGAAGCCTGTCCGGTAGTGTTCGGCAACTTCCTGCGCGCGCATTGGGGTCTGCCGGATCCGGCGGCAGTGGCAGGCGACGATGAGACACGGCGCGCGGCCTTCCGCCACACTCACCGCATCGTCAAGGCGCGCCTGCTGGCCTTGCTGGCGCTGCCGGCCGAAATCTGGGAGGACCGCCCGGCCTTGCAGCAGGCACTCGAGCACATCGGCTGCGCGGAGCCGGCAGAGGAAGTGCCCGTCTGTGACTGAGGCCACACCGCGCATGGGCCGATTCGAACGCTACCTGACGGTGTGGGTAGGCCTGTGCATCGTCGTGGGCACCGGGCTTGGACACTTTTCCCCGGACGCTTTCGCGAGGCTCGGTCACATGGAGGCGGCGAAGGTCAACCTGCCGGTGGCTGCGCTGATCTGGCTGATGATCATCCCGATGCTGCTGAAGGTCGACTTTGGCGCGATGCGCCAGGTCGGGCGACAGTGGCGCGGCATTGGCGTCACCTTGTTCGTCAACTGGGCGGTCAAGCCGTTCTCGATGGCACTGCTGGGCTGGTTGTTCCTCAGGCACGTGTTTGTGGGCTGGCTGCCGCCGGAGCAGGTCGATTCCTACATGGCAGGACTGATCCTGCTGGCCGCAGCGCCGTGTACCGCGATGGTGTTTGTGTGGAGCAACCTGTGCCGGGGCGATGCCAACTTCACCCTGAGCCAGGTGGCGCTCAATGACGCCATCATGGTGGTGGTGTTCGCGCCGCTGGTGGCGTTGCTGCTTGGGCTGTCGTCGATCACCGTGCCGTGGGCCACGCTGGCGCTCTCGGTCGGCCTGTACATCGTGGTGCCGGTCGCGCTCGCCGTCGCGCTCCGCCGCTGGTTGCTCGCCCATGGCGGACCGGCGCGGCTGGAAGCGGTGCTCGCGCGCCTCGGACCGGTGTCGCTGGTGGCGCTGCTGGCCACGCTGGTGTTGCTGTTTGGATTCCAGGGCCGGCAGATCATCGAGCAGCCGCTGATCATCGCCATCCTGGCGGTCCCGATCCTCCTGCAAGTGTATTTCAACTCCGGCCTGGCCTACCTGCTCAACCGCCGGCTCGGCGTGGCGCACTGCGTCGCCGGTCCATCCGCGCTGATCGGTGCCAGCAACTTCTTCGAGCTGGCGGTCGCCACCGCCGTGGCCCTGTTCGGCGTGCAATCCGGTGCTGCCCTGGCCACCGTCGTCGGCGTGCTAATCGAGGTCCCGGTGATGCTGTCGGTGGTCAAGATCGTGAATCGCTCACGACCTTGGTACGAACAACGGCTACCGGCACCGTAACCACCAGACCACAG
>DATJDB010000202.1:0-15529 GCA_035497635.1 Pseudomonas sp. | reverse complement strand
GGGCGGTGTAATCGCCCTTGTCCAGCAGCGGTAGCATGATGCTGCGCACCTGCGTATCGGCATCGCCCGAGCGATCGCCAAGCCCGGCGGTCAGCGCCGGCGCGGCGGGCAGCAGGCTGCGGGCGCGGCTCAGGGCGGTGGTCGCGGTGTTCAAGTCGCCGGTCTGCAGCGCTTCCTGGCCCTGGCGCAGATAGGCATCGGCCAACTGGCGCTGGTAGGGGGCCAGGCGTTCGGCAGCAACGCCCCGCCGGTTGGCTGCGCTCAGCAACTGATCCGCCTGCGCCAGCTGTCCCTGGGCCAGATGTTTCTGGAACAACTGGCTCTGGCTGTCCTGCACGGGGGTGCTCTGGCAACCGGCGACAGCCAGGGCCAGGCAAAAGAAGAACAGGCAACGGAACATGGACATGGGAAGACCTCGAAGGAGCACTCGGCGGGATTCTAACCCTGCCCGTGGCGGGCGCACAGGCGGCGCGGATCAGCGCCGGCGCGGCAGGGCAAAGCTAAGCAGAAACAGGGCGGCGGCGCTGATCACGATGGACGGCCCCGCCGGCGTGTCCTGGTACCAGGACAGCGTCAGGCCGGCGCTTACCGCCAGCAGGCCGAGCAGGCTGGCACCCACGGCCATCTGCTCCGGGGTGCGCGCATGCCGCTGCGCGGCGGCGGCGGGAATGATCAGCAGCGAAGTGATCAGCAGCACGCCGACAATCTTCATGGCCAGGGCGATCACCAGCGCGATCAGCAGCATCAGCGCCAGGCGCAGTCCGGCCACCGGCAGGCCTTCGACCCGGGCCAGCTCCTCGTGCACGGTGATGGCCAGCAGCGGTCGCCACAGCGGCACCAGCAGCAGCAGCACCAGCGCGCTGCCGCCCAGCATCCAATACAGATCCTCGCGGCTGATGGCCAGCAGGTCGCCGAACAGATAGGCCAGCAGATCGACGCGCACCTCCAGCAGGCTCATGGTCACCAGGCCCAGAGCCAGGGTGGTGGGCGCCAGCATGCCGAGCAGCGTATCGGACGCCAGCGCCTGGCGGCCCTGCAGCCCGAGCAATGCCAGGGCCAGCAGCAGGCAGCCGGCGATTACCGCCAGGGTCGGGCTGATTTCCAGCCACAGGCCCAGGGCCACGCCAAGCAGCGCGGCGTGAGACAGGGTTTCGCCGAAATAGGCCATGCGCCGCCAGACCACGAAGGAGCCGAGCGGGCCGGCCACCAGTGCCAGGGCGAGGCCGGCGAGCAGCGCGTGTAGCAGAAAATCAGCCATGGTTGCAGTCGGGGCCGTGAGTGTGGGGCTTCTTGATGACCACGCCGCCGTGCAGGTCGTGGGCGTGATCGTGGCGGTGCTGATAAATGGCCAGGCTGCGGGCGTCGCGGCCGAACAGCTCGACGAACGCCGGATCGCCGCTGACCTGCTCGGGATGGCCGGAACAGCACACATGGCGGTTCAGGCACACCACCTGATCGGTGGCACTCATCACCAGATGCAGATCGTGGGACACCATCAGCACACCGCAGCCGTAGCGCTCGCGCAGCGTGCCGATCAGCCGGTACAGCGCGGCCTGGCCGGCGACATCCACGCCCTGCACCGGCTCATCGAGTACCAGCAGTTCGGGCTTGCGCAGCAGCGCACGGGCCAGCAGTACGCGCTGCAGCTCGCCGCCGGAAATCTTCTGCAGCGGATGGTTGAGTACATGCGCCGCGCCGACTTCGCCCAGCGCCGCCTGCGCCATGGCGGTACTGACGCCCGGCACCAGGCGCAGGAAGCGCTGCACGCTGAGCGGCAGGGTGGCATCCACCTGCAACTTCTGCGGCATGTAGCCGATGCGCAGCTTCGGCCGGCGCCAGACCTCGCCGCTGTCGGCCTTCAACAGACCCAGCACGACCCGCACCAGGGTGGTCTTGCCGGCGCCGTTGGGGCCGATCAGTGTGACGATTTCGCCCGGGCGCACGCGCAGGTTCACCGCGTCCAGGGTGTCCTGGCCGTTGAAGCGCACGCAGACACCATTCAGACGCAGCAGGTCGTCGCTCATGCGGCCTCCTGACAGCGTGCGCACAGACCGACCACTTCGACGGTCTGCTGCTCGACCTGGAAGCCGACACCCCGCGCGCCGGCGATGATCGCCTCGCTGATGGCCGGTTGCGTCAGCTCGATGGCGGTGCGGCATTCGCGGCAGATCAGGAACTGGCCCTGGTGGCTGTGTTCCGGACGGATGCAGCCGATGAAGGCGTTCAGCGATGCGATGCGATGGATCAGGCCGTTTTCCATGAGGAAATCCAGCGCCCGGTACACGGTGGGCGGCGCGGCGCGGCGGCCGTCGGCTTCGCTGAGGGTGCCGAGGATGTCGTAGGCGCCGAGCGGCTTGTGACTCTGCCAGACCAGCTCCAGCACGCGCCGGCGCAGGGCGGTCAGGCGCACGCCCTGACGGGCGCAGAGCGTGTCGGCGTCGGCCAGTGCGTTATCGACGCACTGGGAGTGGTCGTGGGGCAGGCAGGCCAGCGGCGTGTCGGGCAGGGGTCGATACATGGCGGCGACGTCGAGTGGAAGAGACGTTATTCTATAACCCTTTCCACTCAGAGTGTCGTTGTCGTGCTGCTACGTCTGTCCGCCGTTGTGCTGTTGTGCCTGGCTTCGCTGTCCGTCCGTGCGGAAGTCTCGCTGCTGACCAGCATCAAGCCCCTGCAACTGATCGCCGCCGCCGTGCAGGACGGTGTCGGTACGCCCGATGTACTGCTGCCGGCGGGCGCCTCCGCGCACCACTACATGCTCAAGCCCTCCGAAGTGCGCCGCCTGCGCCAGGCCGGGCTGTTCTACTGGGTCGGCGCGGATCTGGAGACCTTTCTGCCCCGCGTGCTGGATGGCCGCAGCGAGCCCAGCCTGGCCGTGCAGACCCTGCCGGGCCTGCAGCTGCGGCATTTCGGCGACGAGCATGCCGGCCATGACCACGATGACGAGCATGAAGGACACGACGACCATGAGGACGAGGCGGCGCATGACGATCACGACGACGAGCATCGCCCCGGCAGCCTGGATGCCCACCTCTGGCTGCTGCCGGCCAACGCCCGCCTGATCGCCGCGCGCATGGCCGACGACCTGGCCGCGCACGATCCGGCCAATGCCGCGCGCTACCGGACCAACCTGGCGGCCTTCGAGCAGCGTCTGGATGTGCTGGACCAGCGGCTGCGGACGCGGCTGGCGCCGCTGGCGGGCCAGCCCTACTTCGTGTTCCACGAGGCCTACGACTATTTCGAGGAGGCCTACGGCCTGCGCCACGCCGGGGTGTTCAGCATCGGTGAGATGCAGCCCGGTGCGCGCCAGGTGGCCGAACTGCGCGAGCGCCTGCGCGCAGCCGGTCCCACCTGCGTGTTCTACGAGCCGCCGCAGGCCCCGCGCCTGGCTCAGACCCTGATCGACGGGCTGCCGGTGCGTCTGGCCGCGCTGGATGCGCTGGGTTACGACCTGCCCGTGGACGGCCGCGCCTATGAGCGCCTGCTGGAAACCCTCGGCGAACAGCTCGCCGACTGCCTGACTCCGGCGGCTCGCTAGAACCGGAAGCTGTTGAACGGGTAATCCTCTCCCCTGTGGGGCCGGCTTGCCGGCCAGCGCGGTTGAGCCCACACGCCTCGGCGAAACCGCTGATCAACGCCAGCAGCAAAAGCCGACGAGCGGCACGCGTCAAAGCCGCTCGCTCTTTTCGGACCAGCTGCGGGCACGCGCCCAGGCCGCCTGGCGTCTGAGTTAAAGCGAAGACCTGTCCACAATTTCCAGGCCTGTGTCATTTTGGCCGTTGACCCCGGCGGTGGCATAGGTATTGTGTCCGCCTGTTCCTGCGCCCACTAGATACGGTGTTCGGGGAAATGCCAGGGACTTTCGCTGGGGCGGTATTAGAGTACAATCCGCGCCTTTTTTAACCTTGCGAATGAGGCAAACGCGCAATGGCGAAGACCGATGGGCCGATGGCGGCACACAGCAAACAGGCGTTTGAAGTAGCCCTGCAGCCGGCTTCCGAAGACATCTGGGCGCAGAAATACCGTCTGACCGACAAGGAAGGCACTCCCATTGATGGCGATGTGGATGACACCTGGAAGCGTGTCGCCCGTTCCCTGGCGGAAGTGGAAGCGCCCGACCAGCGCGAACACTGGTACGAGCAGTTCCTCTGGGCGCTGCGCAATGGCGCGATCCCGGCCGGACGCATCATCTCCAACGCCGGCGCGCTGGATTACAAGCCCGCCACCTCAACCATCAATTGCACCGTGTCGGCGACCATTCGCGACTCGATGGACGAGATACTCGGCAAGGTCCACGAAGCCGGCCTGACTCTAAAGGCAGGCTGCGGCATCGGCTACGAATTCAGCACCCTGCGTCCGCGCGGCTCGTTTGTTTCCGGTGCCGGCGCGCACACCAGCGGCCCGCTGTCGTTCATGGATATCTTCGACAAGATGTGCTTCACCGTGAGCTCCGCCGGTGGTCGCCGGGGTGCGCAAATGGGCACCTTTGATGTCTGCCACCCGGACGTGCGCGAATTCATCCGCGCCAAGCGTGAAGATGGCCGGCTGCGCCAGTTCAACCTGAGCCTGCTGATCACCGACGAGTTCATGCAGTCGGTGGAAAGCGACGGCGACTGGCCGCTGATCTTCCCGTTGCACCCCAAGGAGCGCAACGAAGTCGACCTGAATGACGACTCGCAGGTCATCTGGCGCGACTGGCCGATCCACGACGACTACATCGTGCGCGAGGACGGCCTGGTGGCCTGCCGCGTGTACGGCCGCGTCAAGGCGCGTCATCTGTGGGACATGATCATGGTCTCCACCTATGACTTCGCCGAGCCGGGCTTCATCCTCATCGACCGCGTCAATCAGTTGAACAACAACTGGTGGTGCGAGGCCATCCGCGCCACCAACCCGTGCGGCGAGCAGCCGCTGCCGCCCTACGGTTCCTGCCTGCTGGGCTCGGTGAACCTGACCCGCTTCGTGATCGACCCGTTCGGCGCCGAAGCGCGTTTCGACTGGGACAAGTACCGCAAGGTGGTGCGCATCTTCACCCGGATGCTGGACAACGTGGTGGAGATCAACGGCCTGCCGCTGGAGCAGCAACGCCACGAGATCATGCACAAGCGCCGTCACGGTATGGGCTTCCTGGGCCTGGGCTCGACCCTGACCCTGTTGAAGATGCGCTACGGCAGCACCGAGGCCTGCGTGTTCACTGAAGAAGTGGCGCGCGAAATGGCCCTGGTCGGCTGGGAAGAAGCGCTGGAGCTGTCCCGCGAGAAAGGCCCGGCACCGCTGCTGGCCGAAGAATTCGAGGTCACCGCCGAGATACTGCGCAAGCGCCCGGAGATGGCGAAGGACGGCTACAAGGTCGGCGACAAGGTGCCTGGCCGTGTGCTGCACGCCAAGTACTCGCGCTACATGCAGCGCCTGGCCGAATACGCGCCGCAGCTGATCGAGGCGCTGGCCGAGCAGGGCGCGCGCTTCACGCACCACAGCTCCATCGCGCCGACCGGCACCATCAGCCTGAGCCTGGCCAACAACGCCTCCAACGGCATCGAGCCGAGCTTCGCCCACAAGTACTCGCGCAACGTGATTCGTACCGGTCGCAAGGCCAAGGAAAAGGTCGACGTGCTGAGCTTCGAGCTGCTCGCCTACCGCAGCCTGGTCAACCCCAAGGCCGAGCCGGGCAGTGACGATCCGGTCTGCAAGCTGCCCGACTACTTCGTGGCCGCCGATGACATCGGTCCGACCCAGCACGTGGACATCCAGGCCGCCGCCCAGAAGTGGGTGGACTCGTCGATTTCCAAGACCGCCAACGTGCCGACCGACTATCCGTTCGAGGCCTTCAAGGACATCTACCGCTACGCCTGGCGCCAGGGCCTGAAGGGTTGCACCACCTTCCGCTTCAACCCCAAGGCGTTCCAGGGCGTGCTGGTCAAGGAAGCGGACCTGGAGAACACCCTGTACCGCTTCGAGCTGGAAGACGGCAGCGTGGTCGAGTTCAAGGGCAACGCGATGGTCGAGTATGACGGCGAGGTGAACACCGCCGCCAACCTGTTCGATGCCCTCAAGGAAGGCTATTACGGCAAGTACTGAGGCCGTTTCATTTTTGCAGGGCTGGGCGCCGGGGGCGTCCGGCCGGGAGTAGATAGCAATGACCGTGAAGATTGAAAAACGCATCAAGGGCTTCAAGGTGGTCGATCAGGCCCTGGAGCGCCCCGCCGCCAAGGAAAGCGAAACGGCTGCCGCGCCCCGTCCGGCTGCGGCACCCGCCGCTGTCGCGCCGGTACAGATGGACGAGACGCTACAGCGTCCGGAAACCCTGATCGGCATGACCTACAAGATCAAGTCGCCGCTGTTCGAGCACGCCCTGTACGTGACCCTCAACGATGTGGTGCTCAACGCCGGCACGCCGTACGAGCAGCGTCGTCCCTTCGAGATTTTCATCAACTCGAAGAACATGGACCACTTCCAGTGGATCGTGGCGCTCACCCGCATTATGTCCGCCGTGTTCCGCAAGGGCGGCGACTGCACCTTCCTGGTGGAAGAAATGAAGGCGGTGTTCGACCCGCGCGGCGGCTACCTGAAGAAGGGCGGCATCTACATGCCGTCGATCGTCGCCGAGATCGGCGGCGTGGTGGAACGCCATCTGATCAGCATCGGCATGATGGAAGGCCAGGGTCTGGATGAAGCTCAGCGCCAGTACCTGGCGGACAAGCGCGCCGCCTACGAGGCCACTCAGGGTGCATCGACTGCCGAACCGGGCGACGACTTCCCCGCCGGCGCCCAGCTGTGCGGCAAGTGCAGCACCAAGGCCGTGGTGCAGATGGATGGCTGCGCCACGTGCCTGAACTGCGGGCATTCCAAGTGTGGCTAGGCTGCGCCTGAAACAAAAAGCCCCGGCAATGCCGGGGCTTTTTGTTGGTGTGGGAGCGGCTTCAGCCGCGATGCTCTTCTGCTGCGGGGTGCCAAAAGCTCGCGACTGAAGTCGCTCCTACAGGGTTCGTGCTGGATCGTAGGGTGGTCAACGCGATGCGTTGGCCACCACGGCGGCCGGAACAGTGCCGACCGCCCTCCGTGCATCCTTCAACCCAATGCGGTATCCAGAAACATCATCACCCCGAAGCCCGCCATCAGGCCGATGGTCGCCGGGGTCTGGTGACCGTTGCGGTGGGTCTCCGGAATCACCTCGTGAGACACCACGAAGATCATTGCCCCGGCGGCCAGGCCCAGGCTTACCGGGTAGGCGACCGCAAAGCCGCTGGAGATGCCCAGGCCGACCAGCGCGCCCAGCGGCTCCATCAGACCCGAGGCGATGGACACCAGCACCGCGCCGAACAGCGACATCCCCACCACCCGCAGCGCCAGTACCACCGCCATCCCTTCGGGAATGTCCTGGATGGCGATGGCCGAGGTCAGCGGCAGGCCGACGCTGAGGTCGCCGGCCGAGAAGCTGACGCCGATGGCCATGCCTTCCGGGATGTTGTGCAGGATGATCGCCAGCACGAACAGCCACACCCGGTTCAGGCGCTCGCAGTCCGGGCCGCAGGGGCCGGTGCTCTCGTGTTCATGAGGAGTG
The DNA here is from genome assembly GCA_035497635.1 of Pseudomonas sp. Taxonomy (GTDB): domain Bacteria; phylum Pseudomonadota; class Gammaproteobacteria; order Pseudomonadales; family Pseudomonadaceae; genus Serpens. The sequence continues at coordinate 7,968 of DATJDB010000202.1, read as the reverse complement.
AAGTAGTCGAGGCCGAGCATTAGCAGCACGCCGAGCGCCAGGCCGACCACCACGGTAAAGGCCGCGGCTGGGGCGCTGCCGAACAGGGCTTCGGCGGCATCCAGACCCGGCAGGATCAACGAGAAGGCGCTGGCCGCCAGCATCATGCCGGCGGTGAAGCCCAGCATGCTGTCCTGGGTACGTACATGCACGGTGCGCAATCCAGCAGCGAGCAGCGCGCCCAGCGCAGTGGTGGCGAAACCGGCGCCGCCGCCGAGCAAGGCGTAGTTGAGGTGCACGCTGTGACCGTTGCGCAGGGCATAGAAAATGCTGGCGATCAGCAGGGCGATCACCACGGCGGCGGCGGCCGCCAGGCCATAGGTGATCAGCGGGTTGGCCCGGGCGCGGGCGGCCCAACCGCTGCGCAGTTCGGCGTACAGGCTGGGTGGCAACGGCTGGCTATGATCCATAGGGCGCGATTCCGACTGGATGACGCTGCGAGCTTGCTCCGCTCAGAGCGCGAAAGGCAATGCCGAGTCGACCTGCTGCCGTCGCTCGAGCAGACGGCGAAACTCCTCGGGATTCTTGATCAGCACGCCCCGGTCGCGGTGCTCCTCGGCGGCGATCAGCCGCGACAGCCAGAAACGCAGGCAGGCGACGCGCAGCATCGCCGGCCACAGTTTGGCCTCGGCCGGATGGAAGCGTCGGCGCGCCGAATAGGCGCCGAGCAGCGCTTCGGTGCGGCCGTGGTCAAGCTGACCGTCGGCGTCCGAGCACCAGTCGTTCACGCAGATCGCCAGATCGTAAAGCATCGGACCCGAGCAGGCGTTGTAGAAATCGATTACCCCGGTCAGGTGGCTGCCCTCGAACAGCGCGTTGTCGCGGAACAGGTCGGCGTGCAGGTTGGCACGCGGCAGTGCGCGCAGGCGGTCGGCCAACACGTGTAGCTCGGCCAGCGCGCCGCGCAGCAGCGGCAACTGTTCCTCGGGCAGGCTCAGGGCCACGCTGGGGCCTTGCTCCAGCATCCAGCCCAGGCCCCGGTCGCTGGGTCGTTCCAGAGGCGCATCACGGGTGGCCAGGTGCAGGCGGGCCAGCCAGTCGCCCAGTTCGGCGCAATGGTGCGCGTTGGGCGTATGCACATGCCGGCCAGGCAGACGCGGCTGCAGCAGCGCCGGCTTGTCGGCCAGCTGCCGCAGGGCTTCGCCGTCACGGGTGCGTAGGGCAAAGGGCACCGCCAGCCCGGCGTCGTGCAACACGTCGAGCAGCTGGATGAAGAACGGCAGCTCGTCCTTCGCGCCCCGCTCCACCAGGGTCAGGACGAACTCACCCTGCTCCAGGCTGACGAAGAAGTTGCTGTTCTCGGTGCCCTCGGCGATGCCCTGGAAATCCACCAAGCGACCCAGCCCGTAGGGGGCCAGGAAGTCTTCCAGTTCGTGATGCTCGAGTGGTGTGAACACGGACATGGCGGCTTACCAGCGGAAGATTTCCCAGGCGGGAATCAGCATGTCGGGCTTGTCGGCCCGCACGAAATTATCGCTGCCATCGGCGCGCACCAGAAAATAGGGCGGCCCCTTCTTGGGCGTTACCTTGACCGCATAGAGGAAGCCGTTGACCCGGTATTCCTCGATGCGCTTGTCGCCATCCTGGCGAATGGTGATGTCCGGTTCGGCGTCTACCGGATCCTGGGCCGCAGCGTACAGCGGCAGGGCCAGCAGCCCGGCCAACAGCAGGTGATTGAAAGCGCGCATGGTACCCTTTGCCCCGATATTTCCATCAATAGGTACGGACATTCTAGCGCCGTGCCCGCGCAAAAGGTCGACCTGCACATGAGTCAAGCGCCCCTCGTCCTGGTGGACGGTTCGTCCTACCTGTACCGCGCCTTTCACGCCCTGCCGCCGCTGATGACTTCGACCGGCCTGCCTACCGGCGCGGTGAAGGGTGTGCTGAACATGTTGCTCAGCCTACGCAAGCAGTACCCGGACAGCCCTTTCGCCGTGGTCTTCGATGCCAAGGGGCCGACCTTCCGGGATGAACTGTTCGAGCATTACAAGTCGCATCGCCCGCCGATGCCCGACGACCTGCGTGTGCAGGTCGAGCCGCTGCATGCCAGCGTCCGCGCCCTGGGTCTGCCGTTGCTGTGCGTGGAAGGCGTCGAGGCCGACGACGTGATCGGCACCCTGGCGCGGCGTTGCGCCGGCCTGGGCCGCGACGTGGTGATCTCCACCGGCGACAAGGATATGGCGCAGCTGGTCTGTCCGCATGTGTGCCTGGTCAACACCATGACCGGCAGCGTCTATGACATCGAAGGCGTGAAAGCCAAGTTCGGGGTCGGTCCTGAGCTGATCATCGACTACCTGGCGCTGATGGGCGACAAGGTAGACAACATTCCCGGCGTGCCAGGTGTCGGCGAGAAGACCGCGCAGGGTCTGCTCAACGGCATCGCCGGCGGCATGGATGGGTTGTACGCCAACCTGGACAAGGTTGCCGAGCTGCCGATTCGCGGTGCCAAGACCCTGGGCGCCAAGCTGGCCGAACACCGCGAGGCAGCCTATCTGTCCTACCAACTGGCCACCATCAAGACCGATGTGGCGCTGGAGCTGGATGTCGATCAGCTGCATCCGGGCGAACCGCAGCGCGAGGCGCTGATCGAGCTGTACCGCCAGCTGGAATTCCGCAACTGGCTGGATGCGCTGTTGCGCGAGGCGCCTGCGGCACCGGCGGCCACAGCCACAACCGCTACGGATGATCTCTTGGCCGGGCAGGCTGGCGCCGAGGAAGCGGCGCCCGTGCAGTACGCCATTCTTACCGATCCGGTGGATTTCCAAGCCTGGCTGGAACGGCTGGGCAAGGCCGAGCATTTTTCCTTCAATACCAAGCTCAACGGCAGCGACCCGCAGCAGGCTGATCTGGTCGGTCTGGCCTTTGCCGTGGCACCCGGCGAGGCGGCTTACCTGCCGCTGGCGCACAGCTACATGGGCGTGCCCGTGCAGATTGACCGCAACGAGGCGCTGGCGGCGCTCAAGCCGCTGCTGGAAGACCCGGCGCGGCCGAAAATCGTCCAGCACGGCAAGGCGGATATCGAGGTGCTGGTGCGCTATGGCATTGCCCTGCGCGGCGTGGCCTTCGACACCATGCTGGAATCCTACGCGCTGGATTCCACCGCGACCCGCCATGATCTGGACAGCCTGGCGCTGAAATACCTGGGGCGCAGCACCACGCGCCTGGAAGACATCGCCGGCAAGGGTGCCAAACAATTAAGCTTCGATCAGGTGGCGCTGGAGCAGGCCGGACCCTATGCAGCCGAGGGCGCGGACGTGGCGCAGGCGTTGCATCAGACACTGTGGGAGCGCCTGCAGGCGATTCCCAGCCTGGCCGGCGTGCTGCGCGACATCGAGATGCCGCTGGTGCCGGTGCTGGCGCGCATCGAGTGCAACGGCGCCTACGTGGATGCGCAACTGCTCGGCAAACAGAGCCTGGAACTGGGCGAGCGCATGGTGGAGCTGGAGCGCGAGGCCTACGCCATCGCCGGTGAGGAATTCAATCTCGGCTCGCCCAAGCAGCTGTGCGCCATCCTCTACGAAAAGCTGGGCCTGCCGGTGCGTGCCAAGACCGCCACCGGTCAGCCGTCCACCGCCGAAAGCGTGCTGGCCGAACTGGCCGAGGAAGGCTATCCGCTGCCACAGGTGATCATGCATTACCGCCAGGTCAGCAAGCTGAAGAGCACTTATACCGATCGCCTGCCGGAGCAGATCAATCCGCGTACCGGGCGCATTCACACCACCTATCACCAGGCGGTGACCGCCACGGGACGTTTATCCTCCAGCGACCCGAACCTGCAGAACATCCCGATCCGCACCGCCGAGGGCCGGCGCATTCGGCAGGCCTTCGTCGCGCCGGCCGGCTATCGGTTGCTGGCCGCCGACTACTCGCAGATCGAGCTGCGCATCATGGCGCACCTGGCCCAGGACGAAAGCCTGCTGAATGCCTTCCGCCTGGGCCTGGATGTGCACCGCGCCACCGCCGCCGAGGTGTTTGGCGTACCGCTGGAGCAGGTCAGCAACGAACAACGGCGTCGCGCCAAGGCGATCAACTTCGGGCTGATCTACGGCATGAGCGCCTTTGGCCTGGCCAAGCAGATCGGCGTGGATCGCAAGGAAGCGCAGGCCTACATCGACCTGTACTTCGCCCGTTACCCCGGCGTGCTGGCCTACATGGAGCGCACTCGCGAACAGGCGCGCGAGCAGGGCTACGTCGAAACCTTGTTCGGGCGCCGGCTGTATCTACCGGAAATCCAGTCGCGCAACGGCGCCATGCGCAAGGCCGCCGAGCGCACCGCGATCAACGCGCCGATGCAGGGCACTGCGGCGGACATCATGAAGCGCGCCATGGTCGCCGTGGATGACTGGCTGAGCGGGAGCGGCCTGGATGCCCGGGTGATCCTGCAGGTGCACGATGAACTGGTGCTGGAAGTGCGCGAGGACCTACTGGCGCAGGTGCGCGAACCGCTGGTCAGGCTGATGAGCCAGGCGGCGGAGCTGTCCGTGCCGCTGCTGGTGGAGGCCGGCGAGGGCGCCAACTGGGACGAGGCACACTGAATCAGCGGGCGGCTACGAAATTTTTTTGCGGTCGGCTGAACTTATTTCGAGTCGGGTATGTCAGAGCCTCTGAATGGGTGAAGCCGTTCAATGCTCCTTGTTGTGTTTAGTGTTGGCAGATATCCGATCGCCGCTTGGTGAAACGGAATTGAACCTCGAACTTCCCCCTCCCCATACGAAGTTCGAGGTTTTTTTTGCCTGCGATTTGGCGGCCCGGCGATCCGGCGGCCCGGTCAGGCCTGTGAGGCGTTTTCTTCGCCCAGTCCCAGCCAGCGTGCCAGCACGGCCTGGGCTTCCTCGATGCCCTGGCGCTTGGGCGCGGAGAACAGCTGGACGCTGATGTTGTCTCCCCAGCCCTCACGCACGTCCTTCTGCACCTTGAGCAGAGCGTTCTTGGCTGCCCCGAAGGCCAGCTTGTCGGCCTTGGTGAGCAGAATGTGCAGCGCCATGCCACTGTTTCTGGCCCAGTCGAGCATCATGCTGTCGAACTCGGTGAGCGGATGGCGGATGTCCATCATCAACACCACGCCGGCCAGGCTGACGCGGCTGCTCAGATAGGCCTCCAGGTGCATCTGCCAGTGCAGCTTGAGCGGAATCGGCACCTTGGCGTAGCCGTAGCCCGGCAGGTCGACCAGGCGACGTTCATCGTCGAGACGGAAGAAGTTGAGCAGCTGGGTGCGGCCCGGTGTTTTCGAGGTGCGCGCCAGGTTGGCATGGGTCAGGGTGTTGAGCGCACTGGACTTGCCGGCATTGGAACGCCCGGCAAAGGCGATCTCCCGGCCCAGGTCGTCAGGACACTGATCCACCTTGGCGGCGCTGATGAGAAAGGTGGCCTGTTGGCACAGCCCGACGATCGGATTCTTGGTAGACATGAGGGTTTCCAGGGGTGCGACTCGGGGTCGCAGGGGGCGGTTTCGTTTCCGTTTCGGCGGCGCAAGTATATAATGCCGCCGATTTTGTGTGCGCTTTGCTCTGCGTTTGGAGCGAAGCCTAACGGGACCTTGACGCCAGAACGCGCATAGACGCGGGCCTCGGACCGAGCTCCTCTCACCCTTAGCCGTTATTGGATTAGCCTGATGAACAAAGTACTCGTGAGTCTGCTGTTGACCCTGGGCATCACCGGCGCCGCACAGGCCGCAGGCGACGCTGCAGCCGGTCAGAACAAGGTCATGCTCTGCTCCGCCTGCCACAGCGCGGACGGTAACAGCGCCGCGCCGAACTTCCCGAAGCTGGCTGGCCAGGGTGAGCGTTACCTGCTCAAGCAAATGCAGGACATCAAGGCCGGTTCCACTCCGGGCGCCGCCGAAGGTGTCGGTCGCAAGGTGCTGGAAATGACCGCCATGCTGGACGCCTTCAGCGACCAGGACCTGGCCGACATCGCCGCCTACTACTCCAGCCAGAAAGGCAGCATCGGCGCCGCCGATCCGGCACTGGTCGAGCGTGGCGAGGCCCTGTGGCGCGGTGGCAAGCTGGCCGAGGGCATGCCCTCCTGCACCGGCTGCCACGCACCGAACGGCATTGGCAACGCTGCCGCCGCCTATCCGAAGCTGAACGGCCAGCACGCTGCCTACGTTGCCAAGCAGCTGACCGATTTCCGCGAAGGCGTGCGCACCAATGATGGCGACACGATGATCATGCGCGCCATCGCCGCCAAGCTGAGCAACAAGGACATCCAAGCGCTGTCCAGCTACATCCAGGGTCTGCACTGATTGTCGTAAGACCGAAAAAAGGGTAGCGCGAGCTGCCCTTTTTTTTTGCGCCTGTGGTTAAAATCCAGCGACGCACCGGCCGCCCAGCGGTCCAAACGGCCAGAGCCGTTATCCAGTCGAGGAGTTCTTGCATGCGCACCCTGCTTTTCAGTGCCCTGCTGGCGGTCGCCAGTCTGCTGTCCCTGCCCGCCCATGCCGCCGATTACCAGGCTGGCAAGCATTACATGGAGCTGAGCAGTCCGGTGCCGGTCTCCCAGCCCGGCAAGATCGAAGTGGTCGAACTGTTCTGGTACGGCTGCCCGCACTGCTACCAGTTCGAGCCGGTTATCAATGCCTGGGCCGAAACCCTGCCCGATGATGTGAATTTTGTTCGCGTGCCGGCCCTGTTCGGTGGCGTGTGGAACACCCATGGCCAGCTGTTCATCGCCCTGGAGGCCATGAAGGTCGAGCCGTCGGTGCACGAGGCGGTGTTTGCCGCGCTGCATCGCGAAGGCCGCAAGCTGGCCGCGCCCAAGGAGATGGCCGAGTTCCTGGCTGGCCAGGGCGTCAATCCGGATGCGTTCCTCAAGACCTACGGCTCCTTTGGCGTGAAGAGCCAGATGGAAAAGGCCAAGAAGCTGGCCATCGCCTACCAGGTCACCGGCGTGCCGGTGCTGGTGATCAACGGTAAATACCGACTGGACCTGGGCTCGGCTGGTGGCATGCAGCAGGCCGTTGATCTGGCCGATCATCTGATCGCCCGCGAGCGCGCAGCTCAGTAAGGCGTTATACGGGAGCGCAGTCCCGACATGCTCAGACAGCGTATCGTGAGGACTTCCACACAGCGCGAGGCGCGCATCAATCCCCATAGCGGCACGCCTGCGGGCCTGCCGGCGGATGGGCGCCTGCGTCTGCTCAGCTTCAACATCCAGGTCGGCATCACCACCCAGCGCTACCACCACTACCTGACTCGCAGCTGGCAGCACCTGCTGCCGCATGCCGGACGCGGCGTGAACCTGCAGCGCATTGGCGAGCTGCTCGCCGACTACGACCTGGTGGCTCTGCAGGAAGTGGACGGCGGCAGCCTGCGCTCGGGCTTCGTCAACCAGGTCGAGCATCTGGCCCAGCTTGGCGACTTTCCCTACTGGTACCAGCAGCTCAACCGCAACCTGGGGCGTCTTGCCCAGCACAGCAACGGCGTGCTCAGCCGCCTGCGCCCGCATCAGTTGGAAGATCATCCATTGCCCGGCCCCGCCGGGCGCGGCGCCATGCTGCTGCGCTTCGGCGAGGGTCCGGACGCGCTGGCGGTGGTGATGATGCACCTGGCGCTGGGTGCGCGCGCACGCACCCGCCAGTTGTCCTACATCCGCGAGCTGCTCGGTGACTTCCGTCACGTGGTACTGATGGGCGACATGAACACCCAGGCGGTGGATCTGCTCGAACATTCGCCCCTGCGCGATCTCGGACTGATCGCCCCACAGGTCTGCGCCACGTTTCCCAGCTGGCGTCCGCAGCGCTGCCTGGACCACATTCTGCTCAGCCCGGAACTGGGCCTGGAGCGGGTCGAAGTGTTGGACGCGCAGATTTCCGATCATCTGCCCGTGGCGGTGGAGATCCGGTTGCCGCAGGGTTCGGCCGATCGCCTGCCTCAGCTGCTCGGATAATCCCATGATACGCACCCACGACGGCTCGACGGCCCCGCTCTC
>DATJDB010000201.1:0-12360 GCA_035497635.1 Pseudomonas sp. | reverse complement strand
CGGCCAGCCGCGAACACCTGTGTCTGGGGCCGAAGAACGGTTTCGCCAGTTCCTTCGGCCATGTCGAGATGCTGATCAGCAAGGCGGCGCAGCGCGATGTCTGGCCGTTGTTGGTCGACTGGCTGCAACGGCAGAACACCGCGTCGGCGTCTGTCGCGGCATCGGCCGAGCGCGAGACCCTGTGCTAACGGGAGCGCTGCGGCTAAGATGTGCGCCCCGCAGCAGCACCCATATTCAAGGAGTTCAGCATGCAATACGTCACCCCTGACCTGTGCGACGCCTACCCGGATTTGGTCCAGGTGGTCGAGCCGATGTTCGCCAACTTTGGCGGTCACGACTCTTTCGGTGGCCAGATCGTCACCGTCAAGTGCTTCGAGGACAACTCGCTGGTCAAGGAGCAGGTCGATCTGGCCGGCGAAGGCAAGGTGCTGGTGGTTGACGGTGGCGGCTCGCTGCGTCGCGCTCTGCTGGGTGACATGCTGGCCGAGAAGGCGGCGAAGAATGGCTGGGCAGGCATCATCGTCTACGGCTGCGTGCGCGACGTCGATGTGCTGGCACAGACCGAGCTGGGCATCCAGGCGCTGGCCAGCCATCCGATGAAGACCGACAAGCGCGGCATCGGCGACCTCAACGTGGTCGTCACCTTCGCCGGCGTAACCTTCCGCCCCGGCCAGTACGTGTATGCCGACAACAACGGCATCATCGTCTCCCCCGAACCGCTGAGCATGCCCGAGTAAGGCTCCACATCGTCCCGCTGCCGGCAGCGGGACGATCGGTCCGTCGTGTGACCCTCGCTTGTCCCGCCGCGTCTACCCGTCTGTACTCCGCGGAGGTGCGCATGCACGACCCCTTCGAAGAATCCTTGCGCGACCTGCTCAAGACCGCTCCGTCTTCCCCGCATGATGACGATGCAGCCCTTGATCGTGTGCTCAAGACCGCCAACCGTCAGGTGGGCGTCGGCGATCTGTTTTCGCTGATGGGCAACTGGTTCGAGGCCATGATGATTGCGCTGAGCGCCGGGACCCGAAATACCGGGTCGACTGGCCAGGCTGCTACCAAACGCTGTGCTGAAAAGGCTGAATGAAGATGGAATTCGATCCCTGGACCCAGAGCCTGGTCAATGCCATGAGCACCATGTGGGGCTCGGTAGCGGCCTTCATCCCGCGCCTGTTCGGCGCCCTGGTGGTGCTGCTGCTGGGCTTCGTGGTCGCCAAGCTGCTGGATACGCTGCTGACCAAGCTGCTGGCCAAGGTGGGTCTGGACCGGCTGATGGCCGGCACCGGCCTGACCAAGATGATGGCGCGCATCGGCATTCAGGTGCCGGTCTCCACGCTGATTGGCAAGATCGTCTACTGGTTCGTGCTGCTGGTGTTCCTGGTGTCGGCCGCCGACTCCCTGGGTCTGCAGCGGGTGTCGGCCACCCTCGATGTCTTTGCCCTGTACCTGCCCAAGGTCTTCGGTGGGGCGCTGGTGTTGCTGGCCGGCGTGCTGCTGGCGCAGTTGGTCAACGGCCTGGTACGTGGCGCCGCGGAAAGCGTGGGTCTGGATTACGCCGCCAGCCTGGGGCGTGTCGCCCAGGCCATGATCATCATCATCAGCATTTCGGTGGCTATCGGTCAGCTGGAAGTGAAGACCGATCTGCTCAACACCGTCATCGCCATTGTGCTGATTTCGGTTGGCCTCGCCGCCGCGCTGGCGCTGGGTCTGGGCAGTCGGGAAATTGCCGGGCAGATCATCGCCGGCATCTATGTGCGCGAACTCTATGATGTGGGCCAGGACATCGAGATCGGCGACATTCATGGGCAGATCGAAGAAATCGGCACGGTAAAGACCGTTTTGCTCACTCCCGACGACCAGCTGGTGTCAATAGCCAATAAGACGCTGCTCGAACATCGCGTGAACAGCCGTTGAGGCGGCATTTCCTGTTATCGTATCGCGCCGCAATGACCACCCGGTCGTTCGCTGCGCATCCGCCTCAATTCTCGACGATTCGTTTTGAACAAAGTCCAGCAGTCCGGCCAGCGCTATGACCCTCGTGAGCTCTCCGACGAAGAGCTGGTCGCGCGTGCGCATCAGGAACTTTTTCATATCACCCGCGCTTACGAAGAACTCATGCGTCGCTATCAGCGCACGCTGTTCAACGTCTGTGCGCGGTACCTGGGCAACGATCGGGATGCCGACGACGTCTGCCAGGAAGTGATGCTCAAGGTGCTGTACGGCCTGAAGAACTTTGAAGGCAAGTCCAAGTTCAAGACCTGGCTGTACAGCATCACTTACAACGAGTGCATCACCCAGTACCGCAAGGAACGCCGCAAGCGCCGCCTCGTCGATGCGCTCAGCCTGGAACCCCAGGAAGAGGCTTCGGAGGAGAAGACCTCGAATGTCGAGGACAAGGGCGGACTGGATCGCTGGCTGGTGCACGTCAATCCCATCGACCGGGAAATCCTCATCCTGCGCTTTGTTGCCGAGCTGGAATTCCAGGAAATCGCCGACATCATGCATATGGGCCTGAGCGCCACCAAGATGCGCTACAAGCGCGCGCTGGACCGTATGCGCGAAAAATTCGCCGGCAGCGCGGAAACTTTGTAAGCGCTCCGCCTCTCTGAATGGTGACTCCTCTTTTTTGGGGGGAGCCATCCATACCATTCAGATGGGGATTTACGGATGAGGCTCAAAAACACCTTAGGCGCGGTCATTGGCGCTGTTGTCGCCGCGACATCCGCGCACGCGTTGGCACAGGGCCAGGGCGCCGTCGAGGTGGAAGTGTTCGCCAAGCAGTACTACCCCGACAGCCGTCGCGATATCGAAAGCGAAGGCGAGCTTTACGGGGCCGGGGCCAGCTACTTCCTCACGGATGATGTCTCCCTGGGCATCTCGCACGGCGAATACCACGATCTCACCTCGGAAGATCCAGTGCTGCCCGGCGGGCACAAGAACATCAAGGGCAGTCTGACCTCCCTCGATGCGGTCTATCACTTCGGCGAGCCAGGTCCCGGCGTACGACCGTACCTGTCGGCCGGTATGGCTCATCAGAGCATCGGCCAGGTGGATCGCGGCGGACGCGACCGTAGCACCATCGCCAATGTCGGTGCCGGGGTGAAGGTCTACTTCAGTGAGAACTTCTTCGCCCGTGCGGGTGTGGATGGCATGCACAACATCGACCAGGGCGACAGCGAGTGGATGGCTGGCGTGGGCGTTGGCCTGAACTTTGGCGGTGGCCGTCAGGAAGTGGCTCAGGCGGAGCCCGAGCCAGTCTATGAGTCGTTTGTGGAAGCCGAACCCATTCCCGAGGCGGTGCGGGTCGAGCTGGACGTGAAGTTCGATTTCGACAAGGACGTGGTGCGTGAGGACAGCTACGACGATATCCGCAACCTGGCGGAATTCATGCAGCAGTTCCCGCAGACCACCACGGTAGTGGAAGGACACACCGACTCGATCGGCACCGAGGCGTACAACCAGGATCTCTCCAATCGGCGGGCGCGCTCCGTGCGCAATGTGTTGGTGGAGCAGTACGACATCGAAGGGCGCCGCGTCGACTCGATCGGTTATGGCGAAACCCGCCCGGTGGCGGACAACGCCACCGAGGCCGGTCGCGCCATCAACCGTCGCGTGGAAGCCGAGGTGGAAGCGCAGGTCGAGTGAGGCCCACTCGTTCTGCGTGACCCGGACCGGGGCCTGAAGGGGCCCCGGTTTTTTATTGGCCGGGGAAGGGAAGAGCACCAGCGGGCCGGAGGCCTTGCCGGACGGCGCCCTGCAGCCAGGTGTTTCCGCTGTCTGATGTCCTTGAGTCCGGGTTTCAAGGTATAGCGCAGCCGCTGACGGTGCTCCTGACCATGCGGCGGATCTCCGGCAGACAGGAACCGCACTGGGTGCCGCAGCGCAGTTCGCGCTGCAGCTCCGCTAGCCCCAGGCCACGGGTAAGTCCCGCCTGGATGCGCTCTGCCGTGACATTCAGGCAGTTGCACACCAGGCGCTCGGTGATCGTCTCGCCGGGCGTCGGTGCCAGTAAGCGGTACGGGGAACCCCCGATCGGCTCGCCGCCACGCCACAGCGCGGTCAGCCAGTCGCGACCGAGGGTTTCGCCGGCCAGGCGCAGTGCGGTGAGGCGACCCTGTTCGAGGCGCAGGCGTTTGCTGATCCCGGCGTCCGGGTCGTCGTAGGCGAGCAGGGGCTCCCGCAGCGCCAGCATCCGGTCCAGGCGCGCCAGCCATTGCCGTGGCGGCGCCTGGTGATGGGCGGCGCGAATCACCAGCGCCGTGCGTTCACGGCCCAGCAATCCCAGGCTGGCATAGGGAAAGTCCGCCAGCAGCGGGCGCAGCGCATCCAGATGCGACAGTCCGCAGCCCTCCACCAGCACATACAGCCGCCAGGGCAGATCAATCGGCGTGACCGAAACGGCGCTGAGCTTCAGCTCCGGCTGGCGCGACAGCGGATCGAACCCCGGCTGGCTCAGCACATTGCTGCCCAGCCCCTGGAGGAAGCGGTCGCCCCAGTGCATCGGCAGCCAGACATGGCCCCGACGCAGCCCGGGATCGCTCTGCGCCGGCAGCACCAGTTTGCCGCGTCGACTGGCCACCGTTACCAGATCACCGCCACGCAGGCCCAGACCGGCCAGATCATGCGGATGCAGGCCCAGCAGCGGTTCCGGCGCATGGCCGAACGATTGTGCGGCGCTGCCGGTCCGACTCATGCCGTGCCACTGGTCGCGCAGTCGCCCGGTATTGAGCAGCAACGGGAACGCGCGATCCGCCGCTTCGAGCGGGGCTCGATATGGCTCGGCGATGAAGCGCGCCCGTCCGCTGGGTGTCGGAAAGCGGCCATTGGCGTACAGGCGTGGCGTGCCCTGGCGGGCGCCGGCCGGGAACGGCCATTGCTGCGGACCGAGGCGGTCGAGCAGGGCATGGCTGAGTCCCGAGTAGTCCAGATCGCGCCCAGCGGTAAGCGGTGTGAACTCCTCGAACAGCGCCAGCGCCGAATCGAAAGCGAACAGACTGGGCAGGCCGGGCCGCAGGCGCTGCTCCAGACGGCGCGCGAAGTCGCAGACGATGGCCCAGTCCGGCCGCGCAGCGCCGGGTGGCGGCACCGCCTGGCGCACAGGGCTGATGCGTCGCTCCGAATTTGTCACCGTGCCTGCCTTCTCGCCCCAGCTGGCGGCGGGCAGCAGCAGGTCCGCATAGGCGCAGGTCTCGGTGCTGGCGAATGCTTCCTGCACAATCACGAAGGGGCAGGCCGCCAGCGCCGCGTGGATGCGCTGCTGGTCGGGCATCGACTGCGCCGGGTTGGTGCAGGCGATCCACAGCGCCTGGATGCGGCCGTCGGCCACGGCGTCGAACAGCTCGACGGCGCTCAGCCCGGCGCCGGGAATGCTGTCGACCCCCCAGTAGCGGGCGACCTCGGCGCGGTGCTCGGCATTGTCGGCTTCCCGATGTCCGGGCAGCAGATTTGCCAGGGTGCCGCTTTCCCGGCCGCCCATGGCGTTGGGCTGACCGGTCAGCGAGAAGGGACCGGCGCCGGGCCGGCCGATCTGCCCGGTGGCCAGGTGCAGGTTGATCAGCGCGCTGTTCTTGGCGCTGCCGCTGCTGGACTGGTTGAGGCCCATGCACCACAGCGACAGAAAGCCGGGGGCATCACCGATCCAGCGCGCCGCCTGTTCCAGAGCGTCCTCATGTAGCCCGCACAGTTGGCTGACCCGCTCCGGCGGGTATTCCTGTACCAGGCTTTGCAACGCCTCGAAGCCTTCGGTGTGTTCGGCGATATAGCGGTGATCGATGCGCTGGTCACGCAGCAGGATATGCAGCAGCCCATGCAGCAGCGCCACGTCGGTCCCCGGCTGCAGCGGCAGATGCAAGTCGGCTAGCTCGCAGCTGTCGGTGCGCCGTGGGTCGACCACGATGACGCGCATCTGCGGGCGCTGCGCCTTGGCGGCTTCCAACCGGCGAAACAGCACCGGATGGGCGAAGGCGGGGTTGGCGCCAATGATCAGCACGCAGTCGGCCAGCTCTACATCCTCGTAGGCGCTGGGCGGTGCATCGGCGCCCAGGCTGCGCTTATAGCCCACCACGGCGCTGGACATGCACAGCCGCGAGTTGCTGTCGATGTGTGGTGTACCGATCAGCGCGCGGGCCAGCTTGTTGAAGGCGTAGTAGTCCTCGGTGAGCAACTGGCCGGAGACATAGAAGGCGACGCTCTGCCGGCCATGTTCCCGGATCGTCGCGGCGAAGCGCTCGGCGGCATGTTCCAGCGCGCTGTCCCAGTCGGTCCGACTGCGGCCCAGGGTCTTGCCCAGGCGCAGCTCCGGGTACAGGGCGCGGCTGGCCAGATCACCGCTCAGGTGCAGGCTCGCACCCTTGCTGCACAGCCGGCCCTGATTGGCCGGATGGGCCGGATCGCCGCGCACCCCGAGGATGCGCTGGCCGTCGTGCTCGATCAGTACGCCGCAGCCGACCCCGCAGTAGCAACAGGTGGCGGCGGTGCTCTGGCGGTCATCCGGCATGGCGAGTCTCCTGTGCCTCACCGAACATCAGCCGCTCACGGCAGTCGGCGATGCTCGCACCGTCGCGGATCAGTCGCTGGTACCAGGCGCTTTGCGCACTGTCACCAAACAGACAGGCGCCCACCAGGCGGTCGTTGCGCACCACCAGTTTGCGGTAGATGCTCCCGGAGGGGTCCCGCAGGGTGATGGCTTGCGTGTCGGCGTCACCGGTGAAATCGCCGGCCGAGAACAGATCAATGCCGCTCACCTTGAGGCGGGTCGACAACAGCGAGCCTGCATAGCGACCGATGCCCAGGCGCGCCAGATGCGTGGCGCACACCCGTGCCTGCTCGAACAGCGGCGCCACCAGCCCGTAGCTGATGCCGCGATGACTGACGCATTCGCCCACGGCATAGATGCGTGGATCAAAGGTCTGCAAGGTGTCGTCGACGCGAATGCCCTGCTGGCAGGGCAGGCCGGCTTCCTCGGCCAGTTCGGCGTTGGGCCGGATGCCCGTGGCCATCACTACCAGCTCGGCGGGCAGTTGCTCGCCGCCGCGCAGGCAGACGGCACGCACCCGGCTGTCTTCCCCGCCCAGCAGGCGCTCGGTGGTGGCGGCCAGACGGAAATGTATGCCGCGTGCCTCCAGGGTACGTTGCAGTAACTTGCCGGCGGTGCGGTCCAGCTGGCGATCCAGCAGCCACTCGCCGCGGTGCAGCACGGTCACCTGCATGCCGCGCTGACGCAGGCCGTTGGCCGCTTCCAGGCCGAGTAGGCCGCCGCCGACGACTACCGCGTGACGATAGCGTTCGGCAGCGTCGAGCATGGCGCGGGTGTCAGCGATGTCGCGATAGCCGATGACGCCGGCCAGGTCATGGCCGGGCAGTGGCGGGATGAAGGGTCGGGAGCCGGTGGCCAGCAGCAGACGGTCGTATTGTGTTTCGCTGCCGTCGTCAGCGATCACCCGGCGCCGTGCGCGGTCGATGCGCACCACCCGGCGGCCCAGATGCAGGCGAATGCCGTGCTGCCGATACCAGTCCAGATCGTTGAGGATGATGTCCTCGAAACGCTGTTCCCCAGCCAGCACCGGCGTGAGCAGGATGCGGTTGTAGTTGGGGTGCGGCTCGGCGCCGAATACCTGAATGTCGTAGAGATCCGGGGCCAGCTCGAGCAATCCTTCCAGCGTGCGCACCCCGGCCATGCCGTTGCCGACCATGACCAGCCTGGGTCTGTTCATTCGCATCTCCGTCAGCCATGCAGAAACAAGAAAGGCGTCCCGTCGCCAATGCGACGAGGACGCCTTTGTCCGTGCCGGTTGTTGCAGGCCTTCGCCGTTGAAGGCCGCACCGGTGTTGCGAAGAACCAAGCAGGCAGCGTGCCAGGTTGGCACATGCCCGCGTTCAGGGGGATGTAGGCGGGTGCGCCTGGGTGGGGGCGGGCCGCGCGTGGGCGCGGCTGGTGCGTCCTGCCCGCGCGCGGTGCGTCACGCTCAGTGGCCGCGCAACGTTTTCAAGTGTTCGTCGATGGCCAGCGGCTGATGGAAGGGCATGCCTTCGGCCATGCGCACCACGGCACGATTGTGTTCGTAATGTCCGAGGGCGTAGCCCAGACGTTCGGCGCCGGTGGCGGCCAGGAACACCAGCAGCGCCAGACGCGGGCCAGGCAGCGGCAGTCGTGGTGCGAAGAGAATCACCAGACTGGCCAGGCTGCGCAGCAGGGTTTGAATGGTCAGGATCGCCAGCACCACCAGCAGCGGATTCTGCGCGCGCAGGAAGGTCAGCATCGCGTCCAGGGACAGGTCGCTCCAATGCTGGCCTTGCACGGTCCACAGCAAGTGGCCGGCATGTACCAACAGATGCACGAGGCTGATCAGCAGCACCTGGACGGTCAGCTGCAGCGGGCGCGGCAGCCAGCTGAACGGACGAGCCAGCAGCCAGGCCGGAGCCAAGAACATCAGCGCATAGCTGACGATCAGCAGCCAGCGGTAGGCATGCTGGGGAAGGTTGTGCGCATCGGCGATGAACAGGTGCAGATGCAGCAGCAGCGCCAACCAGGACAGGCACCAGAACAAGGCGTCCGAGCGCTCATGATGATCGGAGCGGTAGTGCACCAGAATTCCTGGCTCCGACGGCGTGCCGCGCCAGCTATACGCCGGTGCCAGAGCGTTTTTCTTCCTGAAAACCGACATGCTGACCATCCCCCCGGGTGGACGAGTGCGAAGCGTTGCAAGCCCTGATGGGCAGTTCGCCTTGTTGTGTGAGGGGTTGTCGGCACCAGGCGGATTTTCTTTAGCGGGGCATGGCGGCCCCGTGCGGGGCCGCTCGTCATGACCCTCAAGCCGCCGGGCGGCGCTGGCGCTGGTAGAGAAATTCCAGCACCGCGCCACGGTACTGGTGGTAGAGCGGGTCGTTGGCCAACGCCAGGCGTTCGCGCGGGCGCGGCAGTTCGACGGTGAGGATGTCACCGACGGTGGCGGCCGGGCCGTTGCTCATCATCACGATGCGGTCGGAGAGCAACACCGCTTCGTCCACATCGTGGGTGACCATCACCACGGTGCTCTTGGTTTCGCCAACGATGCGCAGCAGCTCGTCCTGCAGATGGGCGCGGGTCAGGGCGTCCAGGGCGCCGAAGGGCTCGTCCATCAGCAGCACCTTGGGCTCCATCACCAGCGCGCGGGCGATGCCGACGCGCTGCTTCATACCCCCGGAAATCTCGCTGGGAAATTTGTGCAGCGCATGGTCCAGGCCGACCATGCGCAGGGCCGCCTCGCTGCGTTCGCGGCGCTCGGCCTTGCTCTGGCTGGCGAACACCTTGTCCACCGCCAGCTGCACGTTGCCCAGGCAGGTCATCCACGGCAGCAGGCTGTGGTTCTGGAACACCACGGCGCGTTCCGGGCCGGGGCCGTCGATCTCCCGGCCATTGCAGATCAGCCCGCCCTCGCTGGGCTCCAGCAGCCCGGCGATCAGGTTGAGCACCGTGGACTTGCCGCAGCCGGAATGGCCGATCAGGGAGACGAATTCGCCTCGGGCGATGTCCAGGTTCACCTCGCGCAGGGCGACGAAACGCCCCTTGCGAGTCTCGAAGTGTTTGCCGACGCGGGTCAGCTCGACGAACTTGTCCATGAATGCCTCCGGGCTCAGCTGTGGTAATCGAAGCGGCGTGCCAGCAGGAGCAGGCTCTGCTCCAAGGCCAGGCCGACCAGGCCAACGATGATGATGGCGATGAGAATGTGCGCCACGTTGAGGTTGTTCCATTCGTCCCAGACCCAGAAGCCCAGTCCGATGCCGCCGGTAAGCATCTCGGCAGCAACGATCACCAGCCAGGCCACGCCGATGGCCAGGCGGATGCCGGTCATCAGGTGCGGCAGCACGGCCGGGAACAGGATGCGGGTCAGCACCTTGTATTCGGAGAGCTTCAGTACCCGCGCCACGTTCAGGTAATCCTGCGGTACGCTGGCAACCCCGGCGGCAGTGTTAAGGATGATTGGCCAGATGGCGCTGATGAAAATCACCCAGATCGACGCCGGTCCCGCCGCCTCGAACACCAGCAGGCCGATCGGCAGCCAGACCAGCGGCGAAACCGGACGTAGCAGACTGATGATCGGCGCCAACATGCGTGCCAGGAAGGCGAAGCGGCCGATGGCGAAGCCCAGCGGAATGCCGACCAGTGCCGCCAGCCCGAACCCGGCGCCGACCCGACCCAGTGAATGCAGGATGTTCCAGCCGATGCCCATGTCATTGGGGCCGTTGTCATAGAAAGGGTCGGCGAACAGCTCTAGCGCCGCCTGGCCGGTGATCAGCGGACCGGGCAAGCCTTCACTGCGGGCCGCCAGCAGTGCCCAGAAAAACAGAAACAGCAGGATACCCAGCAGTGGCGGGAGTACCGCCTGAGTGCCCTGGCGCAGCCAGCCGGCCACGGCCAGGCGGCGTAAGGGATGGGTTTCACGGTGTGCCACCGGGGGTGGCGTCAAGGGTACGGTCATGGCGCGTCTCCTCAATCAGACCTTGATGGCAAAGGAACGGGCGTAGCCGGCGGGGTTACTGCCATCCCAGACCTTGCCATCGATCAATGTGCTGCTGCGCATCGGGCTGGCCGGCACCGCCATGCCCAGGGCACTGGCGGCTTCGCTGTACAGCTGCGTCTGGTTGACGCCCGCGGCTACGGCGGCGTAATCAGGTTCATCGGCCAGCAGGCCCCAGCGGCGGAACTGGGTCAGGAACCACATGCCGTCGGAGTGGTAGGGGAAGTTCACGCTGCCTTCGCGGCAGAATTGCATGCTGTGCGGATCTTTCCAGCTGTTACCCAGGCCATCCTCGTAATTGCCGAGGAAGCGCTGCTCGATGACCTGCACCGGGGCATTCACATAGGCCTTGCCGGCAATCAGCTTGGCGGTGCTGCGACGGTTTTCTTCGTTGGCGTCGATGAAGCGGCTGGCTTCCAGCAAAGCCATGACCAGCGCGCGGGCGGTGTTGGGGTATTGCTCGATGAAGGCGCGGGTGGTGCCCAGCACCTTCTCCGGATGGTCCGGCCAGATCTGCTGGCTGGTCGCGGCGGTGAAGCCCACCTTGTCGAAGATCGCCCGCGCGCCCCAGGGTTCGCCGACACAGAAGCCGTCCATGTTGCCGACCCGCATGTTGGCCACCATTTGCGGCGGCGGCACGGTAATGGTCTTCACATCGCTCATCGGATTGATGCCGTGGGCGCCCAGCCAGTAGTAGAGCCACATGGCGTGGGTGCCGGTGGGGAAGGTCTGGGCGAAGGTCAGCGGCGTGGCGGACTGCTTTACATGGGCGGCCAGCTGTTCGCCGGTGGTCACGCCCGCGTCGCGCAGCTGTTTCGAGAGGGTGATGCCCTGGCCGTTCTGGTTCAGACTCATAAGCACCGCCATGTCACGCTGCGGGCCGGCCAGCCCTAGCTGGGCGCCGTACATCATGCCGTACAGCACGTGGGCGGCATCCAGCTCGCCGGTGTTCAGCTTGTCGCGCACGCCGGCCCAGGAGGCTTCCTTGCTGGGCGTGATGTTCAACCCGTACTTGCTGCCAAAGCCCTGGGTGGAGGCGACCACCACCGAGGCGCAATCGGTGAGCGGTATGAATCCGATGCGCAGATCGGTTTTCTCCGGCGCATCCGAGCCCGCCGCCCAGGCGGCGGTGCGCAGGAAAGACGGCGCGGCGAGGCTCAGCCCGGCGACGGCAATGGACTGCTTGAGAAAGGTGCGACGGGTCGAATCACGCTCGTTCATGGAGACTTCCTTTTTCGGGCAATAAAAAACGGCGTCACGTCGGGCTCCCTGCGAGGGGAAAGACAGCCCGACGGACGCCGTTGTCCGTGATTCGCGGCCCGCCGCCGTTGGCGTGCCGCGAGAGTTCATTTTCTACATAGCAAGGGGCTTGCCAGATTTTCAGTGGCGATTAAAAGCCTTTGAAAACAGCCGGTTGGAATATCTGGCGCGGGGAAGAGTGGCGGCGATGCCTTGTGTTTGTGCAATGAGGAACATGCCATGCGCCAGGGCGGCGCATGCTGGAGTGCCAAGTCCTGACCGTTTCGGAACCCTGTAGAAGCGGCTTTAGCCGCGATAGCTTTCCCGCCCGGTCGCGGCCAAAGCCCCTCCACAATCGCCGGGTTCCGCTTGGCTTCCGATGGCGGTGTGCGAGCGGAGCCGACGTGCGAAATCAGACTCCGCTGGCCGGCTTCAAGCCGGCCCCACAGGTTCTTGGCGTGGCGTCGGTAAGCGCGATGCTGTTTGTGGGGCCGGCTTCAAGCCGGCCTCACAGGTTCTTGGCGTGGCGTCGGTAAGCGCGATGCTGTTTGTGGAACCGGCATCAAGCCGGCCTCACAGGTTCTTGGCGTGGCGTCGGTAAGCGCCATGCTGTTTGTGGAACCGGCAT
>DATJDB010000200.1:0-6826 GCA_035497635.1 Pseudomonas sp. | reverse complement strand
TTCTTGCGGTCGCTGGCGCGCTTCTTGGCCAGCAGCATGTCCATGATTTCGCTGGTCACGGCAAAATCGTCCAGGGTCAGCTGCACCAGGCGCCGGGTGTTGGGGTCCATGGTGGTTTCGCGCAGCTGCGGCGGGTTCATCTCGCCGAGGCCCTTGAAGCGCGTCACCTGCGGCTTGCCACGGCGCTTTTCGGCGCTCAGGCGTTCGAGGATGCCGTCGCGCTCGGCTTCGTCCAGCGCATAGAAGACATCCTTACCCAGGTCGATGCGGTACAGCGGCGGCATCGCCACATAGACATGCCCGGCTTCCACCAGCGGGCGGAAGTGCTGGACGAACAGCGCGCACAGCAGGGTGGCAATGTGCAGGCCGTCGGAGTCGGCGTCGGCGAGGATGCAGACCTTGCCGTAGCGCAGCTGGGACAGGTCGTCCGAGCCCGGGTCCATGCCCACCGCCACGGCGATGTTGTGCACTTCCTGGCTGGCCAGCACTTCGCCGCCGTCCACTTCCCAGGTATTGAGGATCTTGCCGCGCAGCGGCAGGATCGCCTGGAATTCCTTGTCGCGTGCCTGCTTGGCGCTGCCGCCGGCGGAGTCGCCTTCTACGAGGAACAGCTCGGCGCGCATCGGGTCCTGGCCGGCGCAATCGGCCAGCTTGCCGGGCAGCGCCGGACCCTGGGTGATCTTCTTGCGCTCGACCTTTTTGCTGGCCTTCAGGCGCCGGCCGGCGTTGCTGATGGCCAGTTCGGCCAGCTGCATGCCCTGCTCGGGGTGGGCGTTGAGCCACAGGCTGAAGGCATCCTTGACCACCCCGGAGACAAAGGCGGCGGCTTCGCGGGACGACAGGCGCTCCTTGGTCTGCCCGGAGAACTGCGGCTCCTGCATCTTCATCGACAGCACGAAGGCGATGCGCTCCCAGATGTCCTCGGGGGCCAGCTTGACGCCACGCGGCAGCAGGCTGCGGAACTCGCAGAACTCGCGCATGGCATCCAGCAGGCCCTGGCGCAGGCCGTTGACATGGGTGCCGCCCTGGGCGGTGGGAATCAGGTTGACGTAGCTTTCCTGCACCACATCGCCGCCTTCGGGCAGCCACAGCAGCGCCCATTCCACGGCTTCGTGTTCGCCGGCCAGGTTGCCGTAGAACGGCTCCTCGGGCAGGCGGGAGAATTCACTGACGGCGTCGCTCAGGTAGGTGCGCAGTCCGTCCTCGTAGCACCATTCGATACGCTCGCTGGTGTTGCGATCCTCGAAGACCACCGACAGGCCGGGGCAGAGTACCGCCTTGGCCTTGAGCACGTGCTTGAGGCGGCTGACCGAGAACTTGGCCGAGTCGAAGTACTTGGCGTTCGGCCAGAAGTGCACCGTGGTGCCGGTGTTGCGCTTGCCGACCGTGCCGATGATTTCCAGATCGCTGGCCTTGTAGCCATCGGCGAAGGTCATACGGTATTCGTTGCCGTCGCGACGCACCCGCACATCCACCCGGGTGGACAGGGCGTTCACTACGGAAATACCCACGCCATGCAGGCCACCGGAGAACTGGTAGTTCTTGTTGGAGAACTTGCCGCCGGCATGCAGCTTGGTGAGGATCAGCTCGACCCCGGGCACGCCTTCCTCCGGATGGATATCCACCGGCATGCCGCGCCCGTCATCGATCACTTCCAGCGAATTGTCGGTATGCAGGATTACCTGTACGGATTTGGCGTGACCGGCCAGCGCCTCGTCGACGCTGTTGTCGATGACTTCCTGGGACAGGTGGTTGGGGCGGGTGGTGTCCGTGTACATGCCCGGGCGCTTGCGCACCGGATCGAGGCCGGAAAGGACTTCAATGGCGTCGGCGTTGTAAGTGGCCATGGGCTCTCTAATTATTCAAAGATCGGAAAAGTCGTGGTCGCGCCACAGGCTCGGAGAAAGGCCCGCAAAGGCGAACAGGGCCGGCAAGTGTTCGGCGAAGCGCTGATAACTGTGGTCGCCGCCAGGCTGGATGCGCAGCGCGCAGGCCCGGTACCAGGCCTGGGCCTGGCGGTAGTCGAGGGTTTCGTCGCCGGTCTGCAACCACACCTGGAAACGCTGCGGGTCCTGCGGCGCGGCGACGTCCAGTTCGGCCAGCGCCTGGATATGCTCCAGGGTCAGCTGCCAGGTTTCGCCGCTGTAGAGATTCTGCTGCGGGCCGAGGTAGCCGTCGAAGCGCGTGTGGGGTTGTACGGCCGGGTTGATCAGCAGCGCGTTGAGTCCGTGGCGCTCGGCCAGGTGCGTGGCGTAGTAGCCGCCCAGCGAGCTGCCGATCAGCAGCGGCGCGCCCAGTTCGGCGATGGCCCGCTCGCATTGGGCGATGGCCTGGCGCGGATGATGGTGCAGGGCCGGCACGCGCAACTGTTCGACGATGCCCAGCCGCTCGCAGGCGGCGATCAACTGGCGGGCCTTTTTCGAGGCCGGCGCGCTGTTGAAGCCGTGCAAATAGAGGAAGGTGGGCGTTTGGCTGGCCATGCGCGCGTTCGATTACGGATGTCTGATGGGTGGGCAAGGCTAAAGCGCACAGGCACGCGCTGCAAGCCGGGCTCGGTACTGCTGCCTGTATCGGCCGAACCGGGGCGCTCAATAGCCTCGCACGTTGTAATCAATATCGAAGGCGATATCGTCCACCCGCGAGATGCCGGTTTCCAGGCCGCCGTCCGGGTGCAGGCGCAGCCAGCGATAGCCCGGCGCCTGGTCGCCGACCTTGAAGTCGTCGCTGCCCGGCGCGAACTGCGCGCAGGTGGACGGCGAGCCGAGCAGGCGCACGCCATTGCGCAGGCTGTCGAATGCCTGATGCACATGGCCCCAGAGCAGGGCGCGCACCTGCGGCCGGCTGTCGAGCACGGCGAACAGCGCCTCGGCGTTGTCCAGGCCGATGCGATCCATCCAGGCGCAGCCGATCGGCACCGGATGATGGTGCAGGCACACCAGCGCCGGGCGCTCGGGCTGTTCATCCAGTGCGCGGGCCAGTAGCTGCAACTGGTCATCCTGCAGATGGCCATGCACGGCATCGGGCACGGCCGTATCCAGTAGCACGATGCGCCAGGCGCCACAGTCCACCACTGGGTCGAGCAGCGGACCGCCCTGGGCAAGTTCGCGCAGCGGATCGTGCAGGTCGTGGTTGCCCGGGAAGGCACGCAGCGGCGCGGGAATCCGCGCGGTCATGCCCAGGAAGGACTGGTAGGAAGCGTGCGAGCCGTCCTGGGACAGGTCACCGGTGGCCAGCAGCAGGTCGATGTCCGGCTGTTCGATCAGCACTCGATCGATCACCCGGGTCAGGCTGTCGGCGGTGTTCATGCCCAACAGGCGATCGGCGGGATCGGCGAAGAGATGGCTGTCGGTCAGTTGAACCAGCACTACCGGGGTGTCCGATGTGGAATCAGTCAGGCTCGGCAAAGGCGTGCGCTCTTTTGCAATGGAACCGGGATTATCGAGAGGAGTCGGGGCGCCGGCAAACCCGAAAACCGGACATGGTTCACACGGTGAGCGCCGAAGTCATTACAAAACGGGCTCCAGTTCGTGGCCGAGCGCCTGACAATGGCTCAGCCATTCACCCAGGAACAGGTTGAGCTGGGCTTTTTCATCCGGCTGGTGCATCGCCGCGTTGGGATAGGGGTAGCGACCGAGGAAGCGGCGCGATCCGGCCGCGCCGACCACTTCGGCCATGCGCGCGTCGTGGTACACGCGTACGTCCAGTTGCGGCACCGGCAGCCAGGGCAGGCCGTTTTCCTGGCGCACACGCAGGCTGGTGGTATAGGGGCAATTTTCCAGCACATCCACCGCCAGCACGCCGAGCAGATGCTCGCCCTGGCTCAGCGCCACGCGGCGCACGCGCGGGCTGTCGGCGCGCATGTCCGGCAGTAGCTTCATCAGGCGCTGGTAATTGGCTTCGCAGCTGGCCTGCAATTCGCGCAGATCGACCCGATAACGTTCGCGTCCGGTCACCATCAGCTCCAGGTGCCCCGCACCTCGTCACGATTGAGCGCCAGCCATTGCAGGGCGATCAGGCTGGCGGCGTTGTCGACCAGGCCGTCCTTGAGGGCTCGCAGGGCCTGCTCGAAGGACAGTACGTGCACGCGGATATCCTCGCCTTCCTCGGCCAGGCCGTGCACGCCGCCGGCGGCGCTGCTATCGCAGCGGCCCAGATACAGATGCACGCGCTCGTCGGAGCCGCCGGGTGAAGGAAAGTACTCGGTGATCGGCCAGAGGCGGTCCAGGCTCAGGTCGGCCTCCTCGAGGGCTTCGCGGCGCGCCACCTGTTCCGGCTGTTCACCTTCCTCGATGAGCCCGGCCACCAGTTCCAGCAGCCAGGGGCTGGCCTTCTTGTCCAGCGCGCCGACGCGGAATTGCTCGATCAGCACCACTTCATCGCGCACGGGATCGTAGGGCAGCACGCACACGGCATCGTGGCGCACGAACAATTCGCGGCTGATCAGCGGGCCCATGGCCCCGGAGAACTGGCGATGGCGCAGCTGCAGGCGGTCGAGACGGTAGAAGCCGCGAAAGCAATGTTCGCGGCGCACGACTTCGACCGCGCCGGCATCGGCCTTGAAGAGATCAGGCATGGGGTTACATCCAGATAAAGAGAAACGCCGACGATCATCCTAGCGCGCCCCGGAGCGCGCCGCAGCCACTTTGCCGATGAGCGTCGGCGTGCCAAGCTGAAGCCTCTTCAGCTCTGGTCAAGGGATCTGCCCATGTTCAAGCGTCTCCTGCTCGCCAGTTTCACCCTTCTGAGTGCTTGCCAGCTGTTGCCGTTCGGCGACCAGGCATCCTATGAGCGCCAGGCCTGGGAAAAGCGCCCGGCCGGCTGCCAGGGCGAGGCCTGTCCGCTGGTGAATATCGACACCCTGCATTTTCCCGACGAGCCGGTGCTCAACCGGTTGATCGAGCGGCGCCTGCTGGAAATGACCCGGCTGCACGCCAGCGATCCCCTGCCGGCTTCGCTTCAGGATTATCAACGCAGCTACCTGCGCGGCGCCGAGCCCGAGCAGACCAGCTACCTGCAGGCGCAGGTGCGCGAGCAGCATGGCGGGCTGATCGTCATCGAACTATCCGGTTATCAATACACCGGTGGCGCGCATGGCCTGCCCGGGCGCGGCTTCATCATCTACGCGCGGCGCGGTGACCGTCAGCTACAGCTGGCCGACCTGTTGCGGCCCGGCCAGGAAGCGGCGTTCTGGGCGCTCGCCGCCGAGGCGCACCAGCGCTGGCTGGTGGAAAAGGGCCACGCCCAGGACAAGGAATTCGTCGCCTTCTGGCAATTCCAGCCGACCCGCAACATCGCGCTGCTCAGCGATCGGGTGCTGCTCAAGTACGACGTCTACAGCCTCGCGCCCTATGCCAGCGGGCATCCGGAATTGAGCATTCCAAAGGAAAAGCTGCGGGGCATTCTGAAGGCGAAGTATTTATAGCGATCAGCGTCGACTGGCTTTTGGCTTTTACGCTGAAGCCGCTGCTACAGGTCCCGATACCGGCCTGCGGGATGCTGATGTTGAGCTGGATGGCGACGCGCTGTTCAGGGCCTGCTGAAGACTGGCCGGGCGACGTGCGGAGGTGATGTGGGGAAGCGTGGAGCCCATGGGCGGATTTGAACCGCCGACCTCTCCCTTACCAAGGGAGTGCTCTACCCCTGAGCTACATGGGCGAATGGGCGCGCATTCTAGTCAGGTGTTTCCGGGAAATCCAGATAAAAATGAAGGGGTTGGGAAAATGCTTTGCCGTGGGAGCGGCTTCATCCGCGATGCTTTCGTGCGGGTCGACGCCAGAAGCATCGCGACTGAAGTCGCTCCTACAGGTCCGCCAGGCGCTTCACACCTGCTTGTAGATCACCGAGCCCTCGTCCTTGAAGCGCCCGGCCTGTTCGGCGAAGCCGGCCTCGATGGCCTTCTGCTCGTCGGTCAGGCCGTGTTCGGCGGCGTAGTCGCGCACTTCCTGGGTGATCTTCATCGAGCAGAACTTCGGCCCGCACATGGAGCAGAAATGCGCGACCTTGGCCGAATCCTTCGGCAGCGTCTCGTCGTGGAAGGAGCGCGCGGTGTCCGGGTCCAGGCCGAGGTTGAACTGGTCCTCCCAGCGGAACTCGAAGCGCGCCTTGGACAAGGCGTTGTCGCGGATCTGCGCGCCTGGGTGGCCCTTGGCGAGGTCGGCGGCGTGCGCGGCGATCTTGTAGGTGATGATGCCGGTCTTCACGTCATCCTTGTTAGGCAGGCCCAAATGCTCCTTGGGCGTGACGTAGCAGAGCATGGCGCAGCCGAACCAGCCGATCATCGCCGCGCCGATGCCGCTGGTGATGTGGTCGTAGCCGGGCGCGATGTCGGTGGTCAGCGGGCCGAGGGTGTAGAAGGGGGCCTCGTCGCAGCACTCCAGCTGCTTGTCCATGTTCTCCTTGATCAGGTGCATCGGCACGTGACCAGGACCTTCGATGATGGTCTGCACGTCGTGCTTCCAGGCCAGCTTGGTCAGCTCGCCGAGGGTTTCCAGCTCGCCGAACTGCGCGGCGTCGTTGGCGTCGGCGATCGAGCCCGGGCGCAGGCCGTCGCCCAGCG
Organism: Pseudomonas sp.; assembly: GCA_035497635.1. Lineage (GTDB taxonomy): Bacteria > Pseudomonadota > Gammaproteobacteria > Pseudomonadales > Pseudomonadaceae > Serpens. The sequence goes on along the minus strand of DATJDB010000200.1, from coordinate 270 downwards.
AGAAGCTGACGTCGTAGGCCTTCATGATTTCGCAGATGTCTTCGAAATGCGTGTAGAGGAAGTTTTCCTGGTGATGTGCCAGGCACCACTTGGCCATGATCGAGCCGCCGCGCGAGACGATGCCGGTCATGCGCTTTGCCGTCAGCGGGACATAACGAAGCAGAACGCCGGCGTGAATGGTGAAATAGTCGACGCCCTGCTCCGCCTGCTCGATCAGCGTGTCGCGGAAAACCTCCCAGTTCAGCCGCGCCGGATCGCCACCGACTTTTT
>DATJDB010000199.1:0-5776 GCA_035497635.1 Pseudomonas sp. | reverse complement strand
GGCCAGCGTGGCGCTGAACTGGCGCGGTTGCTCTGGCGAACCGAACCGCTTGCCGCGCGCCTACCATTCGGGCGCCAGCGACGATCTGGGCGAGGTGGCCGCCCATCTGCGCGCCCGGCGCCCGCTGGCGCCGCTGTATGCCGCGGGCTACTCACTGGGTGGCAACGTCCTGCTCAAATACCTGGGGGAAAGCGGAGCGGACTGCCCGCTGCAGGGCGCCGTGGCGGTTTCCGTGCCGTTCCGGCTGGATCAGTGCGCCGACCGCATCGGCATGGGCTTCTCCCGCGTTTATCAGCGCCACTTCATGCAGGCCATGCGCGCCTACGTGCAGACCAAGCAGGAGCACTTTCGCGAACAGGGCCTGGAGGAGCATTTGCAGCGCCTGCAAGCGCTCGGCCCGCTGACTCGGCTGCGTACCTTCTGGGATTTCGACGGTCGCGTGACTGCGCCATTGCACGGTTTTACCGACGCTGCCGACTATTACCGGCGTGCCTCCAGCCGCTATTACCTGGGCGGCATCCGCGTGCCAACCCTGTTGATCCAGGCCGAGGACGATCCCTTCGTGTTCCGCCACAGCCTGCCCGAGCCGGGTGAGCTGGCGGTCGGCACTCGCCTCGAGCTGCATGGCGGGGGTGGCCATGTCGGCTTTATCGAGGGCTCCCCCCGTCAACCTGCCTATTACCTTGAGCGGCGTATCCCCGCCTGGCTGATTGACGTGCATGGCAGTGGCGCACCCACAGCCGAACGCCTGCCCACAGAAACCGAACGGCCCGCCTGAAGGCAACTCAGGCGGCGGCCAGCTTCTCCATGTAGGTATGCACCTCCTCGCGGAAGTCGTCGCTCAGAAAGCCTTCCTCCAGCGCCAGCAATTGGTAAAGCCCGTTGTGCAGCCGGGCTTCATCGAGATTGGCAGCCGACGAAGTGGTGCACAGGTAACGCACCCAGGAGCTGGCCAGGATCCAGGCGTTGAGGGTCAGCGCCTCCACCTGGCGGGGCGTCATGCACAGTACGCCAGCGTCCACGAACCCCTGGTAGATATACCGGGCGTGTTCCAGCGTCTGCGCGGCAAATACCCGATAGCGCTCGGCCAGCTGCGCATCGTTGTCCAGCAGGTGCTCCAGATCCCGATGCAGGAAGCGGTAGCGCCACATGGCGTCGAGCAGCGCCTGCAAGTAGGCGGCCTTGTCTTCCAGGGTCAACGCGCGTCCGGCGGGCAGATGCAGGAAGGAGCCGACCCATTGCTCATAGGCGGTGAACAGCTCGGCGACGATGGCCTGCTTGTTGCGGAAGTGGTAGTAGAGGTTACCGGGCGAAATACCGAGGTGCGCCGCAATGTGGTTGGTGGTAACGCTGCGCTCGCCCTGGGTATTGAACAGCTCCAGGCTGGCCTGGAGAATGCGCTCGCGGGTGCTGAGAGGCTGGGACATGGCGAACTCGGTGATCAATCAGGCGGGTTACGTTACACCTTCCGATCCGGCCGGGCTGCGAACAAGGGCCGAACATCGACAGGCCAGCTTTTCGTTGGGCTGTAGCCCGGCACCAGGCTTGGCATGCTGAATTGACAGCTTAGAGCATTTACTCTAAACCAGGCATACACACGCGTGCTTGCGGGCGCGCCACATAACAAGGAGACGTGCCATGCCTGCCGATCTGGCTTTTGCCCAGGACGCCACCGCGATCCAAGACTCCCTGAAAGCCCTGCTGGCACGCCAGCGCATTGCCTTCTTCGCCGATCCCAATCCCCGCGCCGAGCAGCGCCGCGCCTGGCTCAAGGCCCTGCGCCGCCTACTGGTTGACGAGCAGGAGGCGATCATCGCCGCCATCAGCCAGGACTTCAGCAACCGCAGCGCCGACGAAACCCGCATGGCCGAGATCATGCCCAGCGTGCTGGGCATTCATTACGCCAGCAAGCACCTCAAGCACTGGATGAAGCCGTCAAAGCGCGCCGTTAGCCTGCCGTTCCAGCCGGCCGCCACCCGCGTGCTCTACCAGCCGCTGGGCGTGGTTGGCGTCATCGTGCCGTGGAACTATCCGCTGTTCCTCGCCATCGGCCCGCTGGTCGGCGCGCTGGCCGCCGGCAACCGGGTGATGATCAAGATGAGCGAGTCCACCCCGGTCTTCTCGCAGCTGCTCAAGGAGCTGCTGGCGCGCGTCTTCCCCGAGGATCTGGTCGCCGTGGTCACCGGCGAGGTGGACGTCGGCGTGGCCTTCTCGAAACTGCCGTTCGACCATCTGCTGTTCACCGGCGCCACCAGTGTTGGCAAGCACGTGATGCGCGCCGCCGCGGAGCACCTCACCCCGGTGACCCTGGAGCTGGGCGGCAAATCGCCGGCGCTCATCTCCGCCGAGGTGCCGATGCAGCACGCCGCCGAGCGCATCGCCTGGGGCAAGACCCTGAACGCCGGGCAGACCTGCATCGCACCAGACTATGTACTGGTGCCCGAGGGTCGGCGCGACGAGTTCGTCGAGCAGTACCGCATTGCCGTGCAGCGTTTCTTTCCCGCCCTCAGGGACAACCCCGACTACACCGCGATCATCAACGGCCGCCAGCAGCAGCGCCTGGAAGGCTACCTGCGCGACGCCGAAGCCCAGGGCGCGCGCGTGGTGCCGCTGTTTCCGGAAAGTCAGGGTCGCCGTCTGGCCCACAGCCTGCTGCTGGATACCCGCGACGACATGAAGGTGATGCAGGAGGAAATCTTCGGCCCGCTGCTGCCGGTACTGACCTACCGCAACCTGAACGAGGCGCTGGACTACATCAACCAGCGCCCACGCCCGCTGGCCCTGTATTACTTCGGCTACGACCGCGCCGCGCAGGAAGAGGTACTGGAGAACACCCGCTCAGGGGGCGTGTGCCTGAACGACACCCTGCTGCACGTGGCGCAGGACGACGCGCCGTTCGGCGGCGTCGGCGCCTCCGGCATGGGTCACTACCATGGCCATGAGGGCTTCAAGACCTTCAGCACCGCACGCACCGTGTTCAGCAAGCAGCGCTTCAACGCCGCCCGGCTGATCTATCCGCCCTACGGCAAACTGCTGCAGAAGCTGGTCTACCGGCTGTTCATCCGCTGACGGGGGCCCGAATGACAACCCTGACCGCGCCCACCCTCAGCCGTCGCAGCCTGCTCAAGGTCGGGCTGCTTGGCGGCGCTGTGCTGGCGACCGCCGGCGTAACCGTCGCGCTGGCGGATCGCTTTTCCAGCACAGCGGCCGATGGCTACCAGGCGCTGCGCCCGGCTGACCTGCCGATCCTCGCCGCACTGGTTCCAGTGATGCTGGAGGGCTCCGTTGCTCCGGAACGACTATCGGAGGCCAGCAACAGCACCCTTCTGGGGCTGGATGCCCAGCTCGCCCATCTGTCCCCGGAAATGCTCAAGCTGACCCGACAGATGCTCGACGTGCTGGCCCTGCCGGTGACACGCGGACCCCTGACTGGCATCTGGGGCGGCTGGGAGAGCGCCAGCCCCGAGGCCGTGCGTAATTTCCTCGGCCGCTGGGAAAACAGCTCGCTGGCCCTGTTGCGCATGGGTCATGCCTCGTTGCTGCAGCTAATACTGATGGCCTGGTATGCCCGCCCGGAATCCTGGGCGCATTGCGGTTACCCCGGTCCACCGACCGTATAAGAACAAGAGAGCTCTTTTGCCATGCCCGTACCCGACCTGTTTGCCGAAGGCATCGCCCGCGGCTGGAAAACCCATGACGGCTCGCGTCTGGAAAACGACCTGACCCTGGAAGCCGACGTGGTCATCGTCGGCAGCGGCGCCGGGGGCGGCACCAGTGCGGAAATCCTCAGCGCAGCCGGCTTCAAGGTACTGATCGTCGAGGAAGGCCCGCTGAAGACCAGCAGCGATTTCCGCATGCAGGAAAGCGAGGCCTATCCGGCGCTCTATCAGGAAGGCATCGGCCGCATGAGCAAGGATGGCGCGGTGACCATCCTCCAGGGTCGCGCGGTGGGCGGTACCACGCTGATCAACTGGACCTCCAGCTTTCGCACCCCCGAGCCGACCCTGGAGCACTGGGCCCGGGAGTATGGAATTCGCGGCCAGAGCGCAGCGGAAATGGCGCCCTGGTTCGAGCGCATGGAACAGCGCCTCGGCGTACAGCCCTGGGCCATGCCGCCGAATGCCAACAACGACGTGATCCGCGCCGGCTGCGCAAAGCTCGGTTATCACTGGGCGGTGATTCCCCGCAACGTTAAGGGATGCTGGAACCTCGGCTACTGCGGCATGGGCTGCCCGGTGAATGCCAAGCAGTCGATGCTGGTGACGACCTTGCCAGCCACCCTCGAACAGGGCGGCGAACTGCTCTACATGGCGCGTGCCCAGCGCCTGCTGATCGAAGGCGAGCGGGTCGTCGGCCTGGAATGCCGGGGCATGGACGAACGCTGCGTCGAGCCCAGCGGTCGGCGCATCCTCATCAAGGCCCGTCACTATCTACTGGCCGGCGGCGGCATCAATACCCCCGGTATTCTCATGCGCTCCGGCGCCCCGGACCCGTATGAGCGCACCGGCAAGCGCACCTACCTGCATCTGGTGAATTTCTCCGCCGCGCAGTTCGAGCAGGTCATCAACCCGTTCTACGGCGCGCCGCAATCGGTGTACTCCGACCATTTCCAGTGGGAAGACGGCGTCAGCGGACGCATGTCCTACAAGCTGGAGGTCCCGCCGCTGCACCCGGCCCTGGCCAGCACACTGCTCGGCCGCTTCGGCGTGGACAATGCCCTGCGCATGGAACAGTTGCCACACACCAACATGATGCTGGCGCTGATGCGCGATGGCTTCCACCCGGACAGTGCCGAAGGCACGGTGGAGCTGCGCGGCGACGACTCCCCGGTGCTCGACTACCGCCTCACCGATTACACCTGGGACGGTCTGCGCCGCGCGTTCCTGCACATGGCCGAGATCCAGTTCGCCGCTGGCGCCAAGGCGGTGCTGCCGGTGCATGCGGATGCCCGTTACGCCACATCGCTGGCCGAGGCCCGCACGCTGATCAACGATCTGCGCCTGGAGAAATACCGCACCCGCCTGGGCTGCGCCCATGTAATGGGCGGCTGCGCCATGGGCGAAGACCCGCGCCAGGCCGTGGTGGACAGTCTCGGGCGACATCATCAGCTGGAGAACCTGTCGATCCATGATGGCTCACTGTTCCCCACCAGCATCGGCGCCAACCCGCAGCTGTCCATCTACGCCCTGAGCGCCAAGCTCAGCGCCGCGCTGGTGGAACGCCTGGGCGCTTGATTCCGGTACGCGGCTGAATCTGCCGGCCGGACCAGGCGTCGAGACGACTCGATTGCGTCAGCGTCGGACCGGCCCGGCGGGACCTCCCCCGGCTGGGTTTATTCCGGTCAGCGGGGCCAGGCCACAGGTCGCAACCCGCTTCCCGCCCACCGCACGCCACGCCTTTTTCGCACAACGGCTCGCGGCGGTGTGGCGCATTCGCCGCTTTGCGGGACAAATCCCCTGCGTTACCATCCGCGCTTTCTCAACCCCAGCAGGACGTCGCGATGAACCGTGTGCTTTACCCGGGCACTTTCGACCCCATTACCCGAGGCCATGGCGATCTGATCGAGCGCGCCTCGCGGCTGTTCGAACAGGTGATCGTCGCGGTCGCCGCCAGCCCGAAGAAGAACCCGCTGTTCTCCCTGGAGGAACGGGTGGCGCTGGCCAAGGAAGTCACCAAGCACCTGCCGAACGTGCAGGTGGTCGGCTTCTCCACCCTGCTGGCGCACTTCGCCCGCGAACAGCAGGCCAACGTGCTGCTGCGCGGCCTGCGCGCGGTG
>DATJDB010000198.1:0-2827 GCA_035497635.1 Pseudomonas sp. | reverse complement strand
GCGGGAGGCCGGCGATCCAAGCCGGGCGCGCGAACACTAGCGCAGGTTAATGGCAGCTGGCCATGTACTTTGGTCGAGGTGCGGCAATGTGGCAGGGGCGGCGATTTCTCCACGAGCGGCATTGCGCCAAATTTCGCGGGTGGTGGGCTGACAGTCGCCGCGATCAGGGCAGCGACAAGCCGTTCAAGCATTCAGAGTGGCGCGCACTCCAGCGTCCGCACCTGGGGATATTCGGAACTTCGGGTGACTTCCACCAGGCAGCGCCGATTGTCGATGGCCTGCATGAGGGTGCTCTGCACTGGCGTCAGCTCGCCGGCGAGAGCGCTTTGCCGGGGACTGAGATGGAACTGGTTGGCGGCGAGCCGCAGCTGGTCTAGACCCTCGATCCGAATCATTGCCTTGCCGATGGTGGCGAGCTGGTTGCCGTGCATCTCGATATGGCTGCGGCTGGCCGGCGGGTTGCGCAGGCTGAAGGCATATTCGGGTGCGCTCTGGATGCGATTGTTGAGCAGCCATAGCTGCCCGACGTTGTGTGCCTCCACGCCGCTGTAAGCGCTGTTGACGATGAGGTTGCCGGCGATCAGCAGCGTATCGGAGGCGCCGGCGGCGATGTCGGTCAGGCGGATACCGTTGCTGCCCGCCTGGGCGATGCGATTGTCGTGCACGCGCAGGCGGCCCTGCTGGCCAAGCACTTCGATGCCGGCCTTGCCGGTGCGCAGGATCAGGTTGTCCCGCAGCACGCCCTCGCTGTGGCCGCGCAGCCGAATGCCACTGTGATTGCGTACCTGATCGATGTGATTGCCCAACAGACTGGCCTGGCTGTCGCGCAGGTCAATACCGTACTGCTGCAAGGATTCGAATCGGGTGTTCTCGATGCGGGCCTCGGCGTCGTGCAGTTCCGTTCCGGTGGCCAGGGTGTCGACCAGACTGTCCCGCAACAGCAGGCGCGCCGGGGGGGCATTGCGCTGCACGGCGGCGCGGGCCAGAGTCAGCCCTCGGGCCAGATGCGCGTTGAAGCCCAATCGGCTCAGCTGCGATTGCTCGATCAGGGTGGTGCTGCCGGCCCAGGCGATGATGAATGGGCGGAATGGCTCGTCCGGATCTGCCGCTTCGCCCTGCCAGCCACGAACTACGGCGTGCTTCAGTTGCAACACGCCGCGATTGATCAATGCTGCGCCTGTCTGGGTGGACAGGTACAGCGTCTCCCCCTCGACGAGCAGGGCGGCGTCGGTGCCGATCAACAGTGGAAAGCTGAGCAGGTAGCCGTCCTTGTGCGGCCGCAGGATCTTGGGATCCTTCAGGCTTCTGTGCAGTTGTCGCAGGTTGATGCTGCCACCCTGCAGCACGATCGCCCGTGGATGTCCCGTCTGGTAGCCGGCAATGACCCGGAACAGGCCATTGTGGACGAAGGGCTCGAATGGCCAGCTGCCGCCCTGGGCGGAGAACATCGGTTGCAGGCTGGCGCGGGCGGTACCGGCCGGCAGCGACCGCCGCAGCCTGGAGGCTTCGATCAGTACGTCGGGCTCGGCGAGCAGTTGCGCGGCGAGCTGACGGGATGCGGAGGGATGCTCCTCCGCCACGGCCAGCGTGGCGAGTAGACAGCTCGCCCACGATAGGCAAGCCAGACGGCGGGTCATCGGCGGGCTCCGATGGCAACAGGGAAGTCGGGATACAGCGGCAGGATGCGGCCGCCGATCTGGCTGTAGCCATCCACTTTGCCCTTTTGACTTCGGTACAGGGCCGCAGCGTCGGCATGCTGCGGATCACGGGCCAGGAACGGCACCAGCCAGGCCATCTTGTAGGGCTCGACCGCGCTTTGGGGTGTGCCTGCCAGTTCTGGCAGGCTGCGAGGCGACAGCACTGCCCGGGCGGCAAAGCGGGCCAGATGGCTCATATTCTGTCGGTCTGCGGCGCTGAGCGGTCTGCCGTTGCTGTCCAATGCCTCGGCAAGCAGAACCAGCGACACTAGCGCGTAATGGGTGTAATTGGCGGCCAGCTTGCCACGAGCCAGTTCGGTGGGTAGGAAGGCGTAATCGCCGCCTTTGCCAGGCCGCAGCTGCTGCATGGCACGCTGAAAAACCAGGGCGCCCCAGTCGAGACGCTTTTCGTGTCCGGTCAGCAGGCCGCTGGCGACCACTGCCCAGGCCGCCCAATAGTCGTGGTTGTTGAAATAGGCGAAGTCGGGGGACAGACGCTCGCGATAATCGGCCAGCACCTGATCCGCCAGCTCATCCAGCCAGCGCTGCTGCCGCGCATCGGCCCGCCACTGGCCGCCGCTGAGAGCCTGGGCTTTTAGCGCGGTACTGGCTATCGAAGCCAGTGCCCACTTGCGAACGGCCATGCCGGTCTTGCTCGCATCGCGGCTCAATAGCGCGCCAGCCTCGGCCCAGGACGATAGCCACTGGTCGAGACAGGCCAATGCCTGACCGGCCTGTCCTGAGCGTTCAGCGCTCTGGTAATAGTCGGCGAAGCGCACCAGCATCTTGCCGTAGCGGTCCACGGTGGTGCTGATTTCCTTGGACTGCCTGGACGCCGAGCCGCCGAGCGTGGAGCGGGTCGGGTCGGTCTGATCGTACTTGCTGTCCACCTGCAGCGGCCCCGTGTACGGCGGTGGTGGCGGATAGGGGCAACTGAGCGAGCGGTAGTCGCCAGCCATGACGAGCGGCTTCTGCGTCACCCAGATCGAGCGGGGCGCCGCCTCGGCGGCAGGGGGAAAGGCCAGCCAGAATGTAAGCAGCAGGCTGCTCGCCAGCGCTGTCGCAGGGATCACAGGCATAGGTTGAACTCCAGGGACGTGGGCTTGCTCCAGGTTTCGGATGGCTCGATG
>DATJDB010000197.1:0-9546 GCA_035497635.1 Pseudomonas sp. | reverse complement strand
GCCGATAGCGCAGGCTCGGCTCCGGCATCAGCCGCTGTTCGCCCTCCCCGCACAGGCTGGCGTCACCCGAACGCCAGCATTGCGGCCCAAGTACCAGACGCCCGTCGGCAAAACGCTCCAGCACCGCCGGCGCCTGCAGCTGCCAGCGCTGTTCCTCGGCAGCCAGACGTGCTTCCTCCAGCCGGCCTTGCCAGTGCCAGCCGGCATCGCCCTGTTCCAAGTGCCCCGCCAGGCCCAGTTCGGCCTCCAGCAAATCGCCGCTCAGTTGCAATGCCACGGCCTGGGTGTCGAGATCGCCATGTCCGGTGAGCGTCAGGCGGCCCCAGTCGGTGTCGCCGGTCTGCAGTCCCTCGGCAATCAGGGCGAGGCGTGCCTGGTGCTGCTCCACCAGGTTGCCCTGGATGTTCAGGGTGGCGATGCGGGAGTCGCCATACGCGAGCCGGCGGCCTGCAAGGTCAAGTACCCCACGCGGCTGTTCCCGGGTGCCGCTCAGGTCCAGCCGTCCCTGTACGGCACCCTGCAGATCCGGCCACAGCTGGTCGAGGCGCGGCAGGGCCAGCTCCAGCTCGGCGGCCAGTTCGCTGCTCAGCAGGCCGCGGCCCTGGATACGGTTGTCACCCAGTTGCACGTTCAGCTGTGGCAATACCCAGCGTTGCCCTTCCACCCGGCCGTCCAGCACCAGGTCTGCCGGCAGGCCGCGCAGTTCGCCGCGCAGTTGCAGATCGGCCTGGGCTTCCAGGTTTTCATCCTTGAGCGCCCCCTGGCTGACCAGTGTGCCGGCGAGATTGCCCGGCAGATCGGCCACCCAGTAGGCCGGGTTGAGCGCGGACAGTACGAGGCGGGTATTCCAGCGGATGGCGTCGGCGAAGCCAAGGCTGAGCTGGCCTTCGGCGCGGCCCTGTCCGGCGTCCAAACGCAGCGACGGCAGGTGTACTTCCCCCAGGTTGCCGCTGACCGGGCTGGACAGGCTGAACGGCCCCGCCGGGCCGTCCAGGTCACCACTGAAATGGCCCAGATAACCGCCGTCCAGATAGCTGATCTGCGCGTCCAGCCGGCGCGGGGTCACCGGCGGGGGTTCCATCGGGTACAGGCGCAGCCAGGGAAAATCGCGCCATTGCAGCTGCGCCTCGGCGCTCAGCGCCTCGCGCCAGCCGAGCGTGCCGTTCAGCTGAACGGATTGTTCGTTGCCGGCGTCCAGGCGCAGTTGCTCGATCTGCGCCTCTGCTGCAGTCACCCGTCCTTGCAGGGCAACTGCGATCGGCCGTTCCTCGGCCGCCAGTTGCGCCCCGCCGCTGATGCGGTAGCCGGCCTGCAGATCGCCTTCGGCCTGCAGACGCAGGTGGTTGAGGGTCAGCGTATCGGGCAGTGCGCCGCTGGCCTTGAAGCCCGTAGCGCTCAGCAACAGGCTGGCCGGCAGGTTGGGCTGCAACGGCTGCACGCTGCCTTCCAGACGGCCCGCCAGGTAGCCGCCGCTGTCGATGACCAGGCGCAGCGTGCGTTGCAGTTCGCCTTCGGCCTGCAACGCCAGCGCCCAGGGCCGGTCGTCCGGGGCCGGCAGGATCAGGTTGCCGTTGAGCTGCAGTGGCCACTGTCCGCTCGGCTCCAACTGGCCGGAAGCGACCAGCCGCAGCGAATCGCCCTGCTCCACGCGCAGTGTCTCGATGCGCAGTCCCTGTTCGTTCCAGTGGGCGTTCAGTTGCAGGTCATGCAGCAGTTCGCTGCCGTTGAGCGACAGATGGCCGATGGCCGCCTGGCGCAATTCGATGCGCAGGGGCAGATCCAGCGCCGGTAACTGGATAGTTTGCGCTTCGCCGGGGGTTTCCTCGGCGGAGGATGGAAACACCAGCTGGACGTCGTCCACACCGAGGTGCTTGATGCACAGACGCAGTTGCAGCAGGCAGCGAACCGACCAGTCCAACGACGGCGAAACCAGCGTGACGCGCTGGTTGCCCTGCTGCCATTCCAGGCGATCCGCACGCCAGCTGCCGGCCAGGCGGCCTTCAAAACCCTGTACCTGCAGGCCAGGCACGTTGCCCAGTAGCCAGCGACTGCCGGCGCCGGTACCCAGCGCCACGGCGAACGTCAGCACCAGCAGCAAAACAAGCATCAGCAGAGCCAGCAGGCTCCCTTTGACCGCGCGACTCACAATTCGGGACCCATTGAGAAGTGCAGGCGCACGCCGCCCGTGCCGTCCAGCGGATGCGCCAGATCCAGACGCAGCGGACCCACCGGTGAGACCCAGCGCACGCCGAAGCCTACGCCGCTCTTCAGCGAGGGGATTTCCAGCGAGTTGAAGGCGTTGCCGTGATCGGCAAACGTCGCCAGGCGCCAGGTCGGCGTCAGGGAAAATTGATATTCGCCACTGACCGCCAGCATGTAACGGCCACCGACGCGGTCGCCCTGGGAGTTGGTCGGCGACAGGCTTTGATAGTCGTAGCCGCGCACGCTCTGGTCACCACCGGCAAAGAAGCGCAGCGAGGGCGGCACCGAGGAATAGTCGTCGGTTTCAGTGCCACCCACCTGCACCCGGCCGAGAAAGCGATGCCGGTCGGCCAGGGTAATCAATCCACGCAGGCTGACCTCGCCATGCAGCACGCTGGCATCCGAACCCAGGCCTTTCTGGGCGCCGGCCAGCTCAAACTGCACGCGGTAGCCGCGATTGGGATCGAGGCGGTTGTCGCTCTTGAGATAGGAGTAGCCGATGCCCGGCATCAACAGAGTACTGATGCCTTCGTCGTCCCCCAGGCGGTATTCCTCGTGCTGCCACTTGAGCGACAGTACGCGCTGCCAGCCGTTGGGGCGCAGGCTGTGCCACTCCGGACCGATGGTAAACAGACGGCTGAGGCTGTCCGTATCGGCCAGCTCCTCGTATTGATAGCCGCTGGCCAGACGCAGCTTGTCAGTCAGTGGCTTGTCGCCCGGCATGTCGTACCAGAGGCCGACATTCTGCCGGGGCGCGGACCACTCGGTGTCGATGCCGTAGCTGTGACCCTGGGGGTTGCGCCAATGGCGAGTCCATTCGAAGCGTCCGCGCGGACCGACGTCGGTGGAATAGCCCAGGCCGACGCCGAAGGTGCGTGGCTTACGGGTATCCAGGCGCACATCCACCGGAATTTCACCGGCCTGCGCCAGACTGGGCGCGGCGTCCACCCGGATGCTTTCGAAGTAGCCGCTGCCCTGCAGGTTCTGGTGCAGCTCGGCGATCAGTTCGCTGTCGTAGGGCGTTCCCGATTCGAACGGCAGCATGCGGCGCAGCAATTGGTCCTCGAAGGGGTGCTTGCCCGTGAAAGCGATTTCGCCGAATCGGTGGCGCTCGCCGCTCTGGAAAATCAGTTCGATGTCCGCATGGCCGGCGACCGGATCCACCTGGATGCGCTGTTGCTCGAAGCGCCCGGCAAAGTAGCCGTAGCGCGAGGCCTGGCTTTCGATGCGTCCCTTCACCGCCTCGTAATCGCCGTGGTTGAGTACCCGGCCAGGGCGCAGCCGTTCGAGGTCGGGCACCTCGAAGTCGCGCTGCGAGGCCGCCGGCCCTTCGATGCGCACCGTTACGTTGCGTAGGCGCACCGGCTCGCCGGCAGCGATACGCACGGTCAGGCGTGGCGTGGCGGAAGTGCTCACCTCGGTATCGATTTCGGCGCGGTAATAACCGAGCGCCTCGGCGGCCTGACGGGCCTGGGCGCTGGCGATGCGGCTCAGGCGCAGCAACTCCTCCCGACTCTTGCCGTCCAGTTCGCCGATATAACCGTCGACGTTTTCCTTCAGATCGGGGTTTTCAGGCACGATGCGCACGCGCAACTGGGCCAGCGCCGGCCCAGCCAGCAGGCACAGCAGCAGACTCAATACGGCTCCGCGCCGTATTCTCGTGGACCGTCGGAACACGGGGGTCGCCTTCTCCGCGAAAGATCAGCCGTGCTATCCGGAGACGCCAGCCAGAGGTTGAGGGTTGGGGTGGAAGAATACATGTTCGCGCACCGGGCCGATGGCGACCTCGCCAATATCCTGGTAACCGTTGCGTCGATAGAACTCCAGGTAATGCAGATTGCCGGTATCCAGGACGATGCCGTGTGATTGACTATCGTCGGCGCACCAGTCATGCAGCGCGCCCAGCAATTGTTCGCCGTAGCGCTGGCCCTGGTATTCGGGCAGCACGGCCAGCAGTGGCAGCAGGTGATGCGGGCCGGGTGGCACGCAGGCCATCACCGACTCATGGAACTGCAGGTAACGGCGGGTGGCGCGACGTCCCGCGCCGAGCAGCATGCGCAGCCGCCAGCCCCAGCTTTCCGTTACTTCCAGACGTCGCTCCGGCGGAGAAACCAGCGCTATGCCAATCAGACGATCGTTCTGCACCAGCCCCAGCGCCGGGCGCTGTTCGGCAATATGGTTGCGCAACAGCTCACGCAAGGTGGTACGCAGGCGGTGGTCGTATCCTGGCCGGTCGGCATCCATCAACCAGCGAAAGGTGGGGTCCGCGCGATAGGCACGAAACAGCAGCGACGCGGCTTCCGGGCCGTAGCTGCTGTCCAGCAGGCAGACCTCGGCGGGTTGGGGGGCATGGCTGGCGGGCATCCGGCGTTCTCCGTCGTGGGTCAGTCCTGCTGCGATTCTGGCAGGCGGACCGGGTGGCTGCCATTGTGCGGCTTGGGCTAGCATCGCGTTTTTCCCTCGGGGCTCGCTGTCATGAAGTTCGTTTCGTTCAACATCAATGGTCTGCGCGCCCGGCCTCACCAGCTCGCGGCGCTGATCGAGAAGCATCAGCCCGACGTCATCGGCTTGCAGGAGACCAAGGTGTCCGACGAGCAGTTCCCGCTGGAGATGGTCGAGGCGCTGGGCTACCACGTGCATTACCACGGCCAGAAGAGCCATTACGGCGTGGCCCTGCTGTCGCGCCAGGAACCGCTGACGGTGTTCAAGGGTTTTCCCTGGGATGGCGAGGAATCGCAGCGCCGCCTGATCGGCGCCAGCTTCGCGATGCCCGATGGGCAGATCATGCAGGTGCTCAATGGCTACTTTCCCCAGGGCGAGAGCCGTGACCACCCGGTTAAATTTCCTGCCAAGACCCGCTTCTACGGCGATCTGCAGCGGCTGCTGGAAGAGCAGTTCCGTGCCGATCAGCCGTTGGTGGTGATGGGTGATTTCAATATCTCGCCCCAGGACTGTGATATCGGTATCGGCGAGCAGAACGCCAAGCGCTGGCTGCGCACCGGCAAATGCAGCTTCCTGCCCGAGGAGCGCGAGTGGCTGGAGCGCCTGAAGGCCTGGGGACTGGTGGACAGCTTCCGCCAGCTGCACCCCGAGGTGAACGACCGTTTCAGTTGGTTCGACTACCGCAGCCGCGGTTTCGAGGATGAGCCCCGGCGCGGGCTGCGCATCGACCTGATCATGGCCTCGCAGGCCCTGCAGAGCCGCTTCAAGGACGCCGGCGTGGACTACGACCTGCGCGGCATGGAAAAGCCCTCCGACCATGCACCGATCTGGCTGGAAATCGCCTGACAGGCGCTAAGCGGCGCGCTGTAACCTAACCGTCATGCGGCGACTCTAGCCTTGCGCGGCATCATCCTGCCGGAGTCGCCGCATGACGTTGTTGCGTGCCTTGTTTGCCGTTTCCTTTCTGTCCGGTTGCGCGCTGCACGCCGTCAGCGCCGCCACTTCGCCTGACGACCTGTTGCGCATTCAGGGTTCCAATACCATCGGCGCCGCCCTGGCGCCGGCGCTGGTTGAAGGTTTGCTTGGCCAGCAGGGTTTCGAGGCCATCGAGCGCCAGCCCGGGCGTGCAGAAAACGAAATGATCGTGCAGGCCCGGCAGCCGGATGGCCGGCGGGTCCAGATGAGCATTGCCGCCCATGGTTCTAGTACCGGGTTTCGGGCGCTGCGCGACGGCGGTGCCGAGCTGGCCGCCTCATCGCGGCCGGTGAAGGACAACGAAGTGAATGCCCTGGCCAAGCGGGGCGACCTACGCTCGGCCGCGTCCGAACAGGTCATCGCCATCGATGGGCTGGCCATCATCGTTCACCCGAGCAATGCCGTGCGCACCCTGACGGTCGAGCAACTGGCCGCGCTGTTTTCCGGGACGGTACGCAACTGGCGGGAACTGGGTGGCCGGGACGCCCCGGTGCGGCTGTACGCCCGCGATGACCAGTCCGGCACCTTCGATACCTTCAAGGAACTGGTGCTGGCGCCACAGGGCGCGTCGCTGGCCGAGGCGCAACGCTTCGAATCCAATGATCGGCTGAGCGAGGCGGTGATGAGCGATCCGCAGGGTATCGGCTTTGTCGGTCTGGCTTCGGTCGGCAACACCCGTGCCCTGGCGATCTCCTCCGGCGGCGCCCAGGCGCTGCTGCCCAGCCCCGACAGCAGCGCTACCGAGGACTATCCGCTGGCGCGCCGACTGTTCCTGTATCGCGCCCCGGGCGATGCCAATCCCTGGGCGCAGGCGCTGATCGATTACGCCCAGAGCCAGGAAGGGCAGCGCATCGTCGAGCAGGTCGGGTTTATCGCCCAGAGTCTGCGCGCCATTCCGGTCGAGGCCGATGCGCAGATGCCGGCGGATTACCGCGACCTGGCACGCAGCGCCCAGCGCCTGTCGGTGAACTTCCGTTTTCAGGAAGGCAGCGCGCAACTGGACAACAAGGCGCTGCGCGACCTGCAGCGCGTGCGCGACTACCTGGCCGGGAATGAGGCCGAACTGGTGCTGGTGGGTTTCGGTGATGCCAAGAGCGACCCGAGTCGCGCCCGCCTGCTGTCGCGCCTGCGGGGAGAAACCGTGCGCCGCGCGCTGACCCGCCTGGGCGTTTCGCGCCTGCAGGTGCTAGGAATTGGCGACGATCTGCCGGTGGCCAGCAATCAGGCCGAGTCCGGTCGAATCCGCAACCGCCGCGTGGAAGTCTGGATTCGCTGAAAACTGATCGTTGCATTGCGGTACAAGCACACATAGCCTATTGCGCGCAGTGACGCCGGGCCCCTCTGGCGGTGGCTTTTCCCACCGTGATGTCGGAGTCATCTGTTTCCGAAAATCCGATGCGAGAGGGCCTGCCGATGCATCCGTTCGAGTTTTTTACGACCCCCTTCCTGGGGACTCCCGCCTGGTTCTGGCTGGGTTTCCTGGCCATTGTGCTTGCGCTGCTGATCCTCGATCTCGGGGTGCTGCACCGCGACGATCGCGAAATCGAAATGCGTGAAAGCCTGCTGTTGTACAGCGGCTATTTCAGCGTGGGCGTGCTGTTCGGCGCCTGGGTCTGGTTCGAGCTCGGCGCGCAGAGCGCGCTGGAGTTCTACACCGGCTTTCTGGTCGAGCAATCGTTGTCCATGGACAACGTGTTCGTGATGGCGATGATCTTCGGCGCCTTCGGCATTCCGCGCCGCTACCAGCACAGGGTGCTGTTCTGGGGAATCATCGGCGTGATCGTGCTGCGCGCCATCATGATCGGCCTGGGTACCGCCCTGGTGAAGGAATTCGAATGGGTGCTCTACCTGTTCGGCGCCTTCCTGCTGCTTTCCGGGGTGAAGATGCTCTTCCAGAAGGAAGAAGAGGAACACCCGGACCTGGCAAACAACCGCATGGTTCGCTTCGTGCGCCGCCACATCCGCATGACCGACACGCTACATGAAGGCCACTTCTTCGTGCGCCTCAAGCCGGCCGGCGTCGACACCGCCCTGCTCTACGCCACGCCGCTGTTCCTGTGCCTGGTGCTGATCGAGCTGGCCGACCTGGTGTTTGCCGTAGACAGTGTGCCGGCGGTGTTCGCCATCACCCAGGACCCGTTCATCGTCTACACCTCGAACATCTTCGCCATCCTCGGCCTGCGTTCGCTGTACTTCGCCCTGGCGGCGTTGATGCACCGTTTCGTGTACCTCAAGTACGCCCTGGCGCTGGTGCTGATTTTCATCGGCGGCAAGATCTTCGCCCACGGTTTCATCGGCAAAGTGCCTGCGCTGCTGTCGCTGAGCGTGACCCTTGGCCTGCTGGCCGGCGGCGTGATCCTCTCGCTGCTCAAGACCCGCGATCGGCCGGCGGAACACTGACCGGTCGAATACGACAAGGGCGCCTGATGGCGCCCTTGTCGTTTCTGGCGAGTTCAGATCGCCTCATCGACCGGCTCCGGGGTCGAGTGCAGCCGGGGCAGCAGCATGGGTACGCGGCGCCGGTAATCCGCGTATTCCGGGTGCTCGGCGAGCAGGTCGTGTTCCTCGAAACTGATCGCCGCCAGGATGTAGGCCGCCGTCACCAGCGCGAACAGCATATGGGTGACACCCATCTGCGGCGTGCACCAGATGGCGAAGAACCAGCCCACGTACAGCGGATGCCGCACCAGCCGATAGGCGCCCGGGGTCTTGAACGGCAGCGGACTGTAAGGTTGGCCGCGCAGCTGCAGCCAGACCTGGCGCAGGCCGAACAGGTCGAAGTGGTTGATCAGGAAGGTGCTGTACAGCACCAGCGCCCAGCCGAAGGCGAAGCCGGCGTACATCAGCACCTGGCCGGCGGTGCTCTGCAGCGACCAGACCTGCCCGCCGAGGGGCTGCCAGAAGCGGAACAGCAGCATTAGCGCCAGGCTGGAGAACAGCACATAGGTGCTGCGCTCGGCGCTGGCCGGGATGATCCGCGTCCACAGCGCCTTGAATGCCGGCCGCGCCATCAGGCTGTGCTGCACGGCAAACAGGGTCAGCAGTAACAGGTCGATGGCCAGCGCCTGCGGGGCGGGCAACAGCGGCGCGCCATCGATGCTGCGGGGAATGCCCGGCAGGTTGCCAATGAAGGCGATGGCATACAGGAAGGTGGCGAAGAACACGGCATAGCTGGCGATGCCGTAGACAAAGATCGCAAGGCGTTTCATCGGAACCTCCGGCATCAGCACGCGTGAGCCTGGCTTTCGGCCAGGTAGATGAAGAACGACCGGTCGGATTCGAAGTAGCCGCGCAGCCAGTGAATGGCGCGGTTGAAGGATGAGCGTTGCATGGGGCGACCTCCGCGTGACGACTGCCCAATGTGGCAGTCGAGGCCAGTATTCGTGCCCTGCGTATCACGCCGATGTCGGACTGCTGCGGGTGTGTTGCCGAAAGGTTTCAGCCCGGCAGATGGCTGTTCAGCCACTGGTGTAGGGCCGCGGCATCCAGCGGCTTGTGCAGCAGGCTGATACCGAGGCGCCGCGCCGCGCTTTCGTCGCCCGGGTCGCTGAAGCCGGTGTGCAATGCGATGGGCAGTTGCGGGTGCAGCGCCAGAACCTGCTCGGCCAGTGCCAGACCGGAGAGACGCGGCATGCTCTGGTCGAGAATCAGCGCGTCCCAGGCCCGTGGCGTGGCCAGCAAGACCGCGCAGGCCTGTTCGGCATCATTCCAGACCGTTACCGCCAATCCCCAGTGCCTCAGGCAATCCTCCAGGTACTCGCCCACCAGCGGATCGTCATCCACGACGCCGACGCGCCCGCACAGCCCGCCGCTGGGCGCTTCGCTGCCCTCGGCCCGAGTCGGCGAGACGGCGTGCTGGCCGTCCATGCCGGGAAACAGCACCTCGAAGCAGGCGCCCTGCCCCGGCTGGCTGTGCAGGCGCAGATG
>DATJDB010000196.1:0-20739 GCA_035497635.1 Pseudomonas sp. | reverse complement strand
CACGGCTGGCAGACCGTGCTGAACCGCGCGGGCACCACCTTCCGCAAGCTCGACGAGAGCCAGAAGACCGATCTGGACGAGAACAAGGCCATCGCACTGATGCTGGCCCAGCCGTCGATGATCAAGCGCCCGGTGCTGGATCTGGGCAATCGCACCCTGATCGGTTTCAAGCCCGACCTGTACCGCGAAGCCATCGGCT
This sequence comes from Pseudomonas sp., assembly GCA_035497635.1. Taxonomy (GTDB): domain Bacteria; phylum Pseudomonadota; class Gammaproteobacteria; order Pseudomonadales; family Pseudomonadaceae; genus Serpens. Next base: position 20,540 of record DATJDB010000196.1, on the reverse strand, counting down.
GATCTCTCTTCTACACCTGACGACCCAAGGAATACCGACCATGACCACCTCCCTCTTCAGCCTGGCCTTCGGGGTCGGAACCCAGAATCGTCAGGGCGCCTGGCTGGAAGTCTTCTACGCCCAGCCGTTGCTCAAGCCGTCCATTGAGGTACTGACCGCCGTGCTGCCGCTGCTGGATTACACCGGCGGCAACCAGGCCATCGCCATCACCAAGGACAAGGCCGCCGATCTCGCCCTGGCCCTCAAGGGCATCGATGCCGTGCAGGCCGCCCTGCTGGTGCGCCTGGCCGAAAGCCAGAAGCCGCTGGTAGCCACTCTGCTGGCGGAAGACGCCGCGCTGAGCTCCACGCCCGAGGCGTACCTGAAGCTGCACCTGCTGTCGCATCGCCTGGTCAAGCCGCACGGCCTGGATCTGACCGGCATCTTCCCGCTGTTGCCGAACGTGGCCTGGACCAGCGAAGGCGCCGTCGACCTGGCCGAACTGGCCGAATGTCAGCTCGAAGCGCGCCTCAAGGGCCGCCTGCTGGAAGTCTTCTCGGTGGACAAGTTCCCGAAGATGACCGACTACGTGGTGCCCAGCGGCGTGCGCATCGCCGACAGCGCGCGCATTCGCCTGGGCGCCTACATTGGCGAGGGCACCACCGTGATGCACGAGGGCTTCGTCAACTTCAACGCCGGCACCGCCGGCCCGGGCATGGTCGAAGGGCGCATCTCCGCCGGCGTGTTCGTCGGCAAGGGTTCGGACCTGGGCGGCGGCTGCTCGACCATGGGCACCCTGTCCGGCGGCGGCAACATCGTCCTCAGCGTCGGCGAAGGCTGCCTGATCGGCGCCAACGCCGGCATCGGCATTCCGCTGGGCGACCGCAACACCGTGGAGTCCGGCCTGTACATCACCGCCGGCACCAAGGTGGCATTGCTCGACGAGCAAAACAGCCTGGCCAAGGTGGTCAAGGCTCGCGAGCTGGCCGGCCAGCCGGACCTGCTGTTCCGCCGCAATTCCCAGACCGGCGCGGTCGAATGCAAGACCAACAAAAGCGCCATTGAGCTGAACGAAACGCTGCACGCGCACAATTGACCGCCAACCGCGACGTACGGCTCGCCGCCTGAGGTTGTTCGTATGGTTCTGAAATCCCCGTGGCGCGCCGATTTTCCGGCCCTGGCGCTGTTCGAAGCCCAGGGCCAGACCTATCTGGACAGCGCCGCCACCGCCCAGAAGCCGCAAGCGCTGATCGATGCACTGACCGGCTACTACACCAGCGGCGTGGCCAACGTGCATCGCGCCCAGCATCCGCCGGCCGAGCGGGTCACCCGCCTGTACGAAGCCGCCCGGCAGCGGCTCGCGCACTGGCTGAACGCCGCCAGCCCGAGCCAGATCGTCTTCACGCGCGGCACCACCGAGGCGCTGAACCTGCTGGCCTACGGCCTGGAACCGCAGATTACCCCGGGCGATGAAATCGTCATCAGCGCCCTGGAACACCATGCCAACCTGCTGCCCTGGCAGCAATTGGCGCAGCGCTGCCAGGCGCGGCTGGTGATCCTGCCACTGGATGCCCGAGGCGAAATCGAACTGGAGGCCGCCGCTCGGCTGATCGGCCCGCGCACCCGCATCCTGGCAGTCAGCCAGCTGTCCAACGTGCTGGGCCGCTGGCAACCGGTGGATGCACTGCTGCGCCTGGCCCGCGAACAGGGTGCGATCACCGTAGTGGATGGCGCCCAGGCCAGCGTGCACGGCCGCCACGACCTGCAGGCGCTGGGCTGCGATTTCTACGCCTTTTCCGCCCACAAACTCTACGGACCGGACGGTGTCGGCGTGCTCTACGGGCGCGCCGATAGCCTGAACCAACTGCGCCACTGGCAGTTCGGCGGCGAGATGGTGCGCCGCGCGGACTTTCACAGCGCCGACTTCCACGCCGCGCCCATGGGCCTGGAAGCCGGCACCCCGCCGATTGCCGGCGTAATCGGCCTGAGCGCCACGCTGGATTACCTGGCCGGCCTGGATGCCCAGGCCGTGCGCGGGCATGAGCAAGCGCTGCTGCAACAGCTGGTCGCCGGCCTGTCGGTCCGCAGCGGCGTGCGTCTGCTCGGCGAACCCCAGGCGGCGCTGGCCAGTTTCGTGGTGGATGACGTGCACCATGCCGATCTGGCCCAACTGCTCGGCGAACAGGGCATCGCCGTACGCGGCGGCAACCACTGCGCCATGCCGCTGATGCAGCGCCTCGGCGTGCCGGGCGCCATTCGCGTGTCGCTGGGGCTGTACAACGATGGCGATGACCTGAGCCGCTTCTTCAGCGCCCTGGATCAGGCGCTGGAGATTCTGCGATGAGTCTTCCTGCGTCGGCGCAGGAGGCTTTGGCTGCCTTCGCCGGCTGTCCCGGCTGGGAACAGCGCGCCCGCCTGCTGATGCAATGGGGCGAGCGGCTGGAGCCACTGAGTGAGGCGCAGCGCGTGCCGGCCAATCTGGTACAGGGCTGCGAAAGCAACGTCTGGTTGCTGGCCGAACGGCGCGAGGATCGCTGGCGCTTCACGGCGTACAGCGACGCCCGACTATTGCGCGGCTTGCTGGCGGTGTTGCTGGCGCGGGTCGATGGCCTCGGCGGCGAGGAGCTGACACAGCTCGACGTGGCGGACTGGTTCGGCCAACTGGGGCTGTCCAGGCAACTGTCGCCGTCGCGCAGCAACGGCATGAATGCGGTGTTGCAACGCATGCGGGAACTGGTCGCGTAAGGCGGACAACGCCGTTGCCGCCGGGCCCATGCACTGGCGGCCAGAACACCGCTGACGCCCGACACGAGGTGACGACGCTGTGGCAGGCTGTGTGAAAACGTTTTCGGAAATGAGGTCTGGTCAGAAAATGCACAAATTCCGCACATTGTCGTGAATTCCAGGCAGGCCAAACCGGAAAAGTTCCGCACATTTCGCGTAGTAACGCGAACCTTGGAATTGAGCGGGAGTTTCCACACAGCCTGTGTGGGGGCCGGGTTTATCCCGGCCAAAGGCCGGCGCCAGCCGGCCCAGCGATGCCGCACCCACCTCCGCCGGCCGGTATAAAACCGGCCCCACAAGGTGTGCGTTTTACCCCCGCTCCGCCGGCCGGCGTGCGCCGGCCACCAGTTTCTCCACCGCCTTGGCCGCCGCGACCATGCCGAAGCTGGCGGTGACCATCATCACCGCACCGAAACCGCCGGCGCAGTCCAGCTTCACGCCTTCGCCCACGAAGCTCTTGCTCTGGCACACCCCGCCGTCCGGCTTGGGATAGCGCAGCTGTTCGGTGGAGAACACGCAGGGCACGCTGTAATGCCGGCCCGGCGTGCGCGAGAAGCCGTAGTCGCGGCGCAACAGTGAGCGCACCTTGGCGGCCAGCGGGTCGTTGAAGGTCTTGTTCAGGTCGGCGATCTGGATCTGCGTCGGATCAACCTGCCCACCCGCCCCGCCGGTGGTGACGATGCCGATCTTGCGCCGCTTGCACCAGGCGATCAGCGCGGTCTTGGCCGGCACGCTGTCGATGCAGTCGATGACAAAATCCAGCTGCTCGGTGACGTACTCGGCCATCGTCTCGCGGGTAACGAAGTCGGCCACGGCATGCACCTGGCAGGCCGGATTGATGGCGCGGATGCGCGCGGCCATCACCTCGACCTTGGGCTTACCGACGGTGCCGTCCAGCGCGTGCAACTGGCGGTTGGTGTTGGTGACGCAGACATCGTCCAGGTCGAACAGCGAGATCTCGCCCACGCCGCTGCGCGCCAGGGCCTCGGCCGCCCAGGAACCGACCCCGCCGATGCCCACCACCGCCACATGCGCCGCCCGTAGGCGGTCCAGGCCGTCACGGCCATACAGGCGGGCGATGCCGCCGAAACGCTGATCTTCGCTACTCATTGCCGTACCTCACGAACGGGCCGGCATTATCCGCGCCTTCGGCGGAGTAATGAAGTGCGCCCACTGCGCGAAAGCTGTGGGGCCGGCTTTACGCCGGCCGGCGGAGTGTCCGTCTGGCTCCGTGTGCATGGCATACCCAGTCGGCCGGGATGAACCCGGCCCCACACAAGGAACCTGACCTCGCAGCGGATCCCGTGGACAACGAACTTACGCCGTGCCCCAACAGCCCAATGCTCATCCGCACCCGGCCACGGAGGCCCACGCATGACCGTTCCCGCCAGACCGCTGCTGACCCTGGTCATCGTGATCGCCATCGCCGCGCTGTCCATCGGCGCCTGGGCGCTGATCAACCGTCCCATGGCCGCGCCCAACTGGCCCGAGCAGGTGGGCGGCTATTCCTTTTCGCCGTTCCGCCCCGGCCAGGACCCGCGCGACAACCGCTACCCCAGCGACGAGGACATCCGTGGCGACCTGCAACTGGTCAGCATCCAGACCAACAACATCCGCACCTATTCCGTGGAAGGCAGCCAGGCTGACATTCCGCGCCTGGCCGAGGAGTTCGGCCTGCGCGTGACACTCGGGGTGTGGATCAGCCCGGACATCGAGCGCAACGAGCGGGAAATCGCCCGCGCCATCGAACTGGCCAACCAGTCGCGCAGCATCGTGCGCGTGCTGGTCGGCAATGAAGCCCTGTACCGGGGCGAGATCGAGCCCGAGGCGCTGATCACCTACATCCGCCGCGTGCGCGAGGCGGTCAAGGTGCCGGTCTCCACCTCCGAGCAGTGGCACATCTGGCAGGAGTTCCCGGAACTGGCCCGCGAGGTGGATCTGATCGCCGCGCACATCCTGCCCTACTGGGAGTTCATCCCGCGCCAGCACGCCACCGCTTTCGTGCTGGAGCGCGTGCAGGACCTGAAAAAGCAGTTCCCCGGCAAGCCGCTGCTGCTTTCCGAGGTGGGCTGGCCCAGCAATGGCCGCGCACGCGGCCCGGCGGAAGCCAGCCCGGCGGATCAGGCCATCTACCTGCGCACCTTGGTTAACGCCCTGAATGTGCGCGGTTACAACTATTTCATCATCGAAGCCTTCGATCAGCCGTGGAAGATGGATGACGAAGGCTCGGTGGGTGCCTACTGGGGCGTATGGAACCTGGAGCGCCAGCCCAAATTCGCCTTCAGCGGACCGGTGATCGCCATCCCGCAGTGGCGCCTACTGGCCATCGGCTCCGCCATTCTGGCCGTACTGGCGCTGGTTCTGCTGCTGATCGATGGCAGCAATCTGCGCGCCAATGGCCGCGCGTTCCTCGCCGTGGTGGCCTTCGCCTTCGGCTCGCTGCTGGTATGGATGGCCTACGACTACAGCCTGCAATACGCCACCTGGTTCACCCTGGCGGTGGGCGCGCTGCTCGGCGTGGGCGCCCTGGGCGTGTTCATCGTGCTGCTCACCGAGGCCCACGAACTGGCCGAGAGTGTCTGGCTGAGCCGCCGGCGGCGCCCCTTCCCGCCGGTCACCCGGGACGATGCCTTCCGGCCGAAGGTGTCCGTGCACGTGCCCTGCTACAACGAGCCACCGGAGATGCTCAAGCGCACCCTGGATGCGCTGGCCCGCCTGGACTACCCCGATTTCGAAGTGCTGGTGATCGACAACAACACCCGGGATCCCGCCGTGTGGCAGCCGGTGCGCGAGCACTGCGAGCGGCTCGGCCCGCGCTTTCGCTTCTTCCATGTGGCGCCGCTGGAGGGCTTCAAGGGCGGCGCGCTGAACTGGGTGCTGCCGCACACCGCACCGGATGCCGAGGTGATCGCGGTGATCGACGCAGACTACTGCGTGTCGCCGAACTGGCTGCGGCACATGGTGCCGCACTTCGCCGACCCGAAGATCGCCGTGGTGCAGTCGCCGCAGGATTTTCGCGACGGCGAGGAAAGCGCCTTCAAGCGCCTGTGCTACGCCGAGTACAAGGGTTTCTTCCACATCGGCATGGTGACCCGCAACGAGCGCGACGCCATCATCCAGCACGGCACCATGACCATGACGCGGCGCAGCGTACTCGACGAGCTGGGCTGGGCCGACTGGTGCATCACCGAGGATGCCGAGCTGGGCCTGCGCGTCTTCGAGCAGGGCTGGTCGGCCGGCTATTCCGAACAGAGCTTCGGCCGGGGGCTGATGCCGGACACCTTCAGCGACTTCAAGAAGCAGCGCTTCCGCTGGGCCTATGGCGCCATCCAGATCATGAAGCACCACGCCCGCTGCCTGCTGCTCGGCAAGGACTGCCAGCTGACGCCCGGCCAGCGCTACCACTTCCTCGCCGGCTGGCTACCCTGGATCGCCGACGGGCTGAACATCTTCTTCACCGTGGGCGCGCTGCTGTGGTCGGCGGCGATGATCATCGTGCCGCAGCGCGTCGATCCGCCGCTGCTGATCTTCGCCCTGCCGCCCCTGGCGCTGTTCGTCTTCAAGGTGGGCAAGATGCTCTACCTGTACCGCCGCGCCGTCGGCGTGGGCCTCATCGATGCGCTGTACGCGGCGGTGGCCGGGCTGGCGCTGTCCTACACCATCGCCAAGGCGGTGCTGTTCGGCTTCGTCACCCGCAGCATTCCCTTCTTCCGCACCCCCAAGCTGGCCAGCCGCTCCGGCCTGTTCAAGGCGCTGGCCGAGGCGCGCGAGGAGGTGTTCGTCATGCTGCTGCTGTGGGGCGCGGCGGCGGGCCTGCTGCTCACCGAGGACAACCCGGGCGGCGACCTGTACTTCTGGGTGCTGGTGCTGCTGGTGCAGTCGCTGCCCTACCTGGCGGCGCTGATCATGGCCCTGCTCTCCTCGCTGCCGGCCCGCGAGCGGGCGGAAACACTGGCCACCGAGGGCTGACGGCAACGCGGAGCTTTCCTTTAAGATACGCGCCCCGACTTTCCGACCCGCCGTGGAGCCCTCATGCGCACCCTGTCCCCTACCCTGGAGCTCGCCTGCGAGCTGATTCGCCGTCCCTCGGTCACGCCGCTGGACGAAGGCTGCCAGGAACTGATGATGCGACGCCTGGCGGCCTGTGGCTTCAGCGTGGAACCGATGCGTATCGCCGAGGTGGACAACTTCTGGGCGCGGCGCGGCGGCGAAGGCCCGGTGCTGTGCTTCGCCGGCCACACCGATGTGGTGCCCACCGGCCCGGAAGCCAAATGGCAGCTCAGCCCGTTCGAGGCGCAGATCGACGCCGACGGCATGCTGCGCGGCCGGGGCGCGGCCGATATGAAAGGCAGCCTGGCGTCGATGATCATCGCCGTCGAACGCTTCGTGGCCGATTATCCGAACCACACGGGCGCGATCAGTTTCCTGATCACCAGCGATGAGGAAGGCCCGGCCGAGCATGGCACCAAGGCCGTGGTGGAGCGCCTGCGCGCGCGGAATGAACGCCTGGACTGGTGCATCGTCGGCGAACCCTCGAGCACCGAGCGCCTCGGCGACGTGGTGAAGAATGGCCGGCGCGGCTCGCTGGGCGCCGTACTGACGGTGCGCGGCAAACAGGGCCATGTGGCCTATCCGCACCTGGCGCGCAACCCGATCCATCTGGCGGCGCCGGCGCTGGCCGAGCTGACTGCCGAGCATTGGGACGACGGCAACACCTTCTTCCCGCCGACCAGCTTCCAGATCTCCAACATCAATGGCGGCACCGGCGCCACCAACGTGATCCCCGGCGAGCTGCAGGTGGTGTTCAACTTCCGCTTCAGCACCGAATCCACCGAGGACGGCCTCAAGCAGCGCGTGGCGGCGATCCTCGACAAGCACGGCCTGGACTGGAGCATCGACTGGTCGCTGTCCGGCCTGCCGTTCCTCACCCAGCCGGGCGAGCTGCTGGATGCCGTGGCGGCGAGCATTCGCGAGATCACCGGCCAGGAGACCACGCCGTCCACCAGCGGCGGCACCTCGGATGGCCGCTTCATCGCCACCCTGGGCACCCAGGTGGTCGAGCTGGGGCCGGTCAACGCCACCATCCACCAGATCGACGAACGCGTGCTGGCCAGCGATCTGGACCTGCTCACCGAGGTCTACTACCAGACCCTCGTGAAATTGCTGGCGGTCTGAACATGCTGACCTGTCCCCTCTGCCAAGGCGTGCTGCACAGCGTCGACAACGGCGTGGCCTGCCCCGCCGGCCACCGCTTCGACCGCGCCCGCCAGGGCTACCTGAACCTGCTGCCGGTGCAGCACAAGAACAGCCGTGACCCGGGCGACAACCAGGCGATGGTGGAAGCCCGCCGACGCTTTCTCGACGCCGGCCATTACGCGCCGCTGGCCAATCGCCTGGCGCAACTGGCGGCCGGCTACGCGCCGCAGCGCTGGCTGGATATCGGCTGCGGCGAGGGCTACTACACCGGGCTGATCGCCGAGCAGTTGCCCGAGGCCGATGGCTACGCGCTGGATATCTCCCGCGAGGCGGTCAAGCGCGCCTGCCGGCGGGCGCCGCAACTGACCTGGATGGTCGCCAGCATGGCCCGCATCCCGCTGGCCGACGCCAGCTGCGACCTGCTGGCCAGCGTGTTCAGTCCGCTGGACTGGCTGGAAGCCCGGCGCCTGCTGGCGCCCGGCGGCGGCCTGCTGCGCATGGGGCCGACCAGCGATCACCTGCTGGAGCTGCGCGCCCGGCTGTATGACGAAGTGCGGCCTTACGACGACGCCAAGCACCTCACGCAGATTCCGGACGGCATGGCCCTGGCCCACAGCGAAACCCTGACTTATGCGCTGCATCTGGAACAAGCCCAGGCCCGCGCCGATCTGCTGGCCATGACGCCCCACGGCTGGCGCGCCACGGCCGAGCGTCGGGCGGCGGTAGTGGATACGCCGCTGGAAGTCACGGTGTCGATTCGCTATGACTGGATTACGCGCCGCTAGGCTGCTTTTCGTGGGAGCGGACTCGCCCGCGAGTTTTTCGTGTCAGTTCGTCAGGCGCCCAAAAGCTCGCGACTGAAGTCGCTCCTGCCGTTACGGGCCAGCCCGGTACAGATTCCGCCGCAACAGGTAAACTCCGCCCACTTTCCGCCCGTCATCAGGACCGCCCTTCATGCGCCAACCGGACATCGAGATCTATCTCAGGGACGCCGACTATCCGGCCGTAACCGCCTGGCTGGAACAGGCCGTTGGTCCCTGCACGTCCTGGCAACGCAAGGGGCAGACCTACAAATGCCGCAGCGGTGATATCGAGGTGACCTGGTTGCCCCAGGCGGTGGGCAAGTGGCACAGCCTGTACCTGAAAAGCGCCGCCACACCGTGGGACGACGATCTGGCCTGCGCGCAGGCGGCCCATGCAGCACTGGGTGTGGAAGTGCGCTGCTCCCCGGGGAGCTGGGATGAACAACAGGGCGAGGCGGATGCCGACCGCTGGCTGCGGATCAGCGACACCGGTGTGGAAGAGATCGTCTGGCGCACGGGCTGACCGATCGGCCGCCGACGCAGAAATGCCACGGCAGACGGAACGACATTCCCGCCCCGCGGGCACCGCGTTACCGGTATGAAAAAGCCCGCCATTCGGCGGGCTTTTTTGAGTCAGAGCGCGGCGACGTCTTCGGCCTGCAGACCCTTCTGGCCCTGGATCACGGCGAACTCGACCTGTTGCCCTTCGGTCAGGGAACGGTGTCCTTCGCCACGAATGGCGCGGTAATGGACGAAGACATCGGCGCCGCCCTCGCGCTGAATGAATCCATAACCCTTGGCGTCATTGAACCACTTGACGGTGCCTACTTCACGATTAGCCATCTCTACCACATCTCCAACTAAGCAATTTTTATTAGAAGTGGCGCCCTTGAATCCATCGAGGGGCCTTGCGTCCGTGAAGCCGGCGAGGCTCAGCCCCTGAAAAAGCTCACCCGCCAAACCGGACGCGGGGGCAGTATTCAAGAAACCGCCAGCCCTGAAAAGACCCTGTTAGCCGAATGGATAGCCAAATGCCTTTATGGCTGAAACGCCTGATCAGCCCCGCGGTAGGCCGCCAGTTCACGCTCCAGCAAGGAAACTTGCCAATATTCAAGTTGATACAGCCAACCCGCCCGCCCCGCCTGCTGCCCGGCGGGCAGGCTGGCGCCGGGAACGAGCGTCAGCCAGTGGAAGCTGCTGTGACGATATACCGCACCCTCAACCCTTGCGCCGTCCTGGGTGCGCAGGCTGAAGCGCAGCCGGGGACGCTTGCTGAACGCCAGTTGGTCGGCCGGCACCACCTCGCTGAAGCGCAGGTCGGCGAACACCGCGAGCAGTTCAGCGAGTGCCTGCGACGCCGGTGGCTGCGCACCGGGCAATTGCTCCAGACGCATCGGCACCTCGCCATGCCGGAAGAACACCAGTTGCGAACCATCGGCCCGCTGCAATTGCAGCTCGCGTACTTTGTCGGGCGGCACTGCAAGCAGCCGACGATCCAGCCAGTTCAGTTCCTGCAGCGGTAATGGCAACGGCCCGTGCACTCGCCAGGGCTGGGCCGCGTCGCCCGCATACAGCAGGCGCCCTTCCGGGTTTTTCTCGCTGGCCAGGTACAGCCGGCGCGGTGCGGCATCGCCACGGCGCAGGGTGATGCGGATGTCGCGCGGCACCGCGTCGGCGGCGACATGCTCCAGCGGCTGCGCCGTGGCCAACGCCGCCAAAAAGGTGCGCACCAGCCCCTGATCGGCTGGGTAGCCGGCCTTGTCGGCCAGGACCCAGAGCGGCCCCTGGCGTTCCAGTCGTACCGGCGGCTGACCTTCGCGGCGCAGCTCCAGCCCGTCGATGTCCGCCAGCTCCTCGGTCCAGGGCGCGGCGCCCGCCGCCGGCGGCAGCAGCAGGAGCAGCGCCAGCCAGGCTTTCATCAGGCCCGCCGCCGGCGCCAGAACCAGAGGCCCAGGGCGCCGAGCGTGAGCAGCAGCGGCATCAGGGCGATGTTGACGAACTTCAGCGTCCGCCCCAGCGCCTCGATGTCGGCATTGAGCCGATAGTTCACCTCGCGCAGTTCCTTGCGGATGCGCAGCTTCTCGTCGAGGAAGCTGCGCACCGCCGACTCCTGTTCGGCGCTCATCTCGTCATCCGCGCCGCGCTGCAGTTGCGCCAGTTGCCGCTCGGCGTCCGCCAGACGTTGCTGCAGGCGCTGCTCCTGCTCCAGGAAACGGGTTTCCGCCTGCCGCTGCAGCGCCTGCACCACCTCGAACGGACGCTGGTAACGGCCCCGCGAGCGCACGCTGATCAGCGCCTGGGAGCCGGCCAGGTTATCCAGCGCATTGATGACGAAACCGGCGTTGTCGGCGAACGGTTGCGGTACCCGCTGGCCAAAGAACTGCTGGACCTGCACCCACAGGTGATCACTGAGCAGATCGGTATCGGCGACCAGGATCAGGTCGATGCGCTCGGCATCCTTCAGGCCATCTCGGTGGCCTTCGATACCGTCCGGATAGGCGCTGCGCGCCGGTCCGTCGACGCGCGCGGCCAGTACCTTGCGTTGGCCGTCCGGACGCAGGTCGTGCAGCAGCTCCTCGGGATTGGCCAGTATGCCCAGGCGTTTGGCGTCCACCGGCATGCTCAGCGGCGAGCTGCGCAGCAGCGGCGTGAAGCGGGTGCTGGCATCCGGCAGGGATTCGAGCAGGCCGGCGCTGGCCAGGTTGAGCACTTCCAGATCGGCGCTGACCACATCATCTTGGTCGAGCGCCTCGGCAGGCAGGCTGACCCAGGCCGGATGGCGCACCGGACGGCCGCCACCCATGCCCACGCTCATGCCGTAGTCGGCGTCGGCCAGTACCTGATCGGGCAACAGATGCACGCCCCAGGCGGCCAGCAGCGGATCGAGACTGGAGGCGCGCGAGGCTGCCTCGCCGGGGAAGCCGCTACCGGTATCGGCTTCGCTGTAAGGATCGATGAAGGCCAGCAGTTTGCCGCCGCGCAGCACGAACTGGTCGATGGCATACAGGGTCTGCTGCGGCAGCTGCTTGGGATGCACCAGCATCAGCACCGAGACATGCGCCGGAATTTCCTCGGTGGCGCTGTCCAGGCTTTCCAGGCGAAACAGCTGGCGTATCTCCTCCATGACCATCCAGGGCGCGGTGGGTTGACGGGCCAGCATGTCGAAGCCGCCATTGAGCGGCAGGCCGGACAGCACACCGACCACCGGCAGCTCGCGCTGCACCAGGCTGTTGATCAGCCGGCTGATCTCATATTCGAGAAACTCCTCGCGCTCCAGGGCAAAGAACGGGATGACCTGCCGATCGCCCCGCGCATTGCTGGCCACCAGACCGAAATAGAGCTGCTCGCCGCCGGCATTCAGCGGCACCGCCTGCAGGCCGGCCTCGGCGGCCTGGTCTTCCTGTTCGGAGAACGCCTCGGGGTCGATCACCTGCAGGCTCAGCTTGCCGTCGGCGGCGCGCACGTAGGTGCGCAGCAACTCTTCGACCCGCCGCGCCTGATTGCGCAACGCCGGCAGCTCCCCGGTGGCCTGGTCGGAATAAAACAGCCGCAGGGTCAACGGCTCATCGAGCGCGTCGAGAATCTGCCGGCTGCCCGGCGACAGGGTGTAGAGCTTCTGTTCGGTCAGGTCCAGGCGCGCGCCGCTCAGCAGCGCGCCGGACAGGCCATTGAAGGCTAGAAAGGCCACGGCGATGAGCAACAGCCCGAGGCCGGAATACAGGATGCGTTTCATGGTCAGTCCGCCTTCTTCAGATCGATCACCACCGCCGTGGCGGCCAGCCAGGCGGCGATGAAGCTGAGGAAATACAGCAGGTCACGCAGGTCGATCACGCCCTTGCTGATGGCGTCGAAGCGCACCAGGAAGCTCAGCGAGGCCACCGCGTCGACCAGCCCCTGCGGCGCCCAGGCGCTGAACAGGTCGAGCACCATCGGAAAGCCGCTGACGATGAACAGAAAGCAGACGCTGACCGCGAGGATGAAGGCGATCACCTGATTGCGCGCCAGCGCGGACATGCAACCACCCACCGCCAGGTAGCTGCCGGCCAGCAGCCAGCTGCCCAGGTAGCCGGTGAGAATGACGCCGTTGTCCGGCTCACCCAGGTAATTCACGGTCAGCACCATGGGGAAGGTCAGCAGCAGCGCCAGCCCGGCAAATACCCAGGCGGCGAGAAACTTGCCGGCCACCGCTTCGGCGCGACTGATCGGCAGGGTCATCAGCAGCTCGATGGTGCCGGACTTGCGCTCCTCGGCCCACAAGCGCATGGCGATGGCCGGCACCAGGAACAGATAGAGCCAGGGATGGAAGCTGAAGAACACGCCCAGATCCGCCTCGTTGCGCTCGTAGAAGCCGCCCAAGTAGAAGGTGAACACCCCGGACAGCACCAGGAAGATCACCAGAAACACATAGGCCAGCGGCGTGGAAAAGTAACTGGCCAACTCGCGGCGAAAGATCACTGACAACGGTTTCATGCCGCGTCTCCCCGGGTCAGGTTGCGGAACACCTCATCCAGCCGGCCGCGCTCGACATCCAGCTCGCGCACGGCCCAGCCACGCTGGCGGATCAGTTCGCTGACCTGCGGAAAGATCACCTGCCCCGGCTCGGCCAGCAGCGTCAGACTGTGCTCGCGGGCGTTGCGTTCGACAGCCGCCACACCGGGCAGCGCGCCCAGCGCCTCGGCATCCAGCGCCTCGTCGCTGACCAGGGTCACTGCCTGGTGGTAACGCGAGCGGCGCTCCAGCTCCAGCGGCGTGCCATCGGCCACCAGCCGGCCGTTGGCGATCACCACCGCGCGGGTACACAGGGCGCCAACCTCTTCGAGGATGTGGGTGGAGATGATGACGATCTTGTCCGCGGCCAGCCCGCGAATCAGCTCGCGCACCTGATGCTTCTGGTTGGGATCCAGGCCGTCGGTGGGCTCGTCGAGGATCAGCACCTGCGGATCGTGGAGGATCGCCTGGGCCAGGCCGACGCGGCGTTTGAAGCCCTTGGACAGGGTGTCGATGGTCTGACCCAATACTTCGGCCAGCTCCAGTTGCTCGACCACGCGAGCCACCCGCTGACGCTTTTCCTCGCCCCGATAACCGCGCACCTCGGCAATAAAGTTCAGGAATGCGCCGACGCGCATGTCTTCATAGCAGGGCGCGCCTTCCGGCAGGTAGCCGATCAGTTGCTGCGCCTGCCGGGGCTGGGTCTGGATATCGAAGCCCTGGATCAGGGCGGTGCCCGAAGTGGGCGCGAGAAAGCCGGTGAGCATCTTCATGGTGGTGGACTTGCCGGCCCCGTTGGGTCCGAGAAAGCCCAGCACCTCACCGGGGCGTACGGTCAGCGACAGGTCGTCGACCGCCGTATGCCGGGCAAAACGCTTGGTCAGATTGCGCAGTTCGATCATGGCCTTTTTAACCCTCCCTTCACGCGGCGAATGACGCGACGCGAGCCTGCAAACGACGGCGGACTATAGAAGCAGCCCAGTGACACTGGCAAGACGCCAGCGCCTGCTTCGCAAGCTTGTCAAAGGTCATTGCGTTTCAGCGCTTTACGCTTTTCCGCCGCCCTGCCATGGGGCACACTAGCGCCTCCCGAGCAATTGCTCGTTTGACCCAAACATTCGTATGACCCGCTTCCCCTTTAGCCGTCTGGTTGTCGGCACCCTGCGCCGCCTGCTGTATCTGTGGGTTCGCTCCGAAACCATTGGCCAGTCCGCGCTGTCGCTGGATCTGGATCGCAGCAAACCGGTGTTCTACGTATTGCAGACACCGTCCCTGAGCGACCTGATGGTGGTCGAACAGGAATGCCTGAAGAACGCCCTGCCCCGCCCGCTGGCACAAGTGTCCATGGACGGCCATCAGGAACCGGAGGCCTGCTTCTTCCTCGACGCACCGTCGCGCTGGCTGGGCCAGCGCAGCAAGCCGGTGATCGCGCCGACCTTGACGCGCCTGGTCACCCTGGTCAGCCAGAATGCCTTGGCCGAAGCGCAGATCGTGCCGGTCAGCGTGTATTGGGGCCAGTCGCCTGCTCGCGAAACCAGCCCGTGGAAACTGTTGTTCGCCGACAGCTGGGCCGTCACCGGACGGCTGCGCAAGCTTCTGGCCATCCTGTTCCTGGGTCGCAAGACCCGCGTGCAGTTCTCCACGCCCATCCAGCTGCGTGAACTGGTCAGCCAGGGCAAGGGCGCCGAGCGCACCCAGCGCATGGCCCACCGCATCCTGCGCGTGCACTTCCGCAACCAGAAGGCCGCGGTCATCGGCCCGGACGTGTCGCACCGGCGCAACCTGGTCAAGGGCCTGGTGCACGCTCCGCTGGTGCGCGAAGCGATTGCCGCCGAAGCCGAGCGCGTGGGCATCAGTCCGGCGAAGGCCGAGGTTCGCGCGCTGCGCTACGGCAACGAGATCGCCTCGGACTACACCTACACCGCGATCCGCTTCCTGGAACTGGTACTGACCTGGTTCTGGAACAAGATCTACGACGGCGTGCAGGTCAATAACGTGGAAGGGGTGAAAAGCGTTGCCCACGGCCACGAGATCATCTACGTGCCCTGTCACCGCAGCCACATCGACTACCTGCTGCTCTCCTATCTGTTGTTCCGCAACGGATTGAGCACGCCGCACATCGCCGCCGGCATCAACCTCAACATGCCGATTATCGGCGGCCTGCTGCGCCGCGGCGGCGCCTTCTTCATGCGCCGCACCTTCAAGGGCAACCCGCTGTACACGGCGGTGTTCAACGAATACCTGCACACCCTGTACAGCCGTGGTTTCCCGGTGGAGTACTTCGTCGAAGGCGGCCGCTCGCGCACCGGGCGCACCCTGCAACCGAAGACCGGCATGCTGGCCATCACCCTGCGCAGCTTCCTGCGTTCCAACCGCCTGCCGATCGCCTTCGTGCCGGTGTACATCGGCTACGAGCGCGTACTGGAAGGCCGCACCTACCTGGGCGAACTGCGCGGCGCGGAGAAGAAGAAGGAGTCCGTCGGCGATCTGTTCCGCGTGCTCGGCGCCCTGCGCCAGCGCTTCGGCCAGGTCTCGGTGAACTTCGGCGAACCGATCCGCCTGGCCAGTTTCCTGGACCAGCAGCAGCCGGACTGGCGCAAGAACAGCGGTGGACCGGACTACCGTCCCGACTGGCTGAACACCGTCACCAACCGCCTGGGCACCGAAGTGGCGCGCCACATCAACGAGGCGGCCGCGATAAACCCGGTCAACCTGGTGGCTATGGTCATGCTCTCCACCAGCAAGCTGGCCATCGACCGCGCCGGCCTGGCCAGCGTACTGGAGGCTTACCAGACGCTGCTGCGCCAGGTGCCCTACTCGCCCCACACCACTCTGCCGGAAGGCAGTGGCGAGACGCTCATCCAGCATGTGCTGGACATGGAACTGATCGACAGTCAGCGCGATTCGCTGGGCGAGATCATCTACCTGAACGAGCAGCACGCGGTGCTGATGACCTATTACCGCAACAACGTGCTGCACATCTTCGCCCTGCCGGCACTGCTGGCCAGCTTCTTCCAGAACAGCGGGCGCATCAGCCGCGAGCAGATCCTGCGCTACCTCAGCGCGCTGTATCCGTACCTGCAGGCGGAATTGTTCATCCGTTTCGAAGCCGATGAACTGGAAGCGGCCGTCGACCAGTGGCTGAACGCTTTTGTCGACATGCAGCTGCTGCGCCGCGAGGATGACGTGTTCATCCGTCCGGCGCCGAGTTCGGGGCAGTTCGTGCTGCTCACCCTGCTGTCGCGCTCCATTGTGCAGACCCTGCAGCGCTTCTACATGAGCATCGCGCTGATCCTCGACCATCCGCAGCAGTCCCTGACGGCCGAGGAACTGGAAAGCCTGTGCACGATCATGGCCCAGCGCCTGTCCATCCTGCATGGCCTGAACGCGCCGGAGTTCTTCGACAAAAGCCTGTTCCGCCATTTCATCGCCACGCTGCGTGAACAGGGCGTGCTGCGCACTGATGCCGAGGGCAAGCTCAGCCACCATCCCAAGCTGGGTGAACTGGTGGAGAGCGTGGCCAAGCGCATGTTGCCGGCCGAGGTGCGCCTGTCGATCCGCCAGGTCACCCTGGATCGGCAGCGCAGTCCGCAGCCGGACAACGTCGAGCCGTAACCCAGTCTCCCCTCTCCCTCGATGGGAGAGGGGCCAGGGGGAGAGGGTGGACAGGCACCGAGCCCCCTTCACAGCGGTAACTTCCCCTGCTCGCCCCGCCGCCGCGCCGCCTCGTTGAGCAGGTGGCCCTCGCCCTCGCGGTAGCTCAAGCGGCCTTCGTGCAGCCGGGCCGGCGCGGTGTACGGGTGTTCGATGGGCGGCTTGTCGTCGAGGATATGCAGCACCTGGAAACCCCGCACTTGCAATACGTCCGCGACCAGCGAACGGTGGCAGCGCCACCAGAGCACTTCGGCGCACATCAGGGCGGTGCGCTTGCGCTCCACCAGCGCCAGCAGACGCGCCAGGCCAGCGGCAAACTCGTCACTGGCCAGATGATCCGCATAGCCGCGAAACGCCGCGTTGCGCCAGGCATCGTTAGGCGAATCCGGCAGCGGCCGTCGCCGACCGCCCAGCTCGCCGAACCATTGGTATTCAATGCCCTGCTCCGCCAGACGCAGCGCCAACGCCTCGGCGCCGAACTGCGGCCAACGCCGCGAGCCGGGAAAGCGCCGCACATCGGCCAGCGCCTGGATGTCATTTCGCTCCAGCAGGGCGAGAAAGCGGTCCACCGGCTGGTTGGAATGGCCAATGGTCCAGACGCGGGTCGGCATCAGTCGCCGAGCCGGGTCAGCGCGTCTTCCTTGTGCATGGCGATGTGATCGGTCTTGTCGCTCTTGATCTCGTACTGCGGGCTGTCGGCGCTGGCATGGCGGGGATGGCCCTTGTACTCGGTGTCGCGGGTATGCACGCGGGTGATCCGGCCGCTCACGCGACCGGCTTCGGAGTTCCAGCTGACGTGGTCGCCGATTTTGAATCGGGGTGGCATGGCTCTCTCCTCCCATTGGCTGCTCGGTGGGAAATCGCTGCGCGAGTTTCCCACCCTACGGGGCTCCCGCTCCGGCCCGTGCCGGCGGGTTGGTGGCCAACGTAACGTTGGCCACCCTACGACCCGCCATCCGCCACGAAGTTGAGCCTCAGCGCTTGGCGGCCCGGGCGCGCAATACCAGCGCCACGCCGCCGAGCACGGCCACGGATACCAGCGCCAGGCGCGGCGTGAAGGGTTCGGCGAGCAGCAGGCTGCCGCCGAGCGCGGCGAGAATCGGCACGCTGAGCTGCACGGTGCCGGCCTGCACGGCGGTCAGTCCGCGCAGCGCGCTGTACCAGATGACGTAGCAGATTCCCGAGGCCAGCGCGCCGGACAGCACGGCATAGAACAGTCCCATGGCATCCCAGCGCAGATCGACCAGCAGCACGCCACTCAATACCAGGGCCAGCGGAGCGGCGCGCAGGAAATTGCCGGCGGTGGCGGCCAGTGGATCGCTTGTCACCTGTCCGCGCAGCGAATACAGCGCCCAGGCCAGACCTGAACCGAGCATCAGCAACGCCGCCAGCGGATCGGGAGAACTGCTGCCGGGCAACAGCAGCACCAGCAGCCCGCCGATGACCAGCAGCAACCCGACGATCTGCAAGCGCCCCAGTCGCTCCCCCCGCCGCCAGCCGGCCACCAGCATGCCGATCTGCACGGCACCGAACAGCAGCAGCGCGCCGCTGGCGGTGTCCAGTTGCACATAGGCGAAGGAAAAGGCGGCGGCATAGATGCACAGTGCCAGCGCCGAAGGCCAGTCGCCTGCCGGGCTGCGGCGACCGGCGCTGATCAGCAGCCAGAGCACCAGCGCGCCGGACAGCAGGCGCACGCTGGTGAAGGTGGCGGCATCCAGCGCGCCGCTTTTCAGCGCCACCCGACACAGCAGGGAGTTGCCGGCGAAGCCGAGCATGGCCAGCAGGGTGAGCAGCAGGATACGGGGCGCGGGCATGGGGACTCCTGTCGTTGGGCATTCATGGCACATGGACATCGAGCGTTTTGCGTTGGAGGGGCGGCGGGCACGCAACTTTGTAGGGCCGGCTTTACGCCGGCCAGCGGCATGCCGGTTACGCCCGGCGCAGAGTCTTAGCCGCGCCGGCCGGGATAAACCCGGCCCCACAGAGTGTTCGCCAGAGCACCCTTGTGGGGCCGGCCTTACGCCGGCCATCGTTCCCACAAAAGGCCGGCGGGGCCGCGTTTAGCGAACCGGCGCGTCCTCGCCCTTGCGCACCCGGAACCAGCCTGCATACAGCGCCGGAAGGAACAACAGGGTCAGCACGGTGGCGACGATCAGGCCGCCCATGATGGCCACCGCCATCGGCCCGAAGAACACGCTGCGCGACAGCGGGATCATCGCCAGCACCGCCGCCAGCGCGGTCAGCACGATGGGCCGGAAGCGGCGCACCGTGGCCTCGATAATGGCATTCCAGCGGTCGTGACCGGCGGCGATGTCCTGCTCGATCTGGTCGATGAGAATCACCGAGTTGCGCATGATCATCCCGGACAGCGCGATGGTGCCGAGCATGGCCACGAAGCCGAACGGCTGCTGGAACACCAGCAGGAACAGCGTGACGCCGATCAGCCCCAGGGGCGCAGTGAGGAATACCATCAGCGAACGCGAGAAGCTGCGCAGCTGCAGCATCAGCAGGGTCATCACCACCACCACCAGCAGCGGCAAGCCGCCGATCACCGACTTCTGGCCGCGCGCGGAATCCTCCACGGTGCCGCCGACCTCTAGCAGGTAGCCATCGGGCAAGTTGGCACGCACGTCGGCGAGTTCCGGGTGAATTTCAGCGATCAGAGTGGCCGGCGGTTCCTCGCCGTAGACGTCGGCGCGCACGGTCACCGTCGGCAGGCGGTTGCGGTGCCAGATGACGCCTTCCTCGAAGCCGTATTCCAGGGTCGCCACCTGGGACAACGGTACGCTCTGCCCGCTGTCGGTGGGCACCGCCAGGCTGGGCAGCAGCGTCAGCAGGCTGCGGTCTTCCTCACTGCCCCGCACCAGGATCTCGATCAGCTCGTTACCTTCGCGGTAATGGCTAACCCGGCTGCCGGACAACGACGCCTGCAGGAAGCGCGACAGCTCGGCGGTGTTCACCCCCAGGGCGCGGGCGCGCTCCTGATCGAGGTCAAGGTGGATCACCTTGCTCGGCTCCTGCCAGTCCAGGTGCACGTTGGCCACGTGCGGGTTGGCGCGCACCTGGGCGGCCACTTCGCGGGCCAGTCGGCGCACCTCGTCGATGTGTTCGCCACTCACGCGATACTGAATCGGGTAGCCCACCGGCGGACCGTTTTCCAGGCGCGACACCCGGCTGCGCAGGCTCGGGAGCTGGGTGTCCATGGTCTCGATCAACCAGCCGCGCACCGTTTCGCGGGACTCGATACTATCGGTCAGCACCACGAACTGGGCGAAGCTGGTGGCCGGCAACTGCTGGTCCAGCGGCAGGTAGAAGCGCGGCGATCCGCTGCCCACATAGGCGGTGTAGTTTTCAATGCCCGGCTGTTCGGCGATCAGCTTTTCCAGCCGTGCCACTTCCGCCTCGGTGGCGCGCAGGGAGGCGCCTTCGGCCAGCTTGATGTCGACCATCAATTCCAGACGCGCCGAGGGCGGGAAGAACTGCTGGGGCACCAGACGGAACAGCATCACGGCGGCGACGAAGGCCAGCAACGTGGCCAGCATTACCGTCTTGCGCCGCCGCACGCACCAGCCGACCACGCGACGTACGCGCTGGTAGAACGGCGTAGCGTAGGGATCATGGGCCTTGTCGCCGTAT
>DATJDB010000195.1:0-1682 GCA_035497635.1 Pseudomonas sp. | reverse complement strand
CGCACAAGTCCATCGAGATCGCCCGCCGCGAAGGTTACGCCGCGCACATGGAGCCGGGCATTTCCGCCGAGGACTGCCTGTACGCCGATCTCGGCATCGATCCCGGCAAGTTCGGCTGCCAGCATTACGAAGCCAGCCAGTTGCTGTTCTACCAGCGCCGGATCGATCCGACCGCTTATCTGGTGCTGTGGCAGGTCGGCCTGGTCGGCGACCAGTCGCTGGCGCGCTTTTCCACCGGCGCGGCATACCGCCAGGTGCTGGTGGACGTGTTGGCGCGCGATTATCCGCTGGACCACGAACTCATTATCTATCGCGCGGCCACGCTGCCGATCCAGCAGGCGCGGATCGAGCGGGTGCTGCTGGGCGACCTGCCGCAGGCGCAGGTTGGCATGGCCGACACCGTGGTGATCGCGCCAGCGCGACCACTGCAGGCTGACCTGGCGATCCGGGCGCGGCTGGCTGCCTTGGACGCTGCGGCGGATGGCGCAATGTGAAGGGCAGGCTCATCGCTGCCGGATTTGGTTTTGTTGTTGCGGGCAATTGAGGTGGCTGCGAAGGCCTGATCCCGAGTATCGATTCCGCGCCGCGCCAGGGAGGCAGTCTTTATGCCCGCACGTTATTTCCTTCACCGGCGAAAGCGGAGAGTATGCGAGAATCCAGACAGCAGGGGAATGGGGCCGCGGTCGAAAGAAAGTTTCCGCTCGAACTGTCGAACAGTGACGAGTACTTCCAGAACCACCAACTATCAGGCGATGGGGATGACCGACGTAATCGAATTCCTGGAAAGGATGGGACAGGATCCGCAGTTGCGCCATGCGACACGGGATGAATTGGAACGGGCGTTGATCAGCGCGGAGGTCGCTCCTGAGTTGCGGGCGGCCATTCTGGCCAAGGATCAGGCACAGCTGGAAACATTGCTGGGACGGGTTCCGGTATGTGTGGCTTATTTTCCAGCCAAGGAAGACGAAGAGGAAGATGGTGAGGGCGAAAGTGAGGAGATTCCGTCACAGGAGCCGGATGAGGCCCCCGAGCACAGCGGGCTTCGCACCGTGATTCCGACGGCCTAGCCAATGGTTTCCTCGGGCCGACTGCGCCGGGTATGTTTTGCCGGCGGGATATTGCTCGTGGCCATGCTGATGGGCACGGCCGTTGCGGCCGCGCCCATCGTTGACGACCCTGCGCAATTGCTCAAGCAGGCGGACAGCGTCAGGACGTCGGATCACCCCGAGTTCGTGAAACTGATGCAGCGGCTCGGCGCCGAGTCAACCGCGCTTTCTCCGCAACAGCGGATGTACCTGCGCTACCTCCAGGCATGGGAGGTCGGTTATCAAGGCGACTACGAAACGGCTACACCGCTGTTGAATGCGGTCATCGCGGAATCGACGGATGCCACGTTGCAGTTTCGTGCGGGTACGACCTTGGCGAATAATCTTGTCATCGGCTCCCGCTATGAAGAAGCGTTTGCGCAGGTGAGCCAGTTGTTGGGTCAGCTGCCGCAGATAGTGGACAAGGATGCCCGCATACAGGCCTTGGGCGTCGCCTCGTCGCTCTACAACGAAGCGGGTCAATACGATCTTGGCCTGAGCTACGCGAGTCAGATGCTCCGGGAAAACCCGGTCGGTGATGGCGACTGCAAAGGCAGGTTTCTTCAGGTTCAGGCGCTGTATTTGAGCGGCAAGCTC
>DATJDB010000194.1:0-2686 GCA_035497635.1 Pseudomonas sp. | reverse complement strand
GCGTGTCGATCTGCAGCTTCTTCGCCAGCACCTGCTGCTTGACGGTCTGGTAGGCCAGCGCCTTGGCGCTGAGGGAGTTCAGATAGCCCTTGTCAGCTGCCATGTACTTTTCGTGCCAGGTCAGCGCGGCGCCGAGGTTGCCCTGCTTCTTGTTGATCAGATACAGCAATTCGTAGGCGCTGGTCAGTGACTTGGTGACCTCGTTTTTGACGCCGCCATCAATAGCGGCATGTGCGTACCGTCGCGCCAGCGCGGTCTGGCCTTCGTTCCAGTACGCCTGCGCCAGCGCGGCGTCAAACTCCGAGGTCAGTTCCGGATAATTGATACGCCGGACTTCAGCGTAGTGCTGCTGCAAAAGCTTGATCGCCGTGGAGGATTGACCGCGTTGAATGTCAAAACCCGCCACATTGAACCGTATCAGATTGGCAAACAGGAACTCCGATGCCTGGTTGCAGACGTCGATGGCCTCACGGGACTGTCTGTCGAATGTCGCGAGCTTGCCGCTCAAATACAGCGCCTGAACCTGAAGAAACCTGCCTTTGCAGTCGCCATCACCGACCGGGTTTTCCCGGAGCATCTGACTCGCGTAGGTCAGGCCAAGATCGTATTGACCTGCTTCGTTGTAGAGCGACGAAGCGACACCCAAGGCCTGTATGCGGGCATTCTTGTCCACGATCTGCGGCAGCTGACCAAGCAACTGGCTCACTTGCGCAAACGCTTCCTCATAGCGGGATCCGATGACGAGATTGTTCGCCAGGGTCGTACCCGCGCGAAACCGCAACGTGACATCCGTCGATTCCGCGATGACCGCATTCAACAGCGGTGTGGCAGTTTCATAGTCGCCTTGATAACCGACCTCCCACGCTTGGAGGTAGCGTAGGTATATACGCTGCGGTAAAGAAAGCGCGGCTGCCTCGGCGCCGAGCCGCTGCATCAGTTTCACGAACTCAGGGTGATCCGACGTCCTGACGCTGTCCGCCTGCTTGAGCAACTGCGCAGGGTCGGCAGCGACGGGCACGGCCGCAACGGCTGTGCCCATCAGCACGGCCACGAGCAATATCCCGCCGGCAAAACATGCCCAGCGCAGCCTGCCCGAAGGAACCATGGGCTAGGCCGTCAGGATCACGGTGCGGAGCCCGTTGTGCTCTGGGGTCTCATCCGTCTCCTCGGACGGAATCTCCTCGCCCTCACCCTCGTCACCTTCCTCTTCATCTTCTTTGGCTGGAAAATAAGCGACACAGACAGGAGCCTGCCCCAGCAGCGCTACAATTTGCTCCTGATCCTTGGCCAGAATGGCCGCCCGCAACTCAGGAGCGATCTCCGCGCTGATCAACGCCCGTTCCACTTCATCCTGCGCCGCATGGCGCAATTGCGGATCCTGTCCCATTCTTTCCAGAAATTCGATTACGTCGGTCATCTCCATCCCCTGACATTGGTTGTTCTGGAAGTGCTCTTCACTGCTCGACAGTTCGAGTGGAAGCTTTCGACCGGGGCCCCAAACCGGTGACCAGGCGGATTCTCGCATATTCCCCGTCTCCGCCAGTGAGGGACATCATGCGCAGGCGTGAAGGCCACTTCCAGCGCAAAATCGATACCCAAGACCAAGCCTGTACAGCCACCTCTCGTCCGCAAAAACAGGGTCAAACCCGGCAGCGATGAGCTTGCCTGTCAGACCGCGTCCTCCGTGGCAGCGTCCAAGGCACTCAGCTGCGCCCGGATCGCCAAGTCAGCTTGCAGTGGCCGCGCTGGCGCGATCACCACCGTATCGGCCATGCCGACCTGCGCCCGCGGCAAATCACCCAGCAGCACCCGCTCGACCCGCGCCTGCCGGATCGGCAGCGTGGCCGCGCGATAGATGATCACCTCATGGTCCAGCGGATAGTCACGCGCCAACACGTCCACCAGCACCTGACGATAGGCCGGGCCGGTGGAAAAGCGTGCCAGCGATTGGTCGCCAACCAGACCGACCTGCCACAGCACCAGATAAGCAGTCGGATCGATCCGGCGCTGGTAGAACAGCAACTGACTGGCTTCGTAATGCTGGCAGCCGAATTTTCCCGGGTCGATGCCCAGATCGGCATACAGGCAATCCTCGGCGGAAATGCCCGGCTCCATGTGCGCGGCATAGCCTTCACTGCGGGCGATCTCGATGGACTTGTGCGGCGCCCAGGCGAACACGCCGGGATGGCCGTAGAACACCCCGCAGACCTTCTTGCCCGCACGCACCTCGGACAGGATGGCATCGACCATTTGCCGATACGTCTGCATGCGCGATTTGCCTTCGTGGTAGTACACCTGCAGGCTGCGCACGTCCCGGTGCAGGTGCTGCAGCCACAGTTCCACGATGCCGTCGGAGAGGCCGGCAAACACCACGTCGGCCTGCTCGATATGGCTGCGCGCCAGCGGCCCGAGGTGCGCACCCAAGGTCATGCCCAAGCCCACGCAAACCAGGCTGCCAGGCAAACGGCTTTCGTCCATGTGGGCGACTCGGGCGAGCTACGGGCGTAAGCGCATTATCACCGTTGCCGGCCGTACCGCCAGTGCATCAGGAAGCGTCAGGCGCTACCTTGGCCGCCAATGCCGGCAACGCCGTCAACAGCGGCTTGATGAGATCCAGCGGCAGCGGAAACACGATCGTGGACGATTTGCCGTTGTTGCCCAGATCCGCCATGGTCTGCAGATAGCG
>DATJDB010000193.1:0-4054 GCA_035497635.1 Pseudomonas sp. | reverse complement strand
GTCAGCCTGGGGCAGTGGGCGTCGGTGCTGCTTGGCTTTGCGGGCGTACTGATCATCGTGCGGCCCGGCGGCGAGCTGTTCACCCCGGCGATCCTCTGGCCGCTGGCCGCCGCGCTGTGCCTGAGCGTCTACATGCTGCTGACCCGGCGCCTGAACGGCACCGATCACCCGGTCACCACCAACTACCTGAGCGGCCTGATCGCCACGCTGTTGTTCAGCCTGGCGGTGCCCTTTGTCTGGGAAGTGCCGGAAGGGAAGCATCTGCTGATGATGGTGGGTATGGGCGTGCTCGGCATGTCGGGGCACCTGGTGCTGACCCGCGCCTACGCCTTCGGCAGCGCGGCGACGCTGGCGCCGTTCACCTATGGGCAGATCTTCTTCGCCACGCTGCTCGGCGGGGTGATCTTTGGCCATATGCCGGACGCCCTCGGCCTGCTGGGCATGGCCGTGCTGATCGCCAGTGGCGGCCTGTCGGTATTGCTGCAGCGCCTTGCCGCTCGACCCTGAGCCGCTTGCCTGTGGCGGGCGAGCGGTGCAAATCTGTTGCCCGGAATGAATTACCGGGTGGAGGTGCGACATGGCCGGTGGCTGGACCAACGACGGCGCGGTGCAGGAGCAGATCGACAGCAGCATCGACGACGCCATTGCGCGCGCCCGCAGCGAATTGCCCCAGGGCGAAAGTCTGAGCCATTGCGAGGAATGCGACGCGCCGATTCCCGAGGCGCGTCGCGCGGCGCTGCCCGGCGTGCGCCTGTGTGTGGCGTGCCAGGCCGCGCATGACAAGGCCGGCGGCGCCTTCAGCGGCTACAACCGGCGTGGCAGCAAGGACAGCCAGCTGCGCTGACTGCCGACCTTGCTCCTGTCTGATTCAGCTGAGGCTGCCCAGCACCTCGTCGTAGATGGCCAGCGCCTGGCGGACTTCCTCGGCGCTGACGATGCATGGCGGCAGCACATGAATGCGGTTTTCCACGATGAAGGGAATCAGGCCACGTTCCAGCAGCCCGGCCTTGATCCGGCCCATCTGCGCCGCAGCCAGCGGCGTCTTGTGCTCCCGGTCGCTGACCAGCTCCAGCGCCCAGAACAGGCCGATGCCGCGCGCTTCGCCGATAACCGCATGCTTCTCGGCCAGTGCCTTGAGTCCCGGGCCGAGGATTTCTTCACCGACCTGACGGGCGTTATCCACGATGCCTTCGTCGCGCATGGCATCCAGCGTGGCGACGATGGCGGCCATGGCCAGTGGGTGGCCGGAATAGGTCAGCCCGCCCGGGAAATAGCGGGTGTCGAAGAACTTGCAGATGCGCTCGGAAATCAGCACGCCGCCGGCTGGCACATAGCCGGAGTTCACCCCCTTGGCGAAGGTGATCAGGTCCGGCGTCACGTCGAAGCGCTCCAGCGCCAGCCAGCTGCCGCAGCGGCCGAAGCCGGCCATCACCTCGTCGAGAATTAGCAGCAGGCCGAACTCGTCGGCCAGTGCGCGCACGCCCTGCAGGTAGCCCGCCGGCGGAATCAGGATGCCGACGCTGCCCGGCACGGTTTCCAGCAGGATGGCGGCGATGCTCGACGGCCCTTCGCTTTCGATCACCCGGCGCAGATGCTGCAGGGCGCGTTCGCATTCTTCCTGTTCGCTGCTGGCATGGAACTCGCTGCGGTACAGGTACGGCCCGAAGAAATGCACATGGCCGGTGGCGTATTCGTTGGACAGGCGGCGGCCTTCGCCGGTGGCGACGATCGCCGCGCCGGTGTTGCCGTGATAGGAGCGGTAGGCGGAGAGGATCTTCGGCCGTCCGGTGAACAGCCGCGCCATGCGCATGGCGTTCTCGTTGGCGTCCGCCCCGCCGTTGGTGAAGAACACCTTGGCGAAACCGGCCGGCGCGCGCGCGATGATGCGTCTGGCCGCTTCGCCACGCATGAGGGTGGCGGTGGCCGGGGCGATGGTGGCCAGGCTGGCGGCCTGCGCCTGGATGGCGGCGACCACTTTCGGATGCTGGTGACCGAGATTGGTGAAAACCAGCTGGCTGCTGAAATCCAGGTATTCGCGGCCGTCGTGGTCCCACAGCCGGCAGCCCTGGCCGCCGGCGATCACCAGCGGGTCGAGGGTGCCCTGGGTGGACCAGGAGTGGAAAACGAACTGGCGGTCCAGCTCGCGGACGTACTGGTTGCTGATGGGCTGCGGCATGGAAACCTCATGTGGGAAAACGGGCGCAGTTGAAGATAGGTTCACAATGCCGTTTGTGCCTGCGATCCCACAAGGACGGTCGGCCATCACCCTGTGGGGCCGGCTTTATGCCGGCCGACGGTGGTAGGAACCCCATCGCGGTGCGGTCATCCACTCCGCTGGCCGGCGTAAAGCCGGCCCCACAAGGTTGCGCCCTCAGCGCATGCCGTCGATGCGATGCCGCAGCGTCGCCCGGCGCAACCAGCGGCGGATGGCGGTGTCGACTACCTCCTCGCGGCTCGGCGCCTGCCCGGCGTGGCTGCGGTAGGCCTCCAGCAGGCGGTCGGCATGGGGCGGGAGGCGGAAGAAACTGTCCGGCAGCGCCGGGTTGGGATCCGTCTGGATGATGAACGAGGACAGGATGCGCGCCAGCTCCCGGCACACCAGCGCGGGCGGCGGCGGGCCGGAAAATAGCTGCACGCCATCCAGATCCCACACGCCCAGCCGGTCGTCCAGCCGGTACAGGTTGGTGAATTTCATGTCGCCGTGATAGACGCCGGCGCCATGCAGGTCGGCCGCGAGAGTGCCCGCGTCGGCCAGCAGCGTTGGGGATGGATCGGCGTCGAACAGGGTTTCCGCGGATACCGTACCGCTGAGCGCTTCGGTGACCAGGTAGCAGCATTTCAGGTAACGGCCTCGGCGCCGCTCCCCGGCGCCATAGACCCGGGGCGTATGGACCCCGGCCGCCAGAATGGCCTGGGCGGCGGCCGCCGCCCGGAAGGTACGGGCCGGACGGAACAGATAACGCAGGCTGTACTGCAGCCCCTTGTTGTTGTTGCGCTTGATGAACAGCGGGCCACCCTCGGTGCGCACGATGCCGGCGTTGGTGTTGCGGGTGTTCTTCTTCAGGTCCGCGCCGAGCAGGGCACTGTCGATGTGGCCGAGCAGCTCGAGCACCGCCTCGCGGCGCTGCGAAGGCGGCAAATAGAAATCCAGGTCGTCGCGCTGGATGCGCAGCAGGTCCGGGCTGTCGAACCAGGCGCGCAGGGCGTTGGGCATGGTGGCGTCCTGTCCGTGAAAGGCATCGCTGTCGACCAGCGGTTTCCTATCGGATAGGCATAGACCATCCCGTTGGGTCTGTCGTTCGTCAGATGGCCACCAGCCCGCGCACCCCTTCACGTTCCATGTCTTCTCCGCGTCCGCGCTGGACGATCTCGCCCCGGCTCATCACCAGGTACTGGTCGGCCAGCTCGGCGGCGAAGTCGTAGAACTGCTCGACCAGCAGGATGGCCATGTCGCCCCGTGCGGCGAGCTTCTTGATCACCGCGCCGATCTCCTTGATCACCGAGGGCTGAATGCCTTCGGTGGGCTCATCGAGGATCAGCAGGCGCGGGCGGCTGGCCAGGGCGCGGCCGATGGCCAGCTGTTGCTGCTGGCCGCCGGACAGGTCGCCGCCGCGACGGTGCTTCATCTCCTGCAGCACCGGGAACAGCTCGTAGATGAACGCCGGCACCTCCCTGGCCTCGCCGGCGCGGAAGCGCGACAGGCCCATCCGCAGGTTTTCCTCCACGGTCAGGCGCGGGAAGATCTCCCGGCCCTGGGGCACGTAGGCGATACCGGCCTGCACGCGCTGGTGCGGCTTGAGGCCGGTGATGGGCCGGTCTTCCCAGAGCACCTGGCCGTCCCTGGCGGGAATCAGACCCATCAGGCACTTGAGCAGCGTGGTCTTGCCGACGCCGTTGCGGCCCAGCAGGCAGGTGACCTCGCCGACGCGCGCCTCGAACGACAGCCCGCGCAGGATGTGGCTGCCGCCGTAGTACTGGTGTAGCGATTGGACGTTGAGCATCTCGGTGTCCTTTGAGTTTCCATGTGTGGGGGCGGACTTGTCCGCGAGCTCTT
>DATJDB010000192.1:0-21566 GCA_035497635.1 Pseudomonas sp. | reverse complement strand
TGATCCACAGCGCCGAGCTGATCGCCCTGGAAGGCGTCGAGCAGGGTGGCTTTTTTGCCCGTCTCTGGGATAGTATCCGACTGTTTTTCTATGGCTTGTTCAACTGACAGGCCGTGACGACGACAGCCCGCCCACCGGTGGGCTTTCGTGCTTGTGGATCACAAGTCCATCCTTCCTGAAGTTGTGGTTATGACTGATTCCGATGTTCAGGCTCCCAGGATTGAATTCCCCTGCGAGCGTTATCCCATCAAGGTGATCGGCGATGCCGGCGAAGGCTTTGCCGCGCTGGTGATCGAGGTCATGCGCCGGCATGTCGGCGACTTCGATGACAGCACCCTGGTGCTGCGTGACAGCAGCAAGGGGCGCTTCATGTCCGTGCAGGTGCTGATCACCGCTTCCAGCGCCGATCAATTGCAGGCCATCCATGTTGATCTGCGCGCCACCGGGCGCGTGCATATGGTGCTGTGATGGCGTCGCAACTGCTGGGGGTGCGCGAGCTCGGCCTGGTGGACTACCTGCCGACCTGGCAGGCCATGCAGCGCATCACTCAGGAACGCGACGAGCGGACCGGTGACGAGATCTGGCTGCTGCAGCACACGCCGGTGTTTACCCAGGGCCAGGCCGGCAAGGCCGAGCATGTGCTGTTCCCGGGCGACATCCCGGTGGTGCAGGTGGACCGTGGCGGTCAGGTGACCTATCACGGCCCCGGCCAATTGGTGATCTACCTGCTGATCGACGTGCGCCGCCACGAGCTGGGGGTGCGCGACCTGGTCAGCCGCATCGAGCAGAGCCTGGTCGACCTGCTGGCCAGCTACGGCGTGAAGGCGGCGGCGCGCCCCGACGCACCCGGCGTGTACGTAGACGGCGCCAAGATCGCTTCGTTGGGGCTGCGCATCCGTCGCGGCTGTTCCTTCCATGGCCTGGCGCTGAACCTGGACATGAATATGGAACCCTTCCGGCGCATCAACCCCTGTGGCTATGCCGGCCTGGCTATGACCCAGCTGCGCGACCTGCTGGACCGGCCCATCGATTTTTCCGAGGTGAGTGCCCGCCTGCGCGATCAGCTCGTCACACACCTCGACTATGCAGGCTTCAAGGCCCTCAAGGGCGGGATCGAATCGCTATGAGCAGTCAGGAAAACGCCGGCAAGCCGGCCAAGCTGGAAACGGGCACCAAGCTGCGCGGCGCCGAGAAGGTGGCGCGCATCCCGGTCAAGGTCATTCCCACCGAGGAGTTGCCCAAGAAGCCGGACTGGATTCGCGTACGCGTGCCGGTATCGCCCGAGGTGGACCACATTAAACAAACGCTGCGCAAGCATCGCCTGCACAGCGTCTGTGAAGAAGCCTCTTGCCCGAACCTGGGCGAATGTTTCTCCGGTGGCACCGCCACCTTCATGATCATGGGCGACATCTGCACCCGCCGCTGCCCATTCTGCGACGTTGGCCACGGCCGGCCCAAGGCGCTGGATGCCGATGAGCCGATGAACCTGGCCCAGGCCATTGCCGACCTGCGCCTGCGCTACGTGGTGATCACCTCGGTGGACCGCGATGACCTGCGTGACGGCGGGGCCCAGCACTTCGCCGATTGCCTGCGCGAAATCCGCAAGCTGTCACCCAACGTGCAGTTGGAAACCCTGGTGCCGGACTATCGTGGCCGCATGGACATTGCCCTCGACATCACCGCCACCGAGCCGCCGGATGTGTTCAACCACAACCTGGAAACCGTGCCGCGCCTGTACAAGGCGTCGCGTCCGGGCTCGGACTTCGAGTGGTCTCTGGATCTGCTGGAAAACTTCAAGAAGCGTGTGTCGGGCGTGCCGACCAAGTCCGGCCTGATGCTCGGCCTGGGCGAGACCGATGAGGAAGTAATCGAGGTGATGCACCGTCTGCGCGAGCACGACGTGGACATGCTGACCCTCGGCCAGTATCTGCAGCCGTCGCGCGAGCACCTGGCCGTGCAGCGCTTCGTGCATCCGGACACCTTCGCCTGGTTCGCCGAGGAAGGGGCGAAGATGGGCTTCAAGAACGTCGCCTCCGGGCCGCTGGTGCGCTCTTCCTACCACGCCGACCAGCAGGCGCACGGCGGGAAGATCAACTGATCCGGTGCGGAAACGAAAAAGGCGATCCTCGGATCGCCTTTTTCGTTCTGCGTGGGCTGTGGGAGAGGACTTGTCCGCGAGCTTTTCGTGCAGGCCACACCCAGAAGCTCGCGAATGAATTCGCTCCCACAGTCCTTGCCGGCTATCGCCTGGCCGTTTCCCGGCGCAGGCGCTTGAGCAGCGATGTACTGGCAAAGCCGTCGGCGGCCAGGCCATGGTCCATCTGGAAGGCGCGGATCGCCTGGCGAC
Organism: Pseudomonas sp.; assembly: GCA_035497635.1. Lineage (GTDB taxonomy): Bacteria > Pseudomonadota > Gammaproteobacteria > Pseudomonadales > Pseudomonadaceae > Serpens. The sequence goes on along the minus strand of DATJDB010000192.1, from coordinate 19,219 downwards.
TGCCGGCGCCGATGATGCCGTCCGGCTCGCCCGGCGTATAACCCAGGCGGGTCAGGCGTTCCTGCAGTTCGATGCGCTCAATCCGCGACAGCGGCCGTTGATGGTAGGGCCAGCGGGCGGAGATCTCGCCGTTGCCGTTCAGCCGATCGCCGAACAGACCGATGGCCATGCCGTAGGCACTGGAGTTGTTGTACTTGAGAATGGCACGGAAGTTCGCCAGGGTCAGGAACGCCGGCCCCAGGTGCCCGGCCGGCAACAGCAGGCTGGCTTCCTGATCGCGGTACTGCGGCGGCAGGTCCGGAATGGATACGCCGCGTTGTTGCCATTCCAGCAGGGTCCTGCTGGCTTGGGGATCGGCCAGGGAATAGTCGAAATTGGCCGGCAGGCCCACCTCGAAACCCCAGGGCTGGCCCAGTCGCCAGCCGGAGCGCTGCAAATAGTGGGCGGTAGAGGCCAGTGCGTCGGCGGTCGAATTCCAGATGTCGCGTCGTCCGTCGCCGTCGAAGTCCACCGCGTAGCGCTGGTAAGTGGTGGGAATGAACTGGGTCTGACCCATGGCGCCGGCCCACGAGCCGCGCATGCGGCGCGGGGAGATGTCGCCCTGATCCAGAATCTGCAGCGCGGCAATGAGCTGCTGGTGGGCGAATTCGGGCCGGCGGCCCTCATGGGCCAGGGTAGCCAGCGAGCGGACTACCGACTTGCTGCCCTGGGTCTGTCCGAAGTTGCTCTCCAAGCCCCAGATGGCCACCAGCGTCTGCCGATCCACACCGTAGTACTGTTCGATGTGATGCAGCAGGGGGGCATGCTCCTCCAGCAACTGCTCGGCGCGCGCCAGGCGCCGTAGCGACAGGGCGCCGTCCAGGTATTCCCAGATCGGTCGGGTGAATTCCGGCTGGCTGCGGTCGGCGGCGATCACCTGCGAGTCGGGGCGCAGGCCGCGCAGGGCGTTGTTCAGGGTTGCGGAAGAAATACCCGCACGCTGCGCCTCGCGCCGAAAATCGGCGAGCCAGGCGGCAAAACTGATCTGTTCTTCTCGTGCTTCGGTGGCGTTCTGTCGGGGAGCGGCGCTGGTAGAAAGCGGTTGGCTGACGGTGAAAAGCAGAAGGGCAACGGAAACGAGCAGAAGGGGAGGCCGAAGGGCGGCCGGAAAGAACGGCATGCGAAGCGGTCTCAAAATCGACTTATGGAACAAGACCTTATCATGGCAGAAAAAATTCAGACGGCCAGAACGACGGAAGCCTCCCAGTGGTGCTGGGAGGCTTCGCGGCGGTAGCTGCCTTTGCCCTTTTTCGGCTGTTCCTGACGGCTGCGGAACAGGGGCTGGGCGACGAGGGATTTGGCCTTGTTTGGCCGTTTCGGTTGTTTGGCCATACGGGTTCTCCGGGCTTGGGTGTCTGGCGCGCATCATAGGGGTTGTGCAGAAATTGTCCAGCCCTCGACCTGCAGGCGGCTGAGGGCTGCAGTCACGAAGCCTGGGCCGGCTGGCGCCGGCCTTGGCCGGGATAAACCCGGCCCACACAGGCTGTGTGGAAACTCCCGCTCAATTCCAAGGTTCGCGTTACTACGCGAAATGTGCGGATCTTTTCCGGTTTGGCCCGCCTGGTATTCACGACAAAGCGCGCAATTTGTGCATTTTCTGACCAGGCATCATTTCCGAAACCGTTTTCACACAGCCTGCACAGAGTAGGGCCGTCAGCACCTTTCTGGCCGCCGGGGTGTCCCCGCTGCGGCGGACAAAAAAGCCTTGTTCGCCCTACAGGCTCGGCAGTGGCAGACGTAGCCCGGCGATCTGCAGGGTCAGGCTGGCCAGTCCGGCCCAGGGATCGCCGGCCGCCTGGCCCTTGATCTGGGCATCAATCTGCTGGGCATCACGCAGCAACTGGCCCCAGCGGCTGGCGGAATGGCGTTGCAGCGCGCGCGACAACAGCGGACGACGCTTGTCCCACACCGGCGGCCGACACTGGGCAAATGCACGGTCCAGCGGCATACCCTGCTCATGTTGGAACGCAAGGTTGGCCAACTGACGCACCTCTCGGGCTAGGGCCCAGAGAATCACCGGCGCTTCCAGGCCCTCGCCGCGCAGCCCTTCGAGCATGCGCAGCGCGTGTGGCGCCTGGCCGGCCAGAGCGGCGTCGATCAGGCCGAAGACATCGAAGCGGGCGCTGTCGGCCACGGCGGCCTGCACGGTATCGACATCGATCTTTTGCCCGTCGGCCAGCAGCTTGAGCTTTTCTATTTCCTGCACGGCGGCCAGCAGGTTGCCTTCCACCCGTGCGGCGATCAATTCCACCGCTTCTGGGGACGCCGTCAGACCGGCCTGGCTCAGGCGCTGGTTGATCCATTGCGGCAATTGCTGGGCGTCCACCGGCCAGATCTGGATAAACGGACTGGCCTGACTCTCGATCAGCGCCTTGGCCCATTTGGTCTTTTGCGCGGAGCCATCCAGCTTGGGCAACTGCACGAGCAGCAGGGTATCCACGGCGGGCCGCGCCAGGTAATCGAGCAGGGCCTTGGCGCCCTTGTCGCCGGGCTTGCCGGACGGCACGCGCAGTTCGATCAGACGCTTGTCGGCGAACAGCGACAGACTGGCGCCGGCCTCGTAGAGCTGGCCCCAGTCGAAGTTGGCCTCCACATGAAAGACCTGGCGTTCAGCAAAGCCCTGCGTGCGTGCGGCGGCGCGGATGGCGTCGCAGGCTTCCTGGCAGAGCAGCGGCTCGTCGCCGCTGACCACATACACCGGTGCCAGCGTCCCTTGCAGGTGCTTGCCGAGCTGCGCCGGTGACAGCTTCATGGGGTGGTGGTCGATTCGGGCGTGGCGGCCTGTTCGGCCTGCGCCTTGGCCGCGGCCTGGGCATCGAGGCGCTCCAGCTCGGCCGGCGTGAGGGCCTGCAGGCGACGCACCAGTTGTTGCAGCAGATCGCGGCGCATTTCGGTCAGCTGTTGCTGGCGTTCCTGCTCCGAGCCGATCAGGTTGTTCTGGTCGTGGGCGACCACCTTCTGGGTTTCAAGGCGGTTTTCCAGCAGCGGATGCCGACGACTGCGCAGCTGATAATCCAGCGCGGCGGTCAGCTCGTATTCGGCGCTGCGTGCGCCGCTGGTGAAGCTGGCGGTGCGCTGGTCGACTTCCTCCTCCAGCAGCACCAATTGATAGGGCGCGCCGGGATGCACGCGCACGCCACGGCTTTCCAGCAGCGCGCGCAACTGGCGGGCGGCCTCGCCGTAACGGTCTTCGGCGTTGAGGTCCAGTTCGCGCAGGGCGAATGTCTCACCGCCGCCGGTGCCGCGCAGCTGGAAACCGCAGGCACCGAGCAGCAGCGCGGCGGCGAGAATCAGCAGGAAGCGATGCGGCATCGGGCGTTCTCCTTGGCGACGGCCCCGACGCTCGTCGGGGCGGATGGCACGGTTAGTTGGCGACGATGTTGACCAGCTTGCCGGGTACCACGATCACCTTGCGAATCGTCAGGCCTTCAGTAAAGCGCAGGACGTTCTCGTTGGCGCGCGCGGCGGCCTCGACTTCCTCGCGGCTGGCGCTGGCCGGCACGTCGATTTGGCCGCGCAGCTTGCCGTTGACCTGCACCACCAGGGTCAGGGTGTCCTGCACCAGGGCGCTTTCGTCCACGCTCGGCCAGGCGGCGTCGATGATGTCGCCGGTCTTGCCCAGTTGCTGCCACAGTTCATGGCAGATGTGCGGGGTGATCGGCGCCAACAGCAGGACGACGGTCTCCAGACCCTCCTGCAGCAGGGCGCGGTCCTGTTCGCTGGCGGTCGGCGCCTTTTCCAGCACGTTCATCAGCGTCATCACCTGGGCGATGGCGGTGTTGAACTTGTGGTGCTGGCCGACATCCGTGCTGGCCTGCTTGATGGCCAGGTGGATAGCGCGACGCACGGCCTTCTGCGCGTCGGTCAGGCTGGCTACCTCCAATGCGCCCGGCAGGCCGGCGCTGACATGGCTGTGAGCCAGACGCCAGACGCGGCGCAGGAAGCGGTTGGCGCCCTCGATGCCGGCATCCGACCACTCGCAGCTCATGTCCGGCGGCGAGGCGAACATCATGAACAGGCGGCAGGTATCGGCACCGTAGGCGTCGATCATCGCCTGCGGATCGACGCCGTTGTTCTTGGACTTGGACATCTTCTCGGTGCCGCCGATTTCCACCGGCAGGCCGTCGTTCTTCAGCGTGGCGGCGACAATCTTGCCCTTGCTGTCGCGCTCGATCTCCACGTCCGCCGGGTTGAACCAGTCCTTGCCGCCGTTGGGCAGCATGCGGAAATAGGTCTCGGCGACCACCATGCCCTGGGTCAGCAGGTTGGTGAACGGCTCATCGGAGTTCACCAGACCCTCGTCGCGCATCAGCTTGTGGAAGAAGCGCGCATACAAGAGGTGCAGGATGGCGTGCTCGATGCCGCCGATGTACTGGTCGACCGGCAGCCAGTGATTGGCCGCGGCCGGGTCTACCATGCCCTGGTCGTACTGCGGGGAGGCGTAGCGGGCGAAGTACCAGGAGGACTCCACGAAGGTGTCCATGGTGTCGGTTTCGCGCTTGGCCGCGGTGCCGCATTTCGGGCAGGTGCAGCTGTAGAACTCGGGCATCTTCGCCAGCGGCGAGCCGGTGCCGTCCGGCACCACGTCCTCGGGCAGCACGACCGGCAGCTGGTCTTCCGGCACCGGCACGTCGCCGCAGCTCGGGCAGTGGATGATCGGGATCGGGCAGCCCCAGTAGCGCTGGCGGCTGATGCCCCAGTCGCGCAGGCGGAACTGGGTCTTGCGCGCGCCGTGCCCGGAGGCTTCCAGATCGGCGACGATGGCGTCGAAGGCGCCCTGGAAATCCAGACCGTCGTACTTGCCGGAGTTGAGGGTGGTCAGGCCGCCCTTGTCGGCGTACCAGTCGTGCCACTCGCTGACGCTGAATTCCTTGCCTTCGGCGCCGTACACCTGAACGATCGGCAGGCTGTACTGGTTGGCGAACTCGAAGTCGCGCTCGTCATGGGCCGGTACGGCCATTACGGCGCCTTCGCCGTAACCCCACAGCACGTAGTTGGCCACGAACACCGGCAGTTTCTGGCCGTTGAGCGGGTGAACAACGAACTGCCCGGTGGGCATGCCCTTCTTTTCCATGGTGGCCATGTCGGCCTCGGCCACGGAACCGGCCTTGCATTCGGCGATGAAGGCGGCCAGTGCGGCATTGTTCTCGGCGGCGCGGGTGGCCAGCGGGTGCTCGGCGGCCACCGCCACGTAGGTGGCGCCCATCAGGGTATCGGGGCGGGTCGAGTAGACCTTCAGCTGGCCTTCAGCGCCGATGCTGTCTCGGTCGTAGTCGAAGACGATGTCGGCCCCGAAGCTCTTGCCGATCCAGTTGCGCTGCATGGTCTTGACCTGCTCGGGCCAGCCATTGAGCTTGTCCAGGTCGGCGAGAAGCTCTTCCGCGTAGGCGGTGATGCGGAAGTAGTACATGGGGATTTCGCGCTTCTCGACCAGCGCGCCGGAGCGCCAGCCGCGGCCGTCGATCACCTGCTCGTTGGCCAGCACGGTCTGGTCCACCGGGTCCCAGTTCACGGAGCCGTTCTTGCGGTAGATCATGCCCTTCTCGAACAGGCGGGTGAACAGCCATTGTTCCCAGCGGTAATAGTCCGGCTTGCAGGTGGTGACCTCGCGGGGCCAGTCGATCGCCAGGCCCAGGCTCTTGAGCTGGGCCTTCATGTAGGCGATGTTTTCGTAGGTCCACTTGGCCGGCGCCACCTGGTTCTTCATGGCGGCGTTTTCCGCCGGCATGCCGAAGGCGTCCCAGCCCATGGGCTGCAGCACGTTCTTGCCCAGCATGCGCTGGTAGCGGGCGATCACGTCACCGATGGTGTAGTTGCGCACGTGACCCATGTGCAGCTTGCCGCTCGGGTACGGGAACATCGACAGGCAGTAGTAGGTGTCCTTGCCGGGCTGCTCGCTGACCTTGAAGGCATCTTTGGCGTCCCAGTGGGACTGCGCGGCGGGTTCGATTTCGCTGGGCTGATACTGTTCGTACATGGCTACTGGCGCTAGGAAGGAGAGGGAATTCGAAAGCCGGCTAGCATACATGACCCCCCTTCGACGAGGGAAACGGAGTATGCCGGCAGACGGCGATTGGGTCAGCTGCGCGAGTACCGGTAGCGCCGGTATAGCGCCCAGCCCAACAAACCGACAACCAATGCGGCCATGGGCCAACCCCGCCAGACCAGATACGGCGTCAGCCCCTGCATCGGCACCACGTCGCCTTGCAGCGTCGCCTGCTCGAACTGCGGCAGTTGCTGGCTGATGCGGCCAAACGGGTTAATCAGCGCGGTAACGCCGTTGTTGGTGGCGCGGATCATCCAGCGACCGGCTTCCAGGGCGCGCATCTGCGCCATCTGCAGGTGTTGCAGCGGGCCGATGGAGGAGCCGAACCAGGTGTCGTTGCTGACCGTGAGCAGGATGTCGCTCTGCGCGGCCAGGGACGCGGCAAACTCCGGATAGACCACTTCGTAGCAGATGAACGGCGCCAACTGGTAGCCACGCGCCTGCAGCAGCGGCTGGTCGGCCGCGCCCCGCGCGAAATCGGACATCGGCAGGTTGAAGAATTCGATCAGGCCGCGCAGCAGATCCTGCAGGGGCACGTATTCGCCAAACGGCACCAGCTTCTGCTTCAGGTAGGTGCCGGACCCTTCGCCCAGGCTGGTGAGGGCGTTGTAGTAGCGCGGCTCGCCTGCGGCGTTCGGCTCGCGCACGGGCAGGCCGGTGATCAGTGCCGCACCGCGTTCGCGGGCATGCTCGCCCATCGCCGCCAGATAGGGCTGCACATGCTGGCGCAGCACCGGCACAGCGGTTTCCGGCCAGACAATCAGGTCCGCCGGCGGCGCAGCCAGAGTCAGGTCGCGGTACAGGGTCAACTGGGCGTTGAGCTGCTGCGCTTCCCATTTGAGCAGTTGCGGCACGTTGCCCTGGATGGCAACCACGCTGAGCGGTTCGCCCTTGGGTGTGGTCCAGTGGTAGCTGCCGAGCAACAGGCCGACCAGCCAGGGGGCGAACAGCAGCAGTCGTGCGGTGCCGAGCAGCAGCTTGCTGTCCTTTACACGGACCAGTTCGACGATCAGCGTCGCCGAGAGCACCACTAGAAACGACAGCAGCCAGACGCCGCCAATGGGCGCCAGGCTGGCCAGCGGGCCGTAGAGCTGACTGTAGCCGGCATACAGCCAGGGAAAGCCGGTGAGAAACCAGCTGCGAAAGGCCTCCAGCGCCACCCACAGCGCGGCGAACACCAGCGCGGCGATCAGCGGCGTGCCGCTGCGCAGCCAGCGTACCCACAGCCAGGCGAGCAACGCGAACAGCAGGCCCAATCCGGCGACGAAGGCCACGGTGAGCAGCAATGCCAGCGGCACAGAAGCGGCGCCGTAGTCATGAATGCTGACGAATACCCAGCTGGTGCCCGCCGCAAACACGCCGAAGCCGTAGCACCAGCCGCGCGCCACGGCGGCACGGCCGTCGATGCTGCGCAGGCCCAGGTAGAACAGGGCGATGGACAGCAGCAACAACGGCCACAGATCGAAAGGTGAGAAGGCCAGCGGTGTCAGGGCGCCGGCGGCTAGGGCGATGACATGGCCGATCCAGCCGGGCTGGGTGATCCAGCGCATGGGTGATCCTTGTACGAGACGGGAGCGGGGCAGGCTAGCGGCAATGGGCGCTGCGGGGCAAGTGGCGCGCCAGGGCTGGCCTGGCTTTGTGTGGGGCCGGGTTTATCCCGGCCAAAAGCCGGCGCCAAGCTGGCCCCGGGGGCGCAGCACCCACCTCCGCCGGCCGGCGTAAAGCCGGCCCCACAGGTCACCGGCCAGCTTTCAGGATCGCTTCGAGCCGAAGTTAAGACTCCATTGGCGTCATGCGCAGCAGGTGCACGTTCTGGCTGTCGGCGGTGAGGATGCGGAAGCGGTAGCCGCCGATGATGGTCACTTCGTTGCGCTTGGGCAGATGGCCGAAGGCGTTGACCACCAGGCCGCCGACATTTTCGAAGGCATCTTCGGAAAAGTCGCTTTCGAAGAACTCGTTGAAACTGTCCAGCGGGGTCTGCGCCTTGACGATGAAATCGCCGCTGGGCAGGGGCTTGATGTAGCTGTCTTCCTCGACATCGTGTTCGTCCTCGATGTCGCCGACGATCTGCTCCAGCACGTCCTCGATGGTGACCAGACCGGCGACGCCGCCGTATTCGTCGATCACCAGGGCCATATGGTTGCGGGTGCTGCGGAATTCCCTGAGCAGCACGTTGAGGCGCTTGGATTCCGGCACGAAGGTGACCGGGCGCAGCACCGAGCGGATATCGAAGGGCTGATCGGGCTGCTGCAGCATCATCGGCACCAGATCCTTGGCCAGCAGGATGCCGAGCACATCGTCGGGACCTTCGCCAATCACCGGGTAACGGGAGTGGGCGGCCTCGATGATCATCGGCAGGAACTCGCGGGGCGACTGATCGGCGCGGATGGAAACCATCTGCGAGCGCGGCACCATGATGTCGCGTACCTGCAGGTCGGCGACCTGGATGGCGCCCTCGACGATGGAGAGGGCTTGCCGGTCGAGCAGGTGGTTCTCGTGGGCGTCCTGCAGGACTTCGAGAAGTTCCTCGCGGTTGCGAGGCTCGTGCACAAAGGCCTGGGTGATCCGATCCAGCCAGGACCTGTGTTCACTTGATCGATCTACGCTCATGGTTCCTTTGCTCAGTAGTCTTCGTCGCCGGCATAGGGGTCGGGATACCCCAGTTCGGCCAGCAATTCACGTTCCAGGCTTTCCATTTCCTCGGCTTCCGCATCATCGATGTGGTCGTAGCCGAGCAGATGAAGACAGCCATGGATGACCAGGTGGGCCCAATGGGCCTCCGGTGCCTTGCCCTGTTCCGCCGCTTCGCGCTCGACCACCGGCACGCAGATCACCAGGTCGCCGAGCAGCGGGATATCCAGGAATTCGTCGGGTACGTCCGCCGGGAAGGACAGCACGTTGGTGGCGTAGTCCTTGTGCCGCCAGGTGTGGTTCAGCTCGCGGCCTTCGTCTTCATCGACCAGGCGGATGGTCAGCTCCGAATCGCCGCTGCGCTGGCGCAGCGCCAGTTCGCACCAGCGGCGAAAATCGGCCTCGGCCGGAGGCTGGCCCTTGCTGGCCAACTGCAGATCCAGCTCAAGCATGGTCGTCGGTCCGCGCGCCCGGGTCGTTGTCGGCGGGCGTGTGGCGATTCGAACGGCTGGTGGCCTGCTCGTCCTCGAAGCGCTCATAGGCCTCGACGATGCGTTGCACCAGCGGGTGGCGCACCACGTCCTTGGGCTGGAAATGCGTGAAGCTGATGCCCGGCACGTCCTTGAGCACCTTGATCACGTGGGCCAGGCCGCTCTTGGTGCCGCGCGGCAGGTCGACCTGGGTGATGTCACCGGTAATCACCGCCGTGGAGCCGAAGCCGATACGCGTAAGGAACATCTTCATCTGTTCCAGCGTGGTGTTCTGGCTCTCGTCGAGGATGATGAAGCTGTTGTTCAGCGTGCGGCCGCGCATGTAGGCCAGCGGCGCGATCTCGATCACCTGTTTCTCGATCAGCCGCGCCACATGCTCGAAGCCGAGCATTTCGTACAGCGCGTCGTAGAGCGGGCGCAGGTAGGGGTCGATCTTCTGTGCCAGGTCACCGGGCAGGAAGCCGAGCTTCTCGCCGGCCTCGACCGCCGGGCGCACCAGCAGGATGCGGCGCACCTGTTCACGCTCCAGCGCATCCACGGCGGCCGCCACGGCCAGATAGGTCTTGCCGGTACCGGCCGGGCCGATGCCGAAGTTGATGTCGTTGTCGAGGATCGCCTTGACGTAGCGCTGCTGATTGGCGCCGCGCGGGCGGATCAGGCCCTTCTTGGTGCGCAGGGCGACGCCGGCCTCGGCCTTGCCGGTCTCCAGCTCGTCCATGGCCGATTCCTGCAGATACAGGTGAACCGTCTCGGGTGAGAGTTCAATGCTCTTGGTTTCGCGATAGAGGCGGCGCAGGAGATTTTCGACGTTGTGCGTGATGCGCTTGTCGCCGATCAGTTCGAACTGATTGCTCCGGTTGCGGATTTCCACCGCCAGGCGCTGTTCGATCATGCGCAGGTGTTCGTCGAATTGTCCGCAGAGATTGGCGAAGCGACGTGCTTCGAAGGGCTCGAGGGTGAAATGGTGATGCTCAGTAGAGGTGTTCAAGGGGCTAAAGGAGGCCTTGGGCAGTAACGATGGGGGCAAGGATAGCGCCGGGGAAGTCGGGCGGGAAGGAGGGGAGCATCAGCGGGCGGTTATTCGTCGTGTGGGCGAGCCGCCGGAGCGGCGCCTGTGGGAGCGGACTTGTCCGCGAGCTTCGAGGCTGGGCCTGCAAAAAAGCTCGCGAATGAATTCGCTCCCACAGGTTGTCCGGGCTCAATCCAGTAGCGTGCCGCGCAGCGAATGGGGCAGGGCGTCCTCGATATGCACGTTGACGAACTGGCCGATCAGCTGCGGGTTGTCGCAGCGGAAATTGACGATGCGGTTGTTCTCGGTGCGACCTTGCAACATGCCCGGGTCTTTCTTCGAATAGTCGGTCACCAGGATGCGCTGGGTGCTGCCGACCATGCGCCGGCTGATCTCGAAACCCTGCTGACTGATGCGGGCCTGCAGAATTTGCAGACGCTGCTTCTTCACCTCGTCCGTGGTCTCGTCCGCCAGATCGGCGGCCGGCGTGCCGGGACGGGAGCTGTAGACGAAGGAGAAGGAGAAGTCGAAGCCGACATCCTCGATCAGCTTCAGGGTCTGCTCGAAGTCCTTGTCGGTTTCGCCCGGGAAGCCAACGATGAAGTCCGAGCTGATGCAGATGTCAGGCACCGCCGCCTTGAGCTTGCGGATGCGCGACTTGTATTCCAGCGCGGTGTGGTTGCGCTTCATGGCCGCCAGCACGCGGTCGGAGCCGGATTGCACCGGCAGGTGCACGAACTTGACCAGCTCAGGAATTTCCGCGTGGGCCTGGATCAGCGCGTCGGAGAATTCCAGCGGGTGGCTGGTGGTGTAACGGATGCGCTCGATGCCGTTGATGGCCGCCACCAGATAGAGCAGCTCGGCGAAATCGGTGATCCCGCCGTCGCGGTTCTCGCCGCGATAGCCGTTGACGTTCTGGCCCAGCAGGGTGACTTCCTGTACCCCGTTCTCGGCCAGGTGAATGATCTCGCCCAGCACATCGTCGAGCGGGCGGCTGACTTCCTCGCCCCGGGTATAAGGCACCACGCAGAAGGTGCAGTACTTGCTGCAGCCTTCCATGATCGACACGTAGGCGCTGGGGCCGTCAACGCGCGGCTCGGGCAGGCGATCGAACTTCTCGATTTCCGGGAAGGAGATGTCCACCTGCGGCGTCTGGGTGGTGCGCGCGGCGTCGATCATCTCCGGCAGGCGGTGCAGGGTCTGCGGGCCGAACACCACGTCCACATAGGGGGCGCGGTCGCGGATCGCCGCGCCTTCCTGGCTGGCCACGCAGCCGCCGACACCGATCACCAGTTGCGGATTGTCCTGTTTCAGCTCGCGCCAGCGACCCAGTTGAGAGAACACCTTCTCCTGGGCTTTTTCGCGGATCGAACAGGTATTGAGCAGAATCACGTCGGCGTCTTCGGCCTTGTCGGTGAGTTCCAGGGCCTGATGTTCACCCAGCAGATCAACCATGCGCGAGCTGTCGTACTCGTTCATCTGGCAGCCGTGGGTTTCGATGTAGAGCTTCTTGGCCATGTGTACGGATTGGGTCGGGCGAAAGGAGCGCGGATTATAGGGGGCTGGTCACGCAGGGACCATAGGCGGCGGGATGTGTGGTCGTGGGGGCCGCTGGCGCTGTGCTATGCTGCGCCGCTTTTTTTATGGCTCCAGTTACTCGTTCGGGCTTAGTGCAAGCCCCAGGGTTGAAGTATGAAGCTTTCCGTCATTGTGACGACCTACAACCGGCCGGACGCGCTGAATGCTGTTCTGTTGGGATTCTCCAAACAGGTTGGCCTGGCCGAGGACAGTTGGGAGCTGCTGGTGGCCGATGACGGTTCCGGCACCGAAACGGCAGACCTGGTGCGGCGTTGGCAGCCGGTCTTCGGGACACGACTCAAGCACGTCTGGCATGAAGACAATGGGTTCCGTGCCGCGGCGATCAGAAACCGCGCTGCCGCCCAGGCGGTAGGCGACTATCTGATCTTCATCGACGGCGACTGCGTGCCATTCGCCGATTTCCTGAGCCAACATCGGGCGCTGGCCGAACCAGGCAAGAGCGTGGCGGGCAATCGAGTCTTGTTGTCGGAAGCCTACACTCGAACGTTGCTGGGTTCGGAGAATCCGATAGCCCCGACGTGTTGGTCGAAACTCGCCTGGCTCGGTGCGTGGAAGCGAGGCGAGGTGAACAAGGCCATGGGCTGGCTGCGCATGCCGCTGGGTGGTCTGCGCGACCGTAACGCCAAAAAGTGGAGCGTGTATCGCACCTGCAATGTGGGCGTCTGGGCACATGACTTCCATACCCTGGATGGCATGGACGAAGCCTTCTCCGGCTGGGGTTATGAGGATTCTGATTTCGCCGTTCGCCTGCTGCGCGCCGGTGTGCGCCTCAAGGACGGGCGGTTCGCCGTTCCGGTTTTGCATCTCTGGCACCGTGAAAATGACCGCTCCCGGCAAGCGGAAAACTGGCAACGCTTCGAGGCGTCACTGAACGGTACCCATATCCGCGCGACCCGGGGCCTGTCATCCCTTGATCAATCAGTTTTTGCAGAACCTGTCCAATGAGCAAACGCGAAGACCCTATTTTCAAAGTCATCTTTCTCAACCAGGGCCAGGTGTACGAGATGTACGCCAAGCAGATCTTCCAGAGCGATCTCTGGGGGTTTCTGGAAATCGAGGAACTCGTCTTTGGCGAGCGCACCCAGATGGTGGTCGATCCCAGCGAGGAAAAGCTCAAGGCTCAGTTCGATGGTGTGCTGCGTAGTTTCGTGCCGATGCACGCCATCATCCGCATCGATGAGGTGGAACGCCTGGGTACGCCTAAAATCAGCGAGGCGAAGGGCGGCAGCAATGTCATGCCGTTTCCCATGCCGATGCCCGACAAGTAAGGGCGGCGAGCTCAATCAGGATTACGGCCCGCAAGGGTCATCCAAGGAGTGACTGCGTGAAATCTATGATTCTTGTCACCGGCGGCGCCGGCTATATCGGCTCCCACGTGGTGCTGGCCCTGCTTGAGGCCGGGCGCGACGTACTGGTGCTGGATAACCTCTGCAACAGCTCGGCTGAATCCCTGCGCCGAGTGGAAGGGTTGTGCGGGCGCAGCCCTAAATTTGTGGAGGGCGACATCCGCGACCGCGCGCTGCTTGATCGCCTGTTTGCCGAACATGCCATTGAGGCCGTGATGCACTTCGCCGGCCTCAAGGCGGTGGGCGAAAGCGTGCAGCAGCCGCTGCGCTACTACGAGAACAACGTCGCCGGCAGCGTGACCCTGTGCCAGGCGATGGCCGCAGCCGGTGTGTTTCGCCTGGTGTTCAGTTCCTCGGCCACGGTCTATGGCGAGCCGTCGCAGATGCCGATCCGCGAAGACTTCCCCACCGGCACGCCGACCAACCCCTACGGTCGTTCCAAGCTGATGGTTGAGGAAGTTCTGCGCGACCTGTCGCTGTCCGAGCCGCGCTGGAGCATCGCGCTGCTGCGCTACTTCAACCCGGTCGGTGCCCATCCCAGTGGACAGATCGGTGAAGACCCGCAGGGCATCCCCAACAACCTGCTGCCGTATGTCAGCCAGGTGGCGGTCGGCAAGCTCAAGGAACTGGCGGTCTTCGGCGACGATTACCCGACCGTCGATGGCACCGGAGTGCGTGATTACATCCATGTGATGGATCTGGCCGACGGTCACCTCAAGGCTCTCGATGCGCTGGCAGAGCGCAGCGGGGTCAACGTGTGGAACCTGGGCACCGGCACCGGCTACAGCGTGCTGCAGATGGTCCGTGCCTTCGAGCAGGCCAGTGGGCGTGCCGTCGCTTACCGCGTTGCCCCTCGTCGGGCCGGCGATATCGCGGAATGCTGGGCCGACCCGGCTCTGGCCGAACGGGAGCTGGGCTGGAAGGCGCAACGTGGTCTGGAAGAGATGATGGTTGATACCTGGCGCTGGCAGTCGAACAATCCGCAGGGCTACCAGTAAACCAGCGTCTCGCTGGGCGCCCGCTTAGCTATCTGCTTTTACGGCTGTTCCCACATCACCTGGGTTCTTTGACCTGATGTCCGCCTCGGCGTATCGATTCCCTTCATAGGGCTTCGATGCTGCGGGCCGGGCGCGCCTGAAAACCACTGCTCAGTTATCGGCATTCATAATGCCAAGCCGTAGTCATTTACGCGCTGCGGCTGAGGCTTGTCTGCGAATCCTGCTTTTCTTCAAGGGTCAACGGAATGGGCGCCGTTGAATCAACGCCATGGGAGGCGCTGCCTTGAAGCTTGCTTTTACTCTGTTTCGCTATTTTCCTTTTGGCGGTCTCGCCAGGGACATGCTGGCATTGGCGCAGCTGATGCGTGAGCGTGGCCACGAAGTCACCATCTATACCCGTAGCTGGGAAGGCCCACAGCCCGATCTGCCGGTGGTGCTGCTGCCCGTCCGGGCAATGACCAATCATGGGAGCAACGCCGCTTTTATCCGGCGCTTTCAGGAGGTACTACCTTCCGATGTGGATGCAGTGGTGGGTTTCAACAAGATGCCGGGGCTGGATTTCTACTATGCGGCCGATGTGTGCTTTGCCGAAAAGGCCCGGGTAGAACGCAGCTGGCTTTACCGCCTGACACCACGTGCTCGGAGTTCATTGGCGATGGAGGCGGCAGTGTTCTCTAGGGACTCATCGACAAATATCCTGATGATATCAAGGACCGAATCGCGGATTTACCAGAAGCACTACCAGACGCCAAATGCGCGGCTCCATGTTGTGCCGCCAGGTATCAACCGCGTTTACAGCCTGCCCGATGACTACCAGAAGGTTCGTCCAGGCTTGAGGAAGCAATACGGGCTGGCGCCGGATGACATTCTGCTGATGATGGTCGGCTCGGATTTCAAGCGTAAAGGATTCGATCGGGCATTGCGGGGGATTGCTGTCCTACCGCAAGAGCTGCGCTCCCGCGTGCATGTCTGGGTGGCCGGTCAGGACAAGCCGCAATTTCTGGAAGGATTGGCTGGGCAACTGGGCATTGAAGATCGCCTGAAGGTGCTGGGTGGGCGCGACGATGTTGCTCAATTGCTATGGTCCGCCGATCTGTTGCTACATCCCGCGCGCAGCGAGATGGCTGGGCTAGCTTTGCTGGAGGCGATGATCGCAGGAGTGCCGGTGATTGCCACCGATGTGTGCGGCTATGCCCACTACATAACGGATCACTCGATGGGCGAGGTGATCGATGCCGAAGCGGCGGATTCCACGATTGCCGCCGCCATCCAGCGCACCTTGCAGACCCCTCGCGAAGAGTGGGTCGCTCGTGCGCGGCACATGATCGAGCACGCCGACATCTTCTCCATGACCCAGCGCGCCGCCGAGCTGATCGAGCGTGGCGTTTCCCGCCGCAAGAGTTGACTAGGGCAGTGGCGCCAGCGGCGAGCTGGCGTCGATGGTCTGCAGCTCCTGCAGGTAGCTGCGGAAGATGTGCCCCAAGATCTGCGTGGCCACGGCCAGCTCTTCCCGGGACATCTGTTCGGCGACCCGATCGGCACCGTCCAGCGCTTCTTCCGAGCCGTTTACCGCCGCCATCTTCAGCACGATGAAGGCCTGGATATTGCTGGCCGGCACGCCTTCACCTGTGAAAAACATGGTGCCGAGCCGGCGTTGGGCTTCGGCGTGGCCCTGCAGGGAGGCCATCTCGTACCAGCGCAGCGCTTGTTGCAGATCCTGCTGGGTATGGCGACCGGTGTAGAAGAATTCACCCAACTCGAATTGCGCCTGGGTGTCGCCTTCCAGGGCGATGGCCTGGCAGCTGTTCAATGCTTCGCTCAGCAGTTCGGGCGCCAGGTCGAGCGCACAGCGCCCGGTGGCGGGCACCAGCAGGTCGTTGTCACTGGCCAGCGACACGGGAACGAACAGCAGACAGCACAGGCTCAGAATATGGCTGGTGCGAATCATGGGAATCCAGGGCGCCTCTGCAGGCAGGCGGGTTCAGGCGACCGGCACATTATGGGATAACCCGCGCGCGGGTTACAAAGCCTTTCGGCCCGAGGGGATTTGCAATTCTGCTGCGACGCTGGCGGGGGCGCCTGTCATCGTGGGAGCGGACTCGTCCGCGAGGCTTTTCTGCGGGTCATGCCCAAAAGCTCGCGAACAGGTTCGCTCCCCGCCGTTCCGTGCCGTCCTGGCGGTGTTACTTCAGTTGCGCAAACGCACGCTCGGCGGCGTCCAGGGTGATCTTCAGCTCCGCCTCGCCATGGGCGATGGAGGTGAAGCCGGCCTCGAATGCCGACGGTGCCAGATACACGCCGCCATCCAGCATCAGGTGGAAAAAGCGGTTGAAGCGACCCGCGTCGCAGGCCATCACGTCCTCGAAGGTCTGGATTGCGTCGGCGCCGCTGAAGTACAGACCGAACATGCCGCCCACCTGGGTCGTGACGAACGGAATGCCGGCGGCATCGGCGCGGTCCTGCAGGCCTTGCAGCATGCGGCTGGTGTAGTCGGCCAGCTCGGTGTGGAAGCCCGGACGGCTGATCAGCTTGAGGGTGGTCAGGCCGGCGGCCATGGCCAGCGGGTTACCCGACAGGGTGCCGGCCTGGTAGACCGGGCCGAGTGGCGAGACGCAGGACATGATCTCACGCTTGCCGCCGAAGGCACCGACCGGCATGCCGCCACCGACGATCTTGCCGAAGGTGGACAGGTCCGGGGTAATGCCGAAATGGCCTTGGGCGCCGCCGAGGGCGACGCGGAAACCGGTCATCACCTCATCGAAGATCAGCACCACGCCGTGCTCGTCGCACAGCGCGCGCAGGCCTTCCAGGAAGCCCGGCGCCGGCGGCACGCAGTTCATGTTGCCAGCCACCGGCTCGACGATGATGCAGGCGATGTCCTTGCCGACCTCGGCCAGGGTTTCGCGCACCGCTTCGAGATCGTTATAGGGCAGCGTCAGGGTGTGCTGGGCGAACGCCGCCGGCACGCCGGGCGAGCTGGGCACGCCGAAGGTCAGCGCGCCGGAGCCGGCCTTGACCAGCAGGCTGTCGGAGTGGCCGTGGTAGCAGCCTTCGAACTTGATGATGGTGTCGCGGCCGGTGAAGCCACGGGCCAGGCGGATGGCGCTCATGGTCGCCTCGGTACCGGAGCTGACCATACGCACCATTTCCATCGACGGCACCAGCGAGCAGACCAGCTCGGCCATCTCGGTTTCCAGCGCGGTCGGTGCACCGTAGGACAGGCCGTGTTCCAGCTGACGGCGCACCGAGTCCAGCACGTCCGGGTGAGCGTGGCCGAGGATCATCGGACCCCAGGAACCCACGTAATCAACGTAGCGCTTGTCGTCTTCGTCGACGATGTAGGCGCCTTCGGCATGTTTGATGAACAGCGGCGTGCCGCCGACGCCCTTGAAGGCGCGCACCGGCGAGTTCACGCCGCCGGGAATGTGCTGCTGGGCCTGGTTGAAGAGGATTTCGGAACGGGACATGCAGGGCCTCGCGAATCAGGGGCGGGCGATGCCCGCGTTCGGAATCAGGATGAAGGAAACAGCGAAACGAATGCGCGGGCGCGGCGCGCCACCTCGATGGCGGAGTCGGCGGCAAACAGCGCGTTGATTACGGCCAGCCAGTCGGCGCCGTGCTCGACCAGCGGGCGGGCGTTGTCCAGCGTGATGCCGCCGATTGCCACCAGCGGTGCCTGGAAGCGTGAGCGCGCCTCGTCCAGCAGTGCCAGCGTCGCCCGGGTTTCGCCGGGCTTGGTCAGCGATGGAAAGAAGCGCCCGAAGGCCGGATGCGTTGCACCAGCGGCCAGCGCGGATTCGGCGAATGTCAGGTTGGCGTAACAGCTGGCGCCGAGATGCACACCCGCACCGAGACGCGTGCGGGCCTGGGCCAGCGAGCCGTCTTCCTGGCCCAGATGCAGGCCGACGCCCAGTTGCGCAGCCAGCTCCAGGTCATCGTTGATGATCAGCTCGGCGTCGTAACGCTGGCACAGCTCGCGCAGCGCGCTGGCCTCGTCGAAACGGCGCGCCTGATCGCGGGATTTCTCGCGGTACTGCAGCAGACGCGCGCCGCCTTCCAGCGCGGCTTCCACGTAGGGCAGCAGGCGACCGTCGGCGAGCAGCGCGCTGTCGGTGATGGCATACAGGCCGCGCTTCATTACAGGGAATCCAGCGGCAGGCGGCGCGGAATGTACTGGCCGTGGCCCGGCGCCTCGGCGTCGCGCAGGCAGCGCCAGGTGTACTCCAGCGCCGATTGCACCGCGCTCGGCAGCGCTTCGCCTTGTGCCAGGCGGCCGGCCAGGGCGCTGGCCAGGGTGCAGCCGGAACCGTGATAGCTGCCCGGCAAGCGCTGGCAGCTGGACGTCCAGACCTGGCCGTCGCGGCTGTACAGGCGGTTGACCACTTCGCTTTCCTCGCCGTGACCGCCGGTGATCAGCAGATGGCGAATGTGCGGCAGCAGTCGCTCGGCGCACTCGTCCGGCGTGCCATCGGGCAGCTCGGCGAGGATGCGTGCTTCGGGCAGGTTCGGCGTGGCGATGGCCGCCACCGGGAACAGCCGTTCGCGGACCGCATAGCCGACATCGTCCGGACCCAGCGAGCCGCCGCCACCGGCGCGCAGCACCGGGTCGCAGACCAGCGGCACGCCGGGCAGCTTCTGCATCAGTTCCAGAACGGTGTCGACCATCTCCGCCGAGCCCAGCATGCCGAGCTTGACGGCGGCGATGGGCAGGTCGGCGATCACCGCGTTGGCCTGGGCCAGCACCCAGGCGCGGTCGAGCACGCGGAAGTCGGCAACGTCGACGGTATCCTGCACGGTCAGCGCGGTGACGGTCGGTGCAGCGTGGCAACCCTGGGCAAGCAGGGCTTCGATGTCCGCCTGCAGGCCGGCACCACCCGAAGGATCGTGGCCGGACAGACAGAGGACGACGGGGCGGGAAGTGTGTCTGTTCATGGCGCGCGAGCTTAACACTTTCCACCCGCCATTGGCCCGCCCCCGGATGCGCTCCGGGCGGGCCTATCTGCCCTCGCGTTTGTCCAGTTTCCCACTCACGGCGCGGCAAGCGGCCATGCTTCACTCTG
>DATJDB010000191.1:0-13283 GCA_035497635.1 Pseudomonas sp. | reverse complement strand
GCAATTCCAGGCCGACGGCAGCCTGCGCTACGAGCTGGTCAGCCAGCGCCTGGAGCACATGCAGGACACCGACATCAGCCTGGTGTCCCAGCCGGATCTGCTGATTCACCGCGCCAATAATGAACAGCCTTGGCGTGTGCGCAGCCTGCGCGGCGAAGTCGGCCCGCAGGGCAACCAGGTGGAGCTGATCGATGAGGTACGCATCGAACAAACGACACTCCCGGACCGTTTCAGCCGACTGACCACCAGCCGTCTGACGGTATTCCCCGAGCGCGAATACGCCGAGACAGCCCAGCCGGTGCGCATCGAGAACGCCGATGGCGTGACCACCGCCACCGGCATGCAAGCCCATATCAGGGAAGGCAGAGTACTGCTGCTGTCCAATGTAAGAGGCCAACATGACGTTCGCTAAATCGCTACTGCTCTGCACCCTGGCTGCCACCGGAAGCGCCTCGGCGCTGCCCACCGACAGGGACCAGCCGATCCATGTGCAGGCCAACAGCGCCGAACTGGATGACCACCAAGGCAAGGCCGTCTATCGCGGTGACGTGGTGATTACTCAAGGCACCTTGAAGATCACCGGCAACACAGTGACCGTGACCCGCAATGCCCAGGGCGAGATCGATACCTTCACCGCCCAGGGCCGCCCGGCCTATTACGAGCAGCAGCCGGAGATCGATGAATCGCTGGTGCAAGCCTACGGGCGCACCATCGAATACTTCGCCGGCAACGAGCGCATCGTGCTCACCGACCAGGCCAAGGTGCTGCGCGACGGCAACACCTTCGAGGGCGAGCGCATCGTCTATGACACCCGCGCTCAGGTGGTCAACGCCGGCCGCGCCCAGGGCGGCAACGTGACCACACCCCAGCCACGCATCGAGATGGTGATCCAGCCACGCAAGAAGCCCGTGGAGTCCAGCGAATAATGGCCACCCTCATTGCCCACCACCTGGCCAAGAGCTACAAGAAGCGCCAGGTGGTTCGTGACGTCAGCTTGCGCATCGAAAGCGGCCAGATCGTCGGCCTGCTCGGCCCCAACGGAGCCGGCAAGACCACCACCTTCTACATGGTGGTCGGCCTGGTGCGCGCCGATCAGGGTCAGGTGCTGATTGACGACCTGGACGTCAGTCACCAGCCCATGCACGGCCGCGCCCGTGCCGGCATCGGCTACCTGCCCCAGGAAGCCTCGATCTTCCGCAAGCTGACGGTTACCGACAACATCATGGCCATCCTCGAGACCCGCAAGGACCTGGATGCGGGAGGCCGCCGCCAGGCGCTGGAGGGACTGCTCGAGGAATTTCACATCACCCACATCCGCGACAGTCTGGGCATGAGTCTGTCCGGCGGCGAACGGCGCCGGGTGGAGATCGCCCGCGCCCTGGCCAGCGCGCCCAAGTTCATTCTGCTCGACGAGCCCTTCGCCGGCGTCGACCCGATCTCGGTGGGCGATATCAAGCAGATCATCCAGCACCTGAAATCCAAGGGCATCGGCGTGCTGATCACCGATCACAACGTGCGCGAGACCCTGGATATCTGCGAAACCGCCTACATCGTCAGCGAAGGCCGGCTGATCGCCGAGGGCAACGCCGAGGCCATCCTGGCCAACCAACTGGTCAAGGAAGTCTATCTGGGCCACGAGTTCCGTCTGTAGAGCGACTGGCGGACCACCTTCGGGATATACAATTCAGCGCCGGGCATATAAATTGCTTGCGGACGGCGCCCCGGCGCGCCGAGGGACAGGCGAACATACGCCGGAATACAAGGTCTGCCATGAAACCATCGCTCGTTCTCAAGATGGGCCAGCAGCTGACGATGACGCCTCAGCTGCAACAGGCCATTCGCTTGCTGCAACTTTCCACGCTGGATCTGCAGCAGGAAATTCAGGAAGCCCTCGAATCCAACCCCATGCTGGAACGGCAGGAGGAAGGCGAGGATTTCGACGACAACAGCGACCCGCTGGCCGACAGCGACAACGCCACCAGCACCGCGCCCGCCGAGAGCAGCTACACGGAAACCCAGAGCAGCGCCGAACAGCTGGAAGACGGCAGCGAGTGGAGCGAGCGCATCCCCAACGAGCTGCCGGTGGACACCGCCTGGGAGGATGTCTACCAGACCAGCGCCAGCAGCCTGCCCAGCAATGATGACGACGAGTGGGACTTCACCGCCCGCACCAGCAACGGTGAAAGCCTGCATAGTCACCTGCTCTGGCAACTCAACCTGGCGCCGATGTCGGATACCGATCGACTGATCGCCACCACGCTGATCGACTGCATCAACGAGCAGGGCTATCTGGAAGAATCCCTCGAAGAGGTTCTCGAATCCTTCGACCCCGAGCTGGACATCGAGCTCGACGAGATCAAGGCCGTGCTGCGCCGCCTGCAGCATTTCGAACCGATCGGCGTAGCTGCCCGCGATCTGCGCGAGTGCCTGCTGCTGCAACTGCGCCAGCTGCCAGACGACACGCCCTGGCGTACCGAGGCGCAACGTCTGGTCGGCGAGTTCCTCGAGCTGCTCGGCGGCCGCGATTACAGCCAGCTGATGCGCCGCCTGAAGCTCAAGGAAGACGAGCTGCGCCAGGTGATCGAGCTCATCCAGAGCCTCAATCCCCGGCCCGGCTCGCAAATCGAATCCAGCGAACCCGAATACATCGTTCCCGACGTCATCGTGCGCAAGGATAGCGGCCGCTGGCTGGTGGAGCTGAACCAGGAGGCGGTGCCCCGGCTGCGCGTCAACCCGCAGTACGCCGGTTTCGTGCGCCGCGCGGACTCCAGCGCCGACAATACCTTCATGCGCAACCAGCTGCAGGAGGCGCGCTGGTTCATCAAGAGCCTGCAGAGCCGCAACGAGACGCTGATGAAGGTGGCCAGCCAGATCGTCGAGCACCAGCGCGGCTTCCTCGAATACGGCGAGGAAGCCATGAAGCCACTGGTCCTGCATGACATCGCCGAGGCGGTGGGCATGCACGAATCGACCATTTCGCGGGTCACCACCCAGAAGTACATGCACACGCCGCGCGGTATCTTCGAGCTGAAGTATTTCTTTTCCAGCCATGTCAGCACGTCCGAGGGCGGCGAGTGCTCGTCGACCGCCATCCGGGCGATCATCAGGAAACTGGTAGCTGCGGAAAACGTGAAGAAGCCGCTGAGCGACAGCAAGATCGCCAACCTGCTGGAAGACCAGGGCATTCAGGTGGCGCGCCGCACCATCGCCAAGTATCGGGAGTCCCTGGGCATCGCCCCGTCAAGTGAACGTAAGCGCCTGATGTAAAACGTTTGGCAGGCTTGTTTAACGGCGCCGGAATGATTAGGGTCAATGCCAAGACCCCCTTGGCGCGTCACAGTGATTTCGAGGGTCGGCCAACGGGCCGGCCTCTCCCAACGGCAAGTAAGGAGAACAGGTATGCAAGTCAACATCAGTGGTGACCAGCTGGATGTGACTGAGGCCATGCGCGACTATGTCGAGGAGAAGTTTTCCCGACTGGAGCGCCACTTCGACCGCATCACCAATGTGCAGGTGATCATGCAGGTGGAAAAGCTGCAGCAGAAGATCGAAGCCACCCTGCATATCGCCGGTGGTGAAGTGGTTGCCAACGCCGAGCACACCGATATGTATGCGGCCATCGACATGCTAGTCGACAAGCTCGACCGCCAACTGATCAAGGCCAAGGAAAAGCGCCTCGACCGGGAACAGGGCGCCACGGTCCGCTGACTCCAATTCCATGATCCGACTCGAAAGCATCCTGACCCCCGGGCGTTCCCAGGTGAACGCGCCGGGCGGCAGCAAGAAACGTGTCCTCGAACTGATTGCCAACCTGATCGCCCGCGAACAGCCCGGACTGGAACCCAGTGAGCTGTTCGAGGCGTTCATTGCCCGTGAGCGTCTAGGCTCCACCGGCTTCGGCAACGGCATCGCCATTCCCCACTGCCGGCTGCCCAACTGCAGCGCGCCGATCAGCGCGGTACTGTGCCTGGATGCGCCAGTCGACTTCGACTCCATCGACGGCGTCCCGGTAGACCTGCTGTTCGTGCTGGTCGTGCCACCCGCCGCCACCGACGAGCATCTTGAACTTCTGCGCCAGATCGCCGGTCTGCTGGAGCGCGCGGATATCCGCGAACGCTTGCGCAACGCGCAGAGCAGCGAAGCGCTTTATCAGACCGTGGTGGACGAACTGGGCGGGAAGTGACATGCGCCTGATCATCGTCAGCGGCCGTTCCGGCTCGGGCAAGAGCACCGCGCTGGATGTCCTCGAGGACAGCGGCTTCTACTGCATCGACAACCTGCCCGCCGGACTGCTGCCGGAGCTGGCCGAGCGTGCGCTGATTCATACCGAACTGCTGCAGCCGCTGGTCGCCGTGTCCATCGACGCGCGCAATCTGCCCAGCCACTTGCAGCGTTTTCCGGAGCTGCTCGAAGAAGTCCGTTCCCGTCACATCCACTGCGATGTGCTGTACCTGGACGCCGACGACGAGACCCTGCTCAAGCGTTTCTCGGAAACCCGCCGCCGCCACCCGCTGACCAGCGATACCCGCTCACTGGCCGAGGCCATCCAGGACGAGAGCCTGCTACTCGGCCCCATCGCCGATCTGGCCGACTTGACGGTCGATACCACCCACCTGAATCTTTACCAGTTGCGCGACACCCTCAAGCTGCGCCTGCTCAACAAGCCCGAGCCGGGTACCGCCTTCCTGGTGGAATCCTTCGGTTTCAAGCGTGGCATGCCGGTAGACGCCGACCTGGTGTTCGATGTGCGCTGCCTGCCCAACCCGTACTGGAAACCGGAACTGCGCGAGTACACCGGTCTCGACGCACCGGTGAGCGACTACCTGGCCACTCAGGCCGACGTGCAGGAGATGTACCAGGATATCTCGGCCTATCTGCACAAGTGGCTGCCACGCTTCGCCGCCAGCAACCGTTCCTATGTGACCATCGCGGTCGGCTGCACCGGCGGCCAGCACCGCTCGGTGTATCTGGCCGAGCGCCTGGGCACGGCTCTCAAAGCACACCTGAAGAACGTCCAGATCCGTCACCGCGATTTGAAAGCCTAGAACCTCCGGAAGCCGCCCATGCCCGCCTGCGAAGTCGTCATCATCAACAAGCTCGGCCTGCATGCCCGTGCGGCGGCCAAGTTCGTCGCCACCGCCGGGCGCTTTCCCTGCCGGGTCCGGGTTGGCCATTCGGCTGACGCGCTGGTGGACGGAAAGAGCATCATGGCGGTGATGATGCTTGCTGCCGGCCAGGGTACTCCGCTGCATCTGCATGCCGACGGCGAGCAGGAACAGCAGGCGCTCGACGCTCTCGTGGAATTGATCGACGATCGCTTCGGCGAAGGCGAATAAACGGGCCGACAACGCCGGCCCGAACTCGTCAGCATCCCGCCACGGTCATCTTCTCGATCAGCACCGAGCCGGTACGAATGGTGCCGCGCATTTCCAGATCACTGCCGATGGCCACAATCTGCTGAAACATATCCCGCAGATTGCCGGCGATGGTGACTTCCTGAACCGGGAACTGGATCTCGCCGTTCTCTACCCAGTAGCCGCCGGCGCCACGCGAGTAGTCACCCGTCACCAGATTCAGGCCCTGCCCCATCAGCTCGGTCACCAGCAGGCCGCGACCCATGCGCCGCAGCAGCGCCGCCTGGTCTTCGTCGCCATGGGTGATGAACAGATTATGCACCCCGCCGGCATTCGCCGTGCTCGGCAGGCCCAGCTTGCGACCCGAATAGGTACCCAGCACATAGGAGACCAGCTCGCCGTTCTGGACGAACGGCTTGGCAAAGGTTGCCAGACCGTCAGCATCGAAGGCCGAGCTGCCCAGCGCGCGGGGAATGTGCGGACGCTCATCCAGCGTCAGCCAATCGGGAAACAGCCGCTGCCCCAGCGCGCCTTCCAGGAAGGAGGACTTGCGATACAGATTGCCGCCGGCAATCGCCGCCAGAAAGTGATTGAACAGCCCGGTGGCCAGTTCCGGCGCAAACAGCACCGGTACCTCGCAGGTGGGCACGGCACGCGCGCCCAGGCGGCTGACCGCGCGTTCGGCGGCGCGCCGGCCAATGACGGCGCCGTCGGCCAGCTCGCTGCCGATCCGGCTGGCGTCGTACCAGTAGTCGCGCTGCATCTGGCCGTCGCCCTCGGCGATCATCACGCAGCTCAGACTGTGCCGGCTGCTGGCATAGCCGCCGACGAAGCCATGGCTATTGCCATATACGCGACAGCCCAGGTAGCTACTCAGGCTGGTGCCGTCGGCGTTGCGGATGCGCGGATCATGGGCGAACGCCGCCGCCTCGCAGCGCAGCGCCAGCTCGACGGCCTGCTCCGGCTCGATGTCCCAGGGATGATAGAGATCCAGATCGGGCAGCTCGCGAGCCATCAGCTCGGGAGCTGCCAGTCCCGCGCACTCGTCTTCCGAGGCGTGGCGGGCAATGGCCAAAGCCGCCGCCACGGTCTCGCGAATGGCCTCGTCGTCCATGGCGGAAGTGCTGGCCGAGCCCTTGCGCTGGCCGACGAACAGAGTGATACCGAACCCCTGGTCGCGGTTGAATTCGACGGTTTCCACCTCGCGCTGACGCACCGTGGTGCTCAGCCCCTGACCGGCGCTGACCGACACTTCACAGTCGCTGGCGCCCTGACGGCGCGCCTCGGCGATGATCCGCTCGACTCTTTCCTGTAGGGACGACAACGTCTGCGGTCCCACCTTTTCACTAGCATTCATGGCCACTCTCCGGGCGCGGCCGCTGGCCACGCGCCTCATCCGTCCCGCGCCTGCGGGAACGGGCTGCTGTTATCATGGCGCGCATTATCCACTGGATGCGCCCCATGTCTGAATTCCACGACGACTTCTCCGAAGAGAAGAGCAAATCCCAGGTCAAGCGCGAACTGCACGCCCTGCAGGAGCTGGGCCAGCGCCTGACCACTCTCAAGCCCGAGCTGCTGGACCGGCTGCCGATTACCGAGGCCCTGCGCCGCGCCCTGGCCGATGCGCCCAAGCACACCGCCAACGTGGCCAAGAAGCGCCACGTCCAGTACATCGGCAAGCTGATGCGCGAGCAGGACATCCCGGCCGTTCTTGCCCTGGTCGACCAGCTCGACGCCTCGACCCGCGAATACAACGAACGCTTCCATGCCCTGGAGCGCTGGCGTGACCGTCTGCTCGGCGGTGGCGACGCGGATCTGGAAGCCTTCGTGGCGACCTATCCGGACACCGACCGCCAGCACCTGCGCGGCTTGCTGCGTCAGGCCCAGCACGAGGCGGCCCACAACAAGCCGCCGGCGTCGGCGCGCAAGGTGTTCAAGTACCTGCGCGAGCTGGACGAACTGCAGCGCGGCCTGCGCTAACCCGCAGGGTGGGCAACTCGCACAGCGATTGCCCACCGCCTGCACGCCGGCAGGCAAGGCTGCGCCGTTTTCTAACCTACAGCGCTTTCTAGTTCCCCGTTCCGCCCACGGTGATCGCATCGATCTTCAGCGTCGGCTGACCGACGCCCACCGGCACCGACTGGCCATCCTTGCCACAGGTGCCCACGCCGCTGTCCAGCGCCAGGTCGTTGCCGACCATGGACACCCGGTTCATCACCTCCGGACCGTTGCCGATCAGGGTCGCGCCCTTGACCGGCGTGGTGATGCGCCCATCCTCGATCAGGTAGGCTTCGCTGGTGGAGAACACGAACTTGCCGCTGGTGATGTCCACCTGGCCGCCGCCAAGGCTGGCGCAGAACAGGCCACGCTTCACCGAACGGATGATTTCTTCCGGCTCGCTCTGCCCGGCCAGCATGTAGGTGTTGGTCATGCGCGGCAGGGTCAGGTGCGCATAGGACTCGCGCCGCCCGTTGCCGGTGGAGGCCATGCCCATCAGCCGGGCGTTCAGCTTGTCCTGCATGTAACCTTTGAGCACGCCATTCTCGATCAATGTGGTGCACTGCGTCGGCGTGCCCTCGTCATCCAGGCTCAGCGAGCCGCGCCGCGCCGCCAGCGTGCCGTCGTCGACGATGGTGCACAGCGGCGAGGCCACCTGCTCACCGATCCGCCCGCTGTAGGCCGAGCTGCCCTTGCGGTTGAAATCGCCTTCCAGGCCATGGCCGACCGCCTCGTGTAGCAGCACGCCGGACCAGCCCGGGCCGAGCACCACCGGCAGCGTACCGGCCGGGGCGGCAATCGCCTCCAGATTGACCAGCGCCTGGCGCAACGCCTCACGGGCGTAGCTCATGGCCCGGTCCTCATGCTCGTTCAGCTGTTCGAGGAAGAAGCGATAGTCGGTGCGCCCGCCGCCGCCATGGCTGCCTCGTTCGCGACGGCCGTTCTGCTCGACGATCACGCTGACGTTGAAACGCACCAGCGGGCGGATGTCGGCCCCCAGGCTGCCGTCGCTGGCGGCGATCAGTACCTGATCCCAGACGCCGGCCAGGCTGACCGTGACCTGCTGGATGCGCGGATCCAGCGCCCGGGTGGCGCGGTCGATGCGCTTGAGCAGCTCCACCTTGGCGGTGCGCTCCAGCACATCGAGCGGGTTGTCATGGGCATACAAGTGGCGTACCTGCGGCGTGGCAAACGCCTGCACCCGGCCCTGCTGCCCGGCGCGGGCGATCGAACGGGCGGCACGGCAGGCGGCTCCCAGCGCCGCTTCGTCGATGGCGTTGCTGTAGGCGAAGCCGGTCTTCTCGCCGGACTGGGCGCGCACGCCGACACCCTGGTCGAGATGGAAACTGCCTTCCTTGACGATGCCGTCTTCGAGAATCCAGGACTCCGATACCAGCGACTGGAAGTACAGGTCGGCGGCATCGATACCCGGCCCTGACAGCTCACCCAGCAGGCGCGGCAGGTGTTCGATGCTCAGACCGCCCGGCGCCAGCAGACGCTCACTGACCGGCAATAACAGATCGTTCATGGTCACTCCGAATGCTTCGCCCGCGACGCCGCGAGCGAGACTGAAAAGCGCCGGTGACCGTGCACCGGCATGTTCTGGCGAATCCCGGCCTGCGCCTGCGGGTCGCGCCGCAGCAGACACAGGCCCTCGCCACGCACCGGGGCGGCATGCGGCACGCCCCAGGGATCGACAATCGCCGAATGGCCGTGGGTTTCCCGCGGGCCCGGATGCTCGCCGCCCTGCCCGGCCGCCAGCAGGTAGCACTGGGTCTCGATGGCCCGCGCGCGGATCAGCACCTCCCAGTGGGCCGCGCCGGTCACCGCGGTGAAGGCCGCCGGCGCGCTGATCAGTTCGGCGCCACGCTCGCGCAGCGCCGCATACAGTTCCGCGAAGCGCAGGTCGTAACAAACGGTCAGACCCAGACGGCCGACCGGCGTGTCGGCCACCACCAGTTGTTCGCCGGGATCGAAGTCCGCCGATTCACGATAGCTGCCCCGGGCGTCGCCGACCTCCACATCGAACAGGTGCAGCTTGTCATAGCGCGCCACCCGCTCGCCATGGGCGTCGATCAGCAGCGAACAAGCGCGCGGCTTGGCGTGTGGCCTGTCGTCCGGCGGCAGCGGCAGGGTGCCGGCAACGATCCACACGCCCAGCTCGCGGGCGGTACGGCTCAGCCAGGGCAGCACCGGGCCGTCGCCCTGCACCTCCAGCCGCGCCAGCCCGGCCAGGTCGGCATGCCCCATGGCGGCGAAATTTTCCGGCAGCACCGCCAGGCGCGCACCTTCGGTGGCAGCCTGTTCGAGCAGGCAACGCGCGCGCTGCAGGTTGGCGGCCACATCGGCGCCACTGACCATCTGGATGACGGCAAGGTTCATGGCTTCATTCCTTCGGCTTCCCGGGCGTGATACGCGGCGCGCCGAGCGGCCCGCGAACCGAATACTCCACGGCGGCAAAGCGCAGCATCTGCCCGCCCAGCAGTTTGTCGACCAGGTACAACGCGCCGCCCACCACCGGTGCCCCGGCAATCAGCGCGGCCAGCGTCAGGTTGTTGGTCAGTGGCAGGGTCACCAGCATGCGCACATCCACCTGCTCGCTGACCATATCCAGCTTGCCGGTGAGTTCGAGGTTGGCCGACGGCCCGGTCAGGGTGGTCGGCTCGAGATTGGTATACACACCGTTGCGAGCCAGCAGCTTGCCCTGGACCCGATCATAGCTGAGCCCGCGACCGAACAGATCGGAGAAGTCCAGCCTCAGACGCCGGCCGATGGCACCGAAGTTCAGCAGGCCGAACACCCGCACGGCCGAGGCCGAGCCCTGCAGTTCCGAGAACTGGCCGTTGCGCAGGTCGGCTTCCAGGGTGCCCGAGAAATTGGCCAGACGGATGGCGGCCGGGCTACCCGGCCAGTTGCCGTCGACCTGCAGGCGGAAGCGTTCGCTGCTGGCAGTCGGCGCGAAGCCCCAGGCCTTGAGGATGCCGGCGAGGTCGTCACCGTGCACGCGGCCGCGAAACCAGCTGGCGTCCTTGTCGTTGCGCCGCGACCAGCCGGCCTCGCCATTGATTTTCAGACCCTTGAGATCGAGGACCAGTTCGCTCACGCCCCAGCCGCCGCCATTGGGTCGCGCCTTGAATGACCAGGCGCCCAGCGGTGCGTCACCCAGCAGCACCCGCTCGATGCGCAGGTCGAGCGGCGGCAGGCGACGCGGGTCGATGCCGGCCAGCGTATCGACGCCCGACGTATCGACGCCCGACGTATCGGCGCGCTTGCCATCGGCGGCGGGCGCAGGCGCGGGCAGGCGCAGATGGCCCAGTCGGACGTCGATCGGCCGCCCCGCCTGGTCCGGAACCAGGATGTCGCCGGCGACCGCGCGGCTGTCCAGCTCCAGCAACCAGGCCTGCGTGGTGCGATGCACGCGCAGCAGCAGGTCCTGCGGTTCGAGCCCCACGCCGGTCAGGTGGCCGATGTGCAGGTGCGCCTCGCGCAGCGGTGGCGGCGCGCCACCCGCCCCGCCGGCGCGGCCATAGCGCTCCCAGAAGGTACGCCAGGCGGACACATCCACACTGTCGAGCCGGCCGCGCAGCTGGACACCCGCTTCGCGGGGCGGCGGCGCCAGCCCCAGACCCATGCGCACTTCGCCACGCAGCTGCTGCCAGTCCTGTCCCGGCAGGCTCAGCGCCACGCTGAGGAATTCGTTGTAGTCGAGCCAGTGGCGCCGCTGCATGCCGCCCAGGCTCATGCGCCAGTCGGCGTAGCGGGCCTCGGCGGCACGCTTGCCGAACGGGGCCGGCAGGTCGAGGGCCACGCCCTGCAGGCTGGAGTCCACACGCAGCAGGCTGTCGTCACCGTCGAGACGCAGGCGCAGCCGGTAGGGCAGCATGCCGCTGGCCGGCAGTGGCCGCGCGTGTCCGAGCCATTGCGCCAGGCGCTCGACCGGCATGCGGCCCTGCACATCCACCAGGGTGCGCTGGCGCCCGTCCTGCGTGTCGCTGTCAATCCGGCCCTGCACGCCCTGCTCCAGGAAGCGCGCGCGCAGCCCCCGTGCACTGAGGCCGCTGCGGGTATCGAAGCGGAAATCGCCGTACAGGCCGTCGAGCTCCAGGCCCGGCAGATAGGGCAGCCGCAGCCGCGCGCCGTTCGGGCTGAAGCGCACCTCGGCCTGCGGCACAGGGCCGGCGGCCAGGGGAATGTCCAGACGCAGCGTCGCACTCAGCTCGCCGTCGCCTTCCCAGCCATTGAAGGCTGCGGCGGTGGGCAGCGGACTGTCCTGCAAGATCCGCAAGCCGTCGCCCACCGAGCTGAGCAGTTGCGCCTCCACGTGCAGCCGGCTGGGCTGGCCCGGTTCGGCGTGCGGCACCGCGAGGCTGGCCTCGCGAATGCGGCTGTCCAGCAGGCGGCCATCGCTGAGACTGACCCGCACGCCGCTGTCCTCGACGAACAGTTCGCCGCGTCCCTCGCGCAGCACCGGCCAGCCCGGCTGATAGTCCAGCTCGGCATCGCGCAGCTTGAAATACAGGGCCAGGCTACGCGCTTCGGGCGACACGCCGGCGTTCAGCGCACCCTGGAACTGGAAGAAGCCCTGCTCCACCTGGCCACCCCGGATGGCCCGCTGCAGCCAGTCGGCCAGCGCCGGGCTGAGTGCCGGGCTGGCGGTCGGCAGGTATTTGCCGGCGAAGCGCGCATCGCCGTCGCGCAGGCCGACGCGCAGATCCATGTAATCCTCGGCCTGGGGATCGCGGCTGAAGCGCAGCATGAAGTCACCCGCCAGGCGGCCTTCCTCGCCCTCGAGCTGCACATACGGCGCCCACAGACTGAAGGCCTCGTCGTCCAGCCGCCAGCCCAGTCGTCCCTGGGCGCGGTGGTACCGCCAGGGCGCGGGGAACAGTTGCGGCAGGTGTAGCTGCAGGTCACGGCTGTCGAGTTGCAACTCGCCCCCGCCGAGGGTGCCCTCCAGGCGGCCCATCAGCCCGGCGGCGGCCGGCACGCCATGGTGGGCGGCGAACGCCACCCGCTCCAGATTCAGCGAGTAGCGCAAGCGCTCGGCTGGCGCGGCGGCCTCGGGTTGATAGCTCAGCTGGATGTTGCGCAACTGGCCCTCCGGGCGCAGCGCCTGCAGCCACTCTCGCGCCGGCTCCGGCAGGGGCGCCAGTTGCTGGACCAGCGGCACCAGCGGCGCCAGGTTCAGGCGATCGCTGGCCAGTTCCCAGCGACCCTCGTCGCGGTGCTCGTCCAGACGCAGGCGCGCCTCGCCCCAGCGCGTGCCGTCCAGGGTGACCGCCAGCGAATCCACCAGCAGGCGCCGCCCGCTCGGACCGGGCTCGAAATAGCTGCTGAGATTGAGTTCCTCCAGGCGCACCGGCGGGCGATCGGCGTAGCTCAGCTGCGCCAGTGGCAGGTGCAGGCGCACCACGGCGCGCTGCAAGGCGCGCTCGGACCATTGCGCCCAGACCTCGCCACCACCCAGCAGACGCTGCAGATGCCAGTCGCCGAGCAGGCCGTCCGGCAGCCAGCGCGCCCAGTCGCTCTGCGGCAGACGCAGATAGAGGTCGCCGCTGGCCTCCTGCCAGCGGCTGGGGCGCAGACGCAGGTCCAGATGCAGGGCCAGCGGTTTGCCGTCCGGCAGCAGCAGACGGCCCTCCAGCCGGTGCCGATCGCCACCCTCGCTGAGGTCGAGATTGAGGCTCAGGTAGGAAAGATTCAGCGCCGCGCCTTCGCGCGGTTGCACGATGAGCTGGCTGTCGACCACCGCGACCCGCGGGAAGCGCCGCAACTGACGCAACCAGTGGGCGGGATCCACCTCGCCGCGCGCCTCGCCCTGCGGCAGGCCGGCCAGCGACCAGCGCCCCTGCGCGTCCTGGCGCAGCAGCAATTGCACGCCGCCCAGCTCCAGTCCCTGCAGGCGCGGCTGCCAGTTCAGCAGGCTGCCCA
>DATJDB010000190.1:0-2561 GCA_035497635.1 Pseudomonas sp. | reverse complement strand
CTGCCGGTGGCCTTCCTGGTCACCGCCGCCATCGGCATGGCCCTGGAGCGCACGGTGATCCGCCACCTCTATGGCCGGCCGCTGGAAACCCTGCTGGCCACCTGGGGCATCAGCCTGATCCTCATCCAGCTGGTGCGAGTGGTCTTCGGCGCGCAGAACGTGGAAGTGGCCAACCCGGCCTGGCTGTCCGGCGGCTGGCAGGTGCTGCCCAACCTGGTGCTGCCCTGGAACCGCATCGTCATCATCGGCTTCGCGCTGTTCGTGGTGGCGCTGACCTGGCTGCTGCTCAACAGGACGCGCCTGGGCCTGAACGTGCGCGCCGTGACCCAGAACCGCAACATGGCCGCCTGCTGCGGCGTGCCCACCGGCCGCGTGGACATGCTCGCCTTCGGCCTCGGCTCGGGCATCGCCGGGCTGGGCGGCGTGGCGCTGAGCCAGATCGGCAACGTCGGCCCGGACCTGGGTCAGGGCTACATCATCGATTCCTTCCTGGTGGTGGTGCTCGGCGGGGTCGGCCAACTGGCCGGCAGCATTTCCGCCGCCTTCGGCCTGGGCGTGTTGAACAAGATCCTCGAACCGCAGATCGGCGCCGTGCTGGGCAAGATCCTCATCCTCGCCCTGATCATCCTGTTCATCCAGAAACGTCCGCAGGGCCTGTTCGCCCTCAAGGGGAGGGTCATCGATTGAACACCATGAACCAGACGCTGCTGCTGCGCGCCAGCGCCAAGGTCGGGCCTCGTGTCAGCCTGGCCATCGGCCTGATCGTGCTGACCGTGCTGCTGGCCCTGCCGCTGCTGCACCTGCTGCCGGGCGAGCACGCCCTGCATGTGTCCTCTTACACCCTGACGCTGGTCGGCAAGATCCTCTGCTACGCCGTGGTCGCCCTGGCCCTGGACCTGGTGTGGGGCTACGCCGGCCTGCTGTCCCTGGGCCACGGGCTGTTCTTCGCCCTCGGCGGTTACGCGATGGGCATGTACCTGATGCGCCAGAGCGCGGGTTACGGCCTGCCGGCGTTCATGTCCTTCCTGTCGTGGAGCGAACTGCCCTGGTACTGGGTCGGCACTCAGCATTTCCTCTGGGCGCTGTGCCTGGTGGTATTGGTGCCGGGGCTGCTGGCCTTCGTGTTCGGCTACTTCGCCTTCCGCTCGCGCATCAAGGGTGTGTACTTCTCGATCATGACCCAGGCGCTGACCTTCGCCGGCATGCTGCTGTTCTTCCGCAACGAAACCGGTTTCGGCGGCAACAACGGCTTCACCGACTTCAAGCGCATCCTCGGCTTCGACATCACCGCGCCGGGCACCCGCGCCGTGCTGTTCCTGGCCAGCGTGCTGCTGTTGCTGGGCAGCCTGTACCTGGGTTTCCGCCTGGCGCGCAGCAAGTTCGGCCGGGTGCTGACCGCGGTGCGCGACGCCGAGAACCGCCTGATGTTCTGCGGTTACGACCCGCGCGGCTACAAGCTGTTCATCTGGGTGCTCAGCGCCGTGCTGTGCGGCCTGGCCGGGGCGCTGTACGTGCCGCAGGTGGGCATCATCAACCCCTCGGAGATGTCGCCGACCAACTCCATCGAAGCCGCCGTGTGGGTAGCCCTTGGCGGGCGCGGCAGCCTGATCGGCCCGCTGCTCGGCGCCGGCATCGTCAACGGCATGAAGAGCTTCTTCACCGTGGCGCTGCCCGAGTACTGGCTGTTCTTCCTCGGCGCGCTGTTCATTCTGGTAACCCTGTACCTGCCCAAGGGCATCTACGGGCTGATCAAGCGAGGTGAGCAATGAGCACCAGCATCGACGCGGGCCTGGCCCGCGACGCCATCGGCCTCGGCCAGGTGGCCGGCAAGGGGCTGAACACCCGCCACGGGACCATCCTGTCGCTGGAAGACATCTGCGTCAGTTTCGACGGCTTCAAGGCGCTCACCGACCTGACGTTGTACATCGGCGTCGGCGAGCTGCGCTGCATCATCGGCCCCAACGGCGCCGGCAAGACCACGCTGATGGACGTGATCACCGGCAAGACCCGTCCGGATTCGGGCAGTGCCTGGTTCGGCGAGACCCTGGACCTGACGCGCATGAGCGAGGTGCAGATCGCCCAGGCCGGCATCGGCCGCAAGTTCCAGAAGCCCACGGTGTTCGAGGCGCTGTCGGTGTTCGAGAACCTGGAACTGGCGCAGAAGACCGACAAGTCGGTGTGGGCCAGCCTGCGCGCCACGCTTTCCGGCGAACAGCGCGAGCGCATCGACGAGGTGCTGGACACCATCCGCCTCGGCCACGAGCGCCAGCGCCCGGCCGGCCTGCTGTCCCACGGCCAGAAGCAGTTCCTGGAGATCGGCATGCTGCTGGTGCAGAACCCGCAACTGCTGCTGCTCGACGAACCGGTGGCCGGCATGACCGACGCGGAAACCGAGTTCACCGCCGAACTGTTCAAGTCGCTGGCCCGCAAGCATTCGCTGATGGTGGTCGAGCACGACATGGGTTTCGTCGGCCGCATCGCCGACCAGGTCACCGTGCTGCATCAGGGCCAGGTACTGGCCGAAGGCTCGCTGGAGCAGGTGCAGAACGATGAGCGGGTGA
>DATJDB010000189.1:0-7703 GCA_035497635.1 Pseudomonas sp. | reverse complement strand
GTTGGCAACGTTCTGCCCGGTGGCGGTCAGCGCCACCTGGGTGGCGCGAACGCCGCTGTAGCCGATCTGGCTCAAGAGGCTCACGAGCGATTCTCCTTGGTGTCAGGACGAATCGGCTGGGCGAAGGCCGCCGATGCGTGCGCGGAGGGTTCCATCCGCTGTTGATCTTGCAAGGCGACCGGGTCGACCCCGGACTTAAATGCGGCCGACTGCGACCAGCTGCCGCCGACCGGTGCCTGCATCGCCTGACTGGAGCGCGGTTCGCCGCCCATCTGCTCGACGATCATGCTGGCGATGCCGGTCTGGCGCTGGCCGGCCAGGTGATCGGCCAGCACCTCGTCGTAGAAGTCGCGCATGGTGTCCAGCTCGCGGCTGCGCATCAGGCTGTCCTCGGACAGCACATCGCCGGCCTTGCGCATCTGCTTGAGGATTTGCTGCAGGAACATGGCCTCGAACTGCTCGGCGGCCGCCT
Source organism: Pseudomonas sp. (assembly GCA_035497635.1). Lineage (GTDB taxonomy): Bacteria > Pseudomonadota > Gammaproteobacteria > Pseudomonadales > Pseudomonadaceae > Serpens. Next base: position 7,231 of record DATJDB010000189.1, on the reverse strand, counting down.
GCAACTGGTCGTTGCGCGAGATGCCGGTCACCTCGGGGTTGTTGCGCCAGCTTTGCAGGGTGTCCGGAAGGGAGAGAATGCTCATGGTCAGATCACGATCAGTTCGGCGTTGAGCGCCCCGGCGCGTTCCAGTGCCTGGAGGATGCTCATCACATCGTCCGGCGAGGCGCCCAGGCTGTTCACGGTGTTGATGATGCTGTCCAGGCTGGCGCCATCGGGCCACTTGAACATCCCATTGCGCTCCTGGGCAACTTCCACCTGAGAACGCGGCACCACGGCGGTCTGGCCCTGGCTGAACGGCGCCGGCTGGCTGACTTGCGGGGTCTCGCTGATGGTCACCGTCAGGTTGCCATGGGCCACGGCGGCGGCCTTGACGCGTACGCCCTCGCCCATGACCACGGTGCCGGTGCGGCTGTTGAACACCACTTTGGGCCGCTCACGGCCTTCGTTCACGTCGATCATTTCCAGCACCGCCATGAACCCAATCCGCTGGGTGCTGGTGACCGGGGCGCGCACCGCCACCTTGGTGGCATTCAGCGCCACCGCGACATCATCGGCGCCAATGTGCTCGTTGATCGCCCGCACGATGTTGGTGGCCGTCTGGAAGCCGGGATTGCGCAGGTTGAGCATGATCTCCGGGCGGTCGGCGAAATCGCTGCCGATAATCCGTTCGACGGTGGCGCCGTTGGGCACCCGTCCGCTGGTGGCGCTGTTGATCGCCACGCTCGAGCCGCTGTTGCCTTCGGCCTTCAGGCCGCCAACCACCAGGTTGCCCTGGGCCAGCGCGTAGACTTCGCCGTCCACGCCGCGCAGCGGGGTGAGCAGCAGCTGGCCGCCGCGCAGGCTCTTGGCGTCGCCCAGCGAGGACACGGTGACGTCGATGGTCTGGCCCGGACTGTAGGACGGCGGCACGCTGGCGGTGACCGTCACCGCGGCGACGTTCTTCAGCTTGGGGTCGACGTTGGGCGGCAGATTCACGCCGAACTGCTGGATCAGGTTGGTCACCGACTGGCTGGTGAACTTCACCTGATTCTTGTCGCCGGTGCCGTCCAGGCCGACCACCAGGCCGTAGCCGATCAGCTGGTTTTCGCGGATGCCCTCGACATCCACCAGATCCATCAGCGGCACCGACCGCGCGGCGGCGGGCAGCATCAGCAGGAACAGGAGGGGGAACAGCTTGCGCATGGCGGACACCGTCAGAAGGGGAACCAGGGGCTGGTAAAGAAGCGGGTCAGCCAGCCGGCCGAGTTGCTGTCGTTGAGCACGCCCTTGCCGGCGTAGGAGATGCGCGCGTCGGCAATGCTCTGCGAAGACACCTGGTTGAAGCGATTGATGTCCTCGGGTCGCACCAGGCCGCTCAGGCGGATGAACTCGTCGCCCTGATTCAGGCGCAGGCTCTTCTCGCCGCGCACCAGCAGCACGCCGTTGGGCAGCACCTGATGCACGGTGACCGCGATGGCGCCGGCCAGGCTGTTCTGTTGCGAACTGCGTGACGAGCCGGAAAAGTCCCGCTCGGCCTCGAACGAGCCGCCCACGCGGTCGAAGGTGCGGCCGAACAGGTTGGGCACGCCAATGCTGGCCGAGCTGTCCTTGCCGAAGCTGGTGCCGGCGCTCTTGCTCGACTGGGTCTGTTCGTTGAGCACCACAGTGAGAATGTCGCCCACCCGGAAGGCGCGCTTGTCATACATCAGCGCGCTGCCATTGCCACGGTACAGGCCGCCGGCCACCGGCCGGGCTTGTTCGTAGTCCAGCGCCGGTGGCTGGTAGAGGCTGGCGTCCTCGGTGTCCTCGCGCAGCTCGTGAAAGCTGGCGCAACCGCCGAGCGCGAGCGCAAGGATGAGCGTCAGGGTGCGTTTCATGGCCATCACACGGACTGGTTGAGGTACTGCATCATGCCCGAGCTGGCGTCCAGCACCTTGGCGTTGGCCTCGTAGGCGCGCTGCACGGCAATCATCTGCACCATGGCTTCCACCACCTGCACGTTGGAGCCTTCCAGGGCGTACTGCTTGAGCTGGCCCAGACCGTCGGTGCCGGCCACGCCTTCCACTGCCTCGCCACTGGCGGCGGTTTCGCGGTACAGGTTGCCACCCAGCGCTTCCAGGCCGGCCGGATTGACGAAATTGACCAGCAGGACCTGGCCCAGCTCTTCCTGCTGACCCTGCCCGTTGGTCACGGTCACGGTGCCGTCGCTGCCCACGTGGAAGTTGCTGCTGCCCTCGGGCACCACGATCTGGTCGGCCAGCGGCAGACCCTGGGAATTGACCACCAGGCCTTCGGCGTTCAGGTGCATCTGGCCATTTTCGGTGTAGTAGGTCTCGCCGTCGGCGCCTTCGACGCGGAAGAAGCCCTGGCCGACGATGGCCAGATCCATCGGCTGGCCGGTGGTCTGGATGTTGCCTTCGGTGAAGATCTTCTGGGTGCCGACTACGCGCACGCCGTTACCCAGCTGCAGGCCGGACGGCACGGTGTTGATCTGGTCCGCCTGGGCGCCTGGCTGGACCTCGATGGAATAGAACAGATCCTCGAAGACCGCGCGGTCGCTCTTGAAACCGGTGGTGTTCACGTTCGCCAGGTTGTTGGCGATGGTGGTCATCGCCGTGTCCTGGGCGATCAGGCCGGTCTTGCTGACCCAGAGTGCTGAACTCATCTGTCGATCCTCTCTTCAAAGCCGCCCCGGCAATGCCGCAGCGGGAAAATTTCGTTCAAAGGCGGCGCCGACCCTGGGCCAGAACCTGTGGGGCCGGCTTTATGCCGGCCGACTCGGTCAGCCATCACACCGTTGCCGCGCCAACCTCCGTCGGCCGGGATAAACCCGGCCCCACAACGGAGCCCCTCCTGCCAGTCCCCGCAAACTACCCGCGAATCAGCCGGTTACCGGCTTCGGCCAGGGTGGTGGCGGCCTTCATCATCTTTACCTGGGTCTCGAACAGGCGGCTCAGGCTCATGGTGGAGACCAGCTCGTTGATTGCCGAGACGTTGCTGGACTCCAGGTAGCCGCTGGCCAGGGTCACGGTCTCGCTGGCTTCCAGCGGCGTGTTGCCACGCGCCGTCAGCAGCCCTTCGGCGGTCTTCACCAGGTCGAGGCCCTGGCTATCGACGCGCTTGATGCGCCCGACCTCGACCATCAGGAAATCGCCGCGCGGCAGCACCGAGACGGTGCCGTCGCTGCCAATGTGCAACTGATCGTATTCGGGCAGCACCAGCGGGCCGCCCTCGCCCAGCAGCACGCGGCCGCCGACGGTGAGCTGCATGTCGGCATCCACCTGCAGGCTGCCGTGGCGGGTGTAGGCCTCGCCGTCACCATGCTGCACCGCCAGCAGGCCCTGGCCCTGAATGGCCACGTCCAATGCCCGACCGGTGAAACTCAGCGGGCCGGGGCTCAGGTTGACGCCGTTGTTTTCGACTCGCGCCATGTGGCGGCTGTCGTAACCCTGGCCTTCCACCTTCACGGCGGCAGCGCGCTCCATGTCGGCGCGAAAGCCAGCGGTGTTGACGTTGGCCAGGTTGTTGGCGTGAATCTGCAGAGCCTGCATGCTGCGGTTGGCCGCAGTCATCGCCGTGTATCCGAGACGATCCATGGGTCAGCTCCGCCTTACATCGCGCTGAATAGGATCTGGTCGAGATCCTTCTGGGTGGAAATGACCTTGGTGTTGGCCTGGTAGTTGCGCTGGCCCTGCATCAGGCTGACCAGCTCCTCGGTCAGATCGACGTTGGAGTTTTCCAGGGTGCCGGCGTTGACCGAGCCGAACTGGGCCACGCCGGGTGCGCCGGTCAGGGCTTGGCCGGAATCAGTCGTGGACACCCAAGCGGTGCCGCTGACGTTCTTCAGCCCCTCCGGGTTGATGAAGCTGGCCAGCACCACCTGACCCTGCAGCTGGCTCTCGCCGTTGCTGTAGTTGACGAACACGTTGCCCTTGCTGTCGATGCCCAGGCCGGTCTGCTCGCCGGAGGTGTAGCCCGACGCCAGGTTGGTGGAGACGCCGAAGTTGGTGCCGTACTGGGTGGTACCGGTGTAGTCGATGGCAACACTTAATGCATCCGCCCCGGCTGGAGCAGCTGTAACCGTCACAGCTCCCGCCGGGCCAGTGAGAGTGCCGTCAGAGTCGAAGTTCAGGGTCTGGGGGTTAACACCGCCCATCAATGCACCACCCAGGTAATAGTGGGCTTCCCACTCGTTGGCGGTGCCGGTTGCAACGAAGTACTGGGTCAAGGTGTGCTCCTTGCCCAGCGAGTCGTAGACCTTGGTGGTGTAGGTGGAGTTGTACGACTTGGGGTCGGCCGGACTGAAAGTAATGGGCGCACCCAGGCCGTCCACCGGTTGTTTCATATTCGCGTCCAGGTTGGCCACGAACTCAACGCTGTCGGTGGCCCGCGCCGGCAGGGTCGCCGCCTTGATGCGCAGGTCGCCCAGGCTGCCAGTCAGCAGGTTGCCGTTGGCATCGGTGGGATAGCCCTGCAGCTTCTGCCCGGCCTTGTTGACGATGTAGTTGGCCGAGTCGGTGCCAAACACCCCGGCGCGGGTGTACTGGGTCTCGCCGTTGGTGCCCTTGACGATGAAGAAGCCGCCGCCGGAAATGGCCAGGTCGAGGGTGCGGCTGGTGTTCAGCAGCGCGCCGCCCAGGCTGATGCTCTGGGTGTTGCCCAGCACTTCCACGCCCATGGCCTGGGTGTCGGCGTACACGCTGCCGAATTCGGTGCGCGAGGACTTGAAGCCGGTGGTGTTGGAGTTGGCGATGTTGTTGCTGACGGTGTTCAGCTGTTCGGAGACGGCGTTCAGGCCGGTCAGGGCGATGTTGAAGCTCATGGTCTTCCCTCGATGATCAACAGGCTCAGCCGCGCTGGCCGAACTGGACGATTTGGTAGAACGGCACGCTGCCAATGCCGGCGATGTTCAGCACCGGGCCGCTGTCGCTGACGCGCACGTCGTTGACCTTGCCGGCCACCTGCAGGCGGGGTTCCTCGCCACTGGCGGTCTCGATGCGTACCTGGTAGGTGCCAGGCTTGAGCCCCAGTGCGGCGGGGTCGAGCGCAACGTCGGCCCGCCCGGCATCCTGGCGGCCCAGCGCCACCGGGGTTTCCTCGCCGTTGGCGTCGGTCAGCCAGAGCACGGTGTTGGTGGAGGTGTGCTGCAGGTCGAACTGAGCGTTGACCTTGCCGTCCAGCTGCAGGCTGTCGGCATGCACGGTGACGCTCTGGCCGACCAGGCTGGCGGCGGTGAGCATCTGCAGGTTGTCGGCCAGCACCAGGCTGCTCTGCTGCAGCTTGGTCATGTTTTCCAGGCTCTGTACCTGGGAGATGGTCGCGTACTGCTCGACAAACTGGGTGCTGTCCATCGGGTTGGTGGGATCCTGGTTCTGGATCTGCGCCACCATCAGGGTGATGAACTGGTTGCTCAGCTGGCCGGCCTCGCTGACGCTGATGGTTTCATCCGGCAGCGCGTACGGGTTGGAGCTGTTGTTGACGCCACTGACACTCATCAGAGTTCTCCCAGACGCAGCAGGCTCTGCTGCATGCTCTTCAGGCGGTTGAGCACTTCCACGTTGGTCTCGAAGCTACGGGTGGCCGACATCATGTCGGTCATTTCTTCCATCTGGTTAAGGGCCGGATAGAACACGTAGCCATCGGCACCCGCCAGCGGGTTACCCGGCTCGTAGCGCTTGACCGGCTCACGGCCGGTGGTCACCACGTCCAGCACCTGCACATGGGCGCCGCCCATGCCGGCGCCACGGGTCATTTCGTCGTTGTTGTACACCGCGGCGAACACCGGACGGCGAGCCGCGTACACATCCTCGGCGGAGGCGGCGGCCGAGTCGATGTTGGCCAGGTTGCTGGCCACGGTGTTCAGGCGCACGGTCTGGGCGTTCATGGCCGAGCCGGCGATGCGGTAGATGGATTCAAACGCCATGGTTTAACGTCCCTCGATGGCTTGTTTCAGACCGCTGAACTTCATGGTCAGGAAAGTCAGGCTGGTCTGGAAATCCATGGAGTTGCGCGAGAATTCGGCTTGTTCGACGCTCAACTCCACCGTGTTACCGTCCAGCGAAGCCTGATACGGAATGCGGTACTTGAGCGGCGAATCGACGCGCAGACTGCCCAGGTCCTGACCGGACTCAAGGCGGCTCATCTCGCCGGCGAAGTCGACGTCCCGGGCCTGAAAGCCGGGGGTATCCACGTTGGCCAGGTTGGCAGCGAGAATCTCGCTGCGCTGCATGCGCACCTGCAGGGCATGGGCATGCACACCGACCACGTCATCAATCCGTATACTCATGGGCAACCCCAAAAAAATGTCACTGCGCTCGGAGTAGCAGCTTTTATGCCACTTAGCCATTACTGCATAGCTCATTGATTTTGAAGGTTTTTTATATGGCCAACGAAACAGCGAAGGACCAAGCGGCCGACGTCGCGACAGTAAAACGCCGGCCCGGCGGAAAGAGATTTTCCGCCTGCGTTGCGCTGCTGGTGATGCTGCAGGCGAGCAGTGCACAGGCCGCTACCGCCGGCACGCAGATCGAGCAGGCGCTGCGCCAGCACCTGCAACCCATGCTGGAGCGGGAGACCCGGCAGCTGGGCTGGCAGCAGCCGCGGCTGAGTCTGGATCTCAATCTGCCCGCTTCGGTCGGTCAGTTGCCCACCTGCTCCCGAACCCCGCAAGTGCAGAGTCTGTCGGGGCGGCAAGAACTGCTCGCCCGCCAGCGCTACCGCCTGAGCTGCGCGCAGCCGCAGTGGAGCCAGGACGTCACCGCCCAGGCCAAGGTCAGCGTGCTGCTGCTGGTGGCCCGGCACACGCTGGACCGCGACCAGGCGCTGACTGCCGAGGATGTGAAAGTGAAACGCCAGGAACTGGCCCGCCATGATCGCGGCTTCTTTGGCAAGGCCGAACAGGTGGTCGGGCAAACCGCCAAGCGCCGCATCCGCGCCGGCCAGATGCTGAGCGCCGAGCTACTGGACGCGCCGCTGTGGGTGCGCCGCGGCCAGTCGGTGACCATCCGCGCCCGTCACGATGGCATCGAGGCCAGCACTCTGGGCGAAGCTCTGGCCAACGGCCGCGAAGGGGAAATCGTGCGGGTGCGCAACCGCAGCAGCGAAAAGATCATCGACGCCCAGGTAATTGGCGATGGAGTGGTGACCAGTACCTGGCGGTAAAGGAAGCGCACCCAATCTGTGGGGCCGGCTGACGCCGGCCCTTGGCCGGGATAAACCCGGCCCCACAGGTGATGCACAAACCCCGCAA
>DATJDB010000188.1:0-12937 GCA_035497635.1 Pseudomonas sp. | reverse complement strand
AGTCGGCCCGCTGGAAAACTTCATCATGCCTGGCGGCTCCCGCCTGATCGCCCAGGCTCACCTGTGCCGCAGCGCGACCCGCGCCGCCGAACGCCGCTGCCAGACCCTGAACGGCGTGGAACCGCTGCGTGGCGAGCTGTCGGCCTACCTCAACCGTCTGTCGGACCTGCTGTTCGTCGCCGCACGGTTGATCGCGCGGCGCCAGGGCATCGCCGAAATCCTCTGGCAGGCGGCGCCCAAACCGGAGGTATAAGAACCATGTGTGATCTACAGGAGCGGCTTCAGCCACGATGTTTTTTTTGCTGACCCATCGCGGCCGAAGCCGCTCCTCCAAAAAGCATTCGCCGCACCGACAAAAAGGCCGACATCACTGTCGGCCTTTTTCGTCATCGCCCGGCGGGGTCAGTCACGCACGTTCTGATACATCATCAGCCGCGCGCTTTCGTACAGGCCACGAGTCAGGCCCAGCAGACGCTCGAACTCCTCGGGATTGTCACCGGCCACATCCTCAAGCGGGGTTGGCGAAGCCAGGTCGTGCAGCGTCGGTTCGCTACCGTCGTGTTTCATCTGCAGCAGGTAGTCCCGGGTGATGCCACCGATGATCGGGAAGGTACCGGTACGCAGCATGATCGGCACCACCCGCTCGCCTTCCGGCGTCGGTTGCTGGACATCGCGACCCATGGTGCCGCTCTGGAACTCCTCGCCGAGCATGCCGAGCACGGTGGGCAGTACGTCAGACAGGCCGACCGCTTCCTCGATGACCCTGGGCGCCAGGTACTTGGGCGCGTGGATCAGCAGCGGCACGTGATTGCCCTCGATGCCCAGCTTCTCGAAGGCCGGCGGCATGTGCGGCAGCTGGGTGATGCGCGTGTTGTGGTCGCCGAACATGACGAAAATGGTGTCGTCGTACCAGCCGCCGGCCTTGGCGATTTCCATCAGCCGGCCGATGTTGAAGTCCAGCAGGCGCACGGCCTCGTACTGGGCCTTGACCACCGAACCGAACTCACGCACTTCCGCTTCCGTACGCTCGCTGATCTGGAAGCCGTCGTTGTCTTCGGGAATGGTAAAGGGACGGTGGTTGCCGGCGGTCTGGATATAGGCGAAGAACGGCTTGTCCTTCGGCACGGCCTGCAGCAGCAGGTCGGCTTCCCGGAACAGGCTGAGATCGGAAATACCCCACACATCCACATGCGGCGACTTCCAGAAGCTCTCTTCGTACATGCGCACGCCGTCGATGCTCTGGCGCACCAGGGCGTTCATGTTCGCCCAACCGGCGTTGCCGCCGATCATGTAGAAGCGCTCGTAGCCTTTCAGGTCGTTGACCAGCGTGTGCTGGTTGGGAATCAGCGGGTTGCGCGTGGCGGTTTCCTCGCGCGACACGTCCGGAATGCCGGTGATGCTGGCCCAGACGGTACGCGCGGTGCCCACCGCCGGCACGTAGAAGTGCTTGAAGGTCCAGCTCTGCTCGGCCAGACGATCGAGATACGGCGTCGGATTCAGCGGGTTGCCATGGTGGCCCACCGCGCTGGCGCCCAGGGATTCGAGCATGACGAACACCACGTTGGGCTTGCGCTCGGCCTGGATGGCATAGGGCTGCGGGCCCTGCACGCGGCGCAGGTTGAGGGTCTGTTCGTCGGGAGCGTCGATACCGAAATACTGCGTCAGCAGCGGGTAGCTGCGGCGCACCGCCTCCGCGTCATAGGGCGCCTGGGTGACCTTGGAGGTGTCGTAGAGGAACAGCACCGGGTTCAGGCCCAGCGAGGCAATCTGGTTGTCGCCGGAGAAGAACGCATCGCTCCAGCGCAGCGGCACAGGATTTTCCAGGTTGATGTTCTCCACCCGGCCCAGCAGCCCCAGGAACAGCAACACCACCACCAGCGCACTGCCCCACACCCGCGACCAGCGCTTGAGTACCCGCGCCGGGCGCGCCAGGGTGAAGCGTTCCAGGCGCACCAGCAGAGCGGTCAGCAGCACGACGGACACCAGCCAGCCGAGGGTGATCCACACCACCGGATAGGTCTGCCAGACCATGCCGGCGGAAATCTGCGCGTCCTTGAAGAAGTTGAACACCGTGGCGTTGATGCGCACGCCCAGGTAGGCGTAGTGACCGAAGTCGGTGATGTACACCAGCATCAGCACGGCCAGCGCCAGCGCCAGGTACACGCGCGGCAACCAGCGCAGCCCGGGCAGGCTGGCCAGGTTCCAGCGCGGCAGCCAGGCCAGCAGCGCCAGCGGCAGGGTCAGCAGGATAGCCAGGCGCAGGTCGAAGCGCAGGCCGATACCCAGCGTCTCAAGCACCGCCGCGTCGCCGGTCAGCGCGCCGCTGTCCAGGCCGGAGAAGCCGAAGAAGAACACCATTCGCAGGATGGCGAACCACAGGAAAAGTATTGCCACGATACCGAAGCAGTACTGCAAACGGCGGGACTGTAGCCAATCCATCATTTCACCTCGGGTTGCACATTGAATCACCGGCCCGCACGGACCAGCCAGAAACAGCAAGGCCCTGCGCAGGCAGGGCCGTGGGTTGCAGAGCCATTACGCTCGGGAGCGGCTACGCGATGACCAGAGCCGTCGACTGCCGCTCGCCAGCAGGGCGAACCAGCAGTAGAGGACGACGAAGGGGTCGAGCAGATAATCCCAGTAGTTTTCCGACTCCAGCAGGCCCAGGCCGAACGCCAGTGTGGCCAGGGCGAGCATGCTCATGGCCAGCCAGTGGCCAAGGTAGAGCATCAGCAGGGCCACCAGGCCGATTGCCACCAGCATGGTCCGCGGACCGAAGCCCAGCTGGTACGTGTCGAACGCCCCCAGACCCAGCGCGGCAGGATAAAGGAACAGGCCCAGCGCGCCAAACAGAACCCGCAGTGTCATGCGCTGATTGCCCGGCAGCGGCTGCGCCAGGTCCAGGCGCACCAGTACCGCCCAGCCCAGCGCCAGCAGGGTGACGATGGACACTTCCGGCGCCAGGGCGCGCGGATAAGCCACCAGCGGCAGCCCCTGTACCGGCACGAAGCCCAGCGCCAGCAATGCGAGCAGCACCGCGCCTTGCAAACCCCGCGAGCGACCGCGCAGCGGCAGCAGCAGGAAGATCACCAGCGCGAAGCACAGATGCATATTCCACAGAGCAAGCGTCACAGCTGTTCCTCCAGCCAGGCATCGTTGAAGCTCACGTGCTTGATCATCGAGTGGTTCCAGGAATAGACGAGGTGGTAACGGCCATCCGCGCCGCGAATCACGTACGGGTAGTCATAGGTAAAGTTGCACTTGCCCTTCGAGCAGACCCGGTGGTCGATGCTCGACAGGAACTCGTCAACACGCACCTGGACCTGACCACCGCTGGAATTCAGGAAGTGTTCGGCAACGATCTGCCGGTAGCTGCTTTCCTCGATGGGGTCGCCCTCCTCGTCGGGCGATTCGTCCAGGTCCAGCAGCGGCGTCCACTGCTGCAACTGCGCATCGGTACCGTACAGGCTGAGGCGGAAACGGCCTTGCTTCAGGTCGTTGAGCGCAACCAGCAAGCCGTGACGGGGCGTGGCGATTACCGCCAGCGACGAATCGGGATTGCTCGGCTGGAGCATCGTCGGTTCGCTCCAGGTGCGTCCGGCGTCCTCGGTGCGGCTGGCGAGAACGCGGCGGTCTTCGCCCGAGTGGCGCAGCAGTGCGATGGCGCGCTGCCGGTCGAGCGGCACCACCGTCGGCTGCAGGGAGAAACGACCGTTGCTGATGCGCGACTTCGACAGCACCCGCCCCTCGGAGTCCAGGTGTAGGTACTCGCCGAACTTGCCGATGAATTCGTGATAGACCGGCAGGCCGATGGAACCGTCGGCGTGCAGCACCGGAGCGCCACGCACCAGGGTGCTGATGTTCAGCAGCGGCGTGGTCACCAGCTGACGCGGCGTGGACCAGCTCGCGCCCATATCATCCGAATATACGGCGTTGATCGAACTGGCGGCCCAGCCACCGAGGGACACCGACACGTAGAACATCCACAGGCGCTGATCTGGCGTGACCGCCAGCACCGGATTGCCCAGCTTGCGGACGAAGCGCTGCAGACCCTGCTGAGTGCCCTCGCGGGTGGCCAGAACCACCTCCTCGCTCCAGGTGCCCGTGCGGGCATCGAAACGCGCACCGCGAATCTGTACATCCGCCGCGCCTTCGCGGGAACCCGCAAACCAGACGGTCAGCAGGTCGCCGTTGGGCAGGGCGGTGATCGCCGAGGCGTGGGCGAAGTTTTTCAGGTTCGAGGAAGCGAAGCGCGATTCGAACACCGGCGTCTCGTCCGCCGACAACGGCAGCACCTGGACCTCGGGGAGCGCAAAGTCGGCGAGCTGCGGCGCTGGCCGAGCCTGCCAGGCGAACGCAAAGATCGCCGCCAGGCCGAGGCCGCCCAATAGTTGGGTGAGCCGCTGGGATTTCAATTGAGTCATGACAGGTCCATCGAGCGAGACAATCCGGTCTCGGCGCACGCCATCTGGCTTGACATCGCTGGCATTTTGGCGGCACCGGGCATGGCTGCGCCGGATACAAGAATCAGGCCAGCGGCCAGAGTCCTCGTATGGCCGCGATGCCCTGCGCGCCGCTACCTCGCGCCTGGGGCAGCTGTTCGAGGGTCAAACCGCCCAGCAGATACACCGGACACGGGCAATGCTCGATCAGCTCAGCCGTCCGGTTCCAGCCCAGCGGCTCGGCCTCGGGATGGCTATGTGTGGGCAGAATCGGCGACAAGGTGACAAAGTCCACGCCCATTTGCTCTGCCAGTGCCAATTCCTCGGCGCTATGGCAGGACGCGGCCAGCCAGCGCTGACGCGAAAATGGCCGGCCATTGGGCGCGTAGCGGCGCAACTGCTCGGCGGTCAGATGCCAACCCGCCGCCGGAAAGTCGGCCAACCATTCCAGCGGGCCCTTGAGCATCAGTTGCGCGCGCCCGGCGCAAAGTCCCTGCGCATCCAGAGCCAGATCCCGGTACTGGGGATCGAACATCGAGGGCGCACGCAGCTGGGCCAGACGCACGCCCCGTTCGAGGGCCAAGCGCATCCCGCGCAGCAGCTCATCCGGCGCGAGTCCGTCCGGGGTGATCAGATACTGCTGCGGCAGGCGTGCCGCTGCCACGATGGGACGATTGGCCGCCGGAAACTCGTATGCGGGCAAATCCTGCGGGCGCACCCAGGCCAGGGGCTGGCCTTCGGCACCGTGGGGCTCGCCGTCGAATGCGGTCACTTCCCAGACATCCAGCAGCACCTGCTTGTCCGGATAATCGTGGTGGATGCGAATCAACGGTCGCGCCGCGCGCACCTGAATCCCCAGCTCTTCCTGCAGTTCGCGACCCAGGGCGGCCTCAGCCGTCTCGCCGGGTTCGATCTTGCCGCCGGGAAATTCCCAGAGACCGCCCTGATGCTTGTCGAGCGGGCGCCGGGCGATCAGTACCCGGCCATCGGCGCCGTGAATCACCGCGGCGGCCACTGCAATGCGTGTCACGTTCAGATCGTCTCCGTTTCCTGCAGCGCCGCCCGGTACCAACGCTGAAAGGCCGGCCATTGATAGACGGTTGCGACATAGGCGGCCGCCTCATCCGGCAGGGCCACCTGGTAATGGTGAAAGCGCGCCGCCAGCGGCGCATAGAAGGCATCGGCCAGACTGGCGTGGCCGAACAGGAACGGACCGTCCGCGCCGAAGTGCTGGCGGCAGTGGCGCCACAGGGCGCAGACTCGGCGGATATCGGCCTGGGCGTCGTCCGGAATGCTCTCCAGCCGCGCCTGGCGCTTAAGGTCCATGGGCAGGTGCGTGCGCAGGGCGACAAAGCCGCTGTGCATCTCGGCGCACACCGAGCGGGCCACCGCCCGGGCGTATTCGCCACGCGGCCACAGATGGGCTTCCGCAAAGCGCTCGGCCAGGTATTCGCCGATGGCCAGCGAATCCCAGACCGGACCGAGGTCGGTGAGCAGCACCGGCACCCGGCCGCTGGGCGAGTGTTCGCCGATGCGTTGCGCAGTATCCGGCTGGCGCAGGGGGATGGGTCGTTCTTCGTAGGGTTCGCCGCTCAGGTCCAGAGCCAGCGCCGCGCGCAGCGACCAGGACGAGTAGTTCTTGTTGCCGATCACCAGGGTCAGGGACATGAAGCACCTCTCAGTCGCCGGGAGGGTTGCTCGCCCCATCCCGGCGCAGAATGGGCACGGACTGACACAGGCCGAGCCGGGTGGTTCTCACCACCCGGCTCATGTGCAGATCAGGTGCGGTATTCCGCGTTGATCTTCACGTACTCATGGGACAGATCGGTGGTCCAGATGGTCTCGCTGCAATCGCCGCGCGCCAGCTCGATGCGGATGGTGATTTCTTCGCGAGCCATCACCGTCACACCCTGCTCTTCGGTGTAGCTGGCGGCACGGCAGCCCTGGCTGGCAATGCAGACTTCACCGAGGAACACGTCGATCTTGCCGACGTCCAGGTTCGGCACGCCAGCATAACCAACGGCGGCCAGGATGCGACCCCAGTTGGGATCGGAGGCGAACAGCGCGGTCTTGATCAGTGGCGAGTGGGCCACAGCGTAGGCCACATCCAGGCATTCCTGCGGGTTGGCACCGCCATTGACCTGCACGGTGACGAACTTGGTGGCGCCTTCACCGTCGCGCACGATGGCCTGGGCGACATCCATGAACACCTCGCACACCGCCTGCTTGAGCTTGGCGAACAGCTCGCCGGAAGCCGAGGTGATCTCCGGCAGCCTGGCCTGGCCGGTGGCAATCAGCATGCAGCAGTCATTGGTGGAGGTGTCGCCGTCGATGGTGATGCGGTTAAAGGACTTGTTCGCCGCGTCGCGCACCAGGTCCTGCAGCACCGTGCGCGCCACCTTGGCGTCGGTGGCGATGTAGCCGAGCATGGTCGCCATGTTCGGACGGATCATGCCGGCGCCCTTGGAGATGCCGGTCACGGTGACCGTCACGCCGTCATGCTGGAACTGGCGGCTGGCGCCCTTGGGCAGGGTGTCGGTGGTCATGATGCCGGTGGCGGCATCGGCCCAGTGGTTCTCGTCCAGATCATCCAGCGCGGCCTGCAGGGCACTCTCGATCTTGGCCACCGGCAGCGGCTCGCCGATCACGCCGGTGGAAAACGGCAGCACGGCATCTCCCGAAACGCCGGTCAGCGTAGCCAGCGCGGCGCAGGTATGGCGCGCGTTGGTCAGGCCGTCCGCGCCGGTGCCGGCGTTGGCGTTGCCGGTGTTGGTCAGCAGGTAACGCACCGCGCCGCCCATGCGCTCGCGGGTGATCAGCACCGGCGCCGCGCAGAAAGCGTTGGTGGTGGTGACACCGGCCACGCTGGAACCTTCGGCGCAGCGCATGACCACCACATCCTTGCGCCCGACGCGCTTGATGCCGGCGGAAGCGATGCCGAGTTCGAAACCGGGTACGGGATGCAGGGTGGGCAGGGGGCCAAGACCGACAGCCATGGAAGCGCTCCTAGATCAGATGTGAGATACGCCGCAGCGGGCGTTGCAGTGTAAGGAAAAACGCCGCGAGCGGAAGAACCGTCGCGGCGCTGGCAAAGCCTGGGGTCTCAGGCCCTACTGGACCTGACCATGGCAATGCTTGTACTTCTTGCCGGAACCGCAGGGGCACGGCTCGTTGCGACCGATCTTCGCTTCGTTACGCACCGCCGTCGCGGTGGCCGCGCCGGTGCCTTCTGCCGGATCAGCCTGCGGAGCGTCCGGCTCCATCGCCGGTGCGGCGGCATGCTGGAACTGCATGCGCTTGGCCATCTCCTCGGCCTCGCGGCGCAGACGCGCTTCTTCTTCGGCCGGATCCTCGCGACGTACCTGTACATGGGACAGCACGCGGATGGCATCGCGACGGATGCTGTCGAGCAGCTCCTGGAACAGATTGAAGGACTCGCGCTTGTATTCCTGCTTGGGGTTCTTCTGCGCGTAGCCGCGCAGGTGAATGCCGTGGCGCAGGTGATCCATGGTGGACAGATGGTCCTTCCACAAATCGTCCAGGACGCGCAGCAGGATCTGCTTCTCGAAGGTGCGCAGCGCCTCGGCGCCAGCCAGCGCTTCCTTCTCGGCGTAGGCGGCAAGCAGGGCTTCGCGGATTCTTTCGCGCAGGCTTTCTTCGTGCAGGTGATCGTCTTCGTCGAGCCACTGCTGCAGCGGCAGATCCAGACCGAAGTCGCTGCGCAGGGTGGCTTCCAGGCCCTTGATGTCCCACTGCTCGGGCAGCGATTGCGGCGGCAGGTGCTGGTTGATGGCGTTGCCTAGCACTTCGTCGCGGAATTCGGCGATGGTTTCACCCACATCTTCGGCGGACAGCAGGCTGTTGCGCATGTGGTAGATCACCTTGCGCTGCTCGTTGGCCACGTCGTCGAATTCCAGCAACTGCTTGCGGATGTCGAAGTTGCGGCCCTCGACCTTGCGCTGCGCCTTCTCGATGGCGTTGGTGACCATGCGATGCTCGATGGCCTCGCCGGACTGCATACCCAGCGCCTTCATGAAGTTCTTCACCCGGTCGGAGGCGAAGATGCGCATCAGGCCGTCTTCCAGCGACAGGTAGAAGCGGCTGGAGCCCGGGTCACCCTGGCGACCGGCGCGACCGCGCAACTGGTTGTCGATGCGGCGAGATTCGTGGCGCTCGCAAGCGATCACATGCAAGCCGCCAGCCTCGATCACCTGCTGGTGACGCTTCTGCCAGTCGCTCTTGATCTGCGCGATCTGTTCCTCGGTGGCGTTTTCCAGCGCGCCAACTTCCACTTCCCAGTTGCCGCCCAGCAGGATGTCGGTACCCCGACCGGCCATGTTGGTGGCAATGGTCACCGTGCCCGGGCGTCCCGCCTGGGCAATGATCTCGGCTTCCTTGTCGTGGTATTTGGCGTTCAGCACGTTGTGGGCAATGCCGGCCTTGTTCAACAGCTGGGAAACATATTCCGAGCTTTCGATCGAAGCAGTGCCGACCAGCACCGGTCGGTTCTTGGCCCGGCAGTCGGTGATGTCGGTGATGATCGCCTGGAACTTCTCTTCCTGGGTCAGGTAAACCAGATCGTTGTAATCGATCCGCGCGACGTCCTTGTTGGTGGGGATGACCACCACGGCCAGGCCGTAGATCTGCTGGAACTCGAACGCCTCGGTGTCGGCGGTGCCGGTCATGCCGGACAGCTTGTTGTACAGGCGGAAGTAGTTCTGGAAGGTGGTCGACGCCAGGGTCTGGCTCTCGGCCTGGATCTGCAGGCCTTCCTTCGCCTCGATAGCCTGGTGGAGGCCCTCGGAGAGACGGCGACCGGGCATGGTGCGGCCGGTGTGCTCATCGATCAGCAATACCTGACCGTTCTGCACGATGTACTCGACGTTGCGATTGAACAGCTTGTGGGCACGCAGGCCGGAATACACATGGGTGAGCAGCGACAGGTTGTGCGCCGAATACAGGCTTTCGCCCTCGGCCAGCAGGCCGGCACCGGTGAGCATGTCCTCGACGAACTGGTGGCCTTCTTCGTTCAGCTCGACCTGGCGGGTCTTCTCGTCGATGCGGTAGTGACCCTGCTGGGTGACCACGCCTTCCTCTTCTTCGATGTGACGCTTGAGCTGCGGGATCAACTGGTTGATCTGCTGATACAGCCGCGAGCTATCCTCGGCCTGACCGGAAATGATCAGCGGAGTACGCGCCTCGTCGATGAGGATGGAGTCGACTTCATCAATGACCGCGAAGTTCAGCTCGCGCTGGAACTTGTCCTCCAGGCTGAAGGCCATGTTGTCGCGCAGGTAGTCGAAACCGAATTCGTTGTTGGTGCCGTAGGTGATGTCGGCGGCATAGGCAGCGCGCTTCTCTTCCGGCGGCTGGAACGGCGTGACCACGCCAACGCTCATGCCGAGGAATTCGTACAGTGGGCGCATCCAGTTGGCATCGCGGCGAGCCAGGTAGTCGTTGACGGTGACCACGTGCACGCCCTTGCCTGCCAGGGCGTTGAGGTACACGGCCAGGGTCGCCACCAGGGTCTTGCCCTCGCCGGTACGCATTTCGGCGATACGGCCTTCGTGCAGGGTCATGCCACCAATCAGCTGAACGTCGAAGTGGCGCATGCCCATGACGCGCTTGCCGGCCTCGCGGGCCACGGCGAAGGCTTCGGGCAGCAACTGATCAAGGGTTTCGCCCTTGGCCAGGCGTTCGCGCAGCTGAGGGGTCTTGTCGCGCAGTTGCTCATCGGACAGCGCCAGCATCTGCTCTTCGAATGCATTGACGGCCTTGACCGTCTTGAGCATGCGTTTGACTTCCCGCTCGTTCTTGCTGCCAAAGAGTTTTTTCAGGAGAGGCGCAAACATATCGACTGGTTCTTCCACGCGTTTGAATGGAGGGCGACCAGGCAGCCGCCCGCGCAACCTGCGGCTGCGCACGAAGAGGGAATTCTACTCGGAATCGGGCATCAGGAAAGCGACCTTGTCCAGCTTGTTGGCCAGGCTGGCGTATCCCGGGAGAAGAGGGTGAAATTCCGACAGAAACGCGAATAACGCACTGACAAACCGCCGAGGCGGGTTGGCAGATGACGACCGACTCAGTTCTGGGTCTTGGCGCGCGCGATGAAGGTGTAGGGGTTCACCTGGCGACCATTCTTGATCACCTCGAAGTGCACGTGCGGCCCGGTCGAACGCCCGGAACTGCCCACCTTGGCGAGCACTTGACCACGCTGCACCAACTCGCCGACCCGCACCAGGTTTTCCCTGTTATGGGCGTAGAGGGTGACATGACCATCGCCATGGTTGACCTCGACCATGGTGCCGTACCCGCTCTTGCGTCCGGACCAGGTCACCACACCAGCGGCCACCGCCACCACATCACTGCCTTCGCGGGCGGCGAAATCCACACCCTTGTGCATGCGTTGCTGGCCGGTGAACGGATCGTTGCGGCGGCCGAACGGCGAGGACAGATAGCCCTGGGTCACCGGCCGGCCGGAGACGTTGCCTGCCTCGCTCAGCCCGCGTTCGGCGAGCACTTCTTCCAGCACTTCCAGTTGCTGTTCGCGGCTGTCCAGGCGCTCCATCAGCTCATCGAGCGTCTGCAGGAAGGGCGGCGGCGCAAAGAAGGCGTTTTCCAGCACTTCTTCCGGACCGCCCTGCCCGACACTGAGGGAAAAGTCGAATTCGCGGTTGTCGAGCTTGGCCAGATCGGTCAGGCGCTCACCCAGGGCGTCCAGACGAGTCAGGCGTGCCTGCATCTCGGCGATATGCACGCCGAAGGCTTCCAGCTGGCGTTGTGCTGCCTGCCGGGCCTCGCTGATCTTGCCGCGCTGCTCTTCCATGTGGGCAGCCATGCGACCTTCCGTGTCGCTGTAAAACGGGTAAAGCACACCGCCCAGGGCGATGCCACCGACGAGCGTGAGTACGGCCAGCACACCGGCGCCAGCCGACAGCAGACGCGCATCTATATTGAGCGAACGCGCCGCGCCATTACGCTGACCGAGCAGAATGATTTGCATAACTCCCCCTTGGGTAACGCCGCGACCGCTGGGCATATTTGCTACCATGCGACCCCGCCAACTACAGGCTTTCCTGCCATGACTTTTCGTCCCTTGCCGGCCCGGACTCCCACCGCGCTGCTGCGCGACGCCAAACCGCTCAAGGCGTTGTTCGGCGAAGCCCAACGGCTTGCCCGCCTGCAAGCGCTTCTGGAAAGCCAGTTGCAACCTGCCGCACGCCCGCATTGCCATATCGCCTCGTGGCGCGAAGGCTGCCTGTTGCTGATCATCACCGATGGCCACTGGGCCACTCGCTTGCGTTATCAGCAACCCCGCCTGCTGCGCCAGTTGAGGGAACTGGAGGAGTTCGCGAACCTATCGAGAATCCTCTTCAAGGTGCAACCTCCAGCCAACCCGCAGCGTGACCCAGGTCACGCTTTGCACCTTTCTTCCACCGCTTCGTCTCACCTGCGCGAGACGGCGGAGACCATCAGCGATCCCACCTTGCGTGCCGCGCTCCTGCGCCTTGCCGGCCGCGTCAAGAAACCCGACTCGCCATAATGGCGCAGTGAGATCATGCAAGAAGAAAGCCATGCAGGCAAGTAGCTATTAAGCCAAAGGGCCATGGCTTTTCTGGCGTTTCGAATGGCCGTACCGCGCCCCTTTCCGGCAAGTATTTGCCGCCGCGGCCAACCGTCCTCAACATTTCCTCTCCATGAAAAAAGCCACCCGAAGGTGGCTTTTTTCATGGAGAGAGATTGCTTTGCTTAAACGGCGGCTGCCGGACGCATGTAGGAAATGGGCGCATCCTTGACGTCGTCGAAGGTGACCATTTCCCAAGCATCCTGCTGCGCCAGCAGACTGCGCAACAGGCGATTGTTCAGTGCATGCCCGGACTTGTAGCCATGGAATTCGCCGATCAGGCTGTTACCCAGCAGGTACAGGTCACCGATGGCGTCCAGAATCTTGTGTTTAACGAACTCGTCTTCGTAACGCAGGCCGTCCTCGTTGAGCACACCATGCTCGTCCACCACGATGGCATTCTCGACGCTGCCGCCCAGTGCCAGGTTGTGGGAGCGCAGGAATTCGATGTCGCGCATGAAACCGAAAGTGCGGGCGCGACTGACTTCCTTGACGAACGAGGTGCTGGAGAAATCCACACTGGCGGTCTGGGTCCGCCCATGGAATACGGGGTGATCGAAATCGATTTCGAAGCCAACCTTGAAGCCGTCAAAAGGCCGGAACGTAGCCCTTTTGTCGCCGTCGACGACGGAAATTTCACGTTTGATGCGGATGAACTTCTTCGGTGCTTCCTGTTCTTGCAGTCCGGCGGACTGGATCAGGAACACGAAGGGACCGGCGCTGCCATCCATGATCGGCACTTCGGGCGCGGACAGCTCGACGATGGCATTGTCGATACCCAGACCGGCCAGAGCCGACAATAGATGCTCGACAGTATCTACCTTGACGCTGCCGTTATAGAGCGTGGTAGACATTGTGGTCTCGCCGACAT
>DATJDB010000187.1:0-6669 GCA_035497635.1 Pseudomonas sp. | reverse complement strand
GCAGCCGGCGGCTGAGCACGATCAGCGGCGAGCCCTCCTCCCACCAGATGGAGGCGTAGGCATGCGCCGACTGGGCCGGCCGCTTCCAGAGGATCAGCGACACCAGCAGCCGGCGCAGCGGCCAGGGCAGATCGATGACGTAGGGGTCCATGAGGAACTGGTTGAGGTAGCGGCGCACATCCTCCACCTGGGGGGAGGCGGGCGAACCCAGGTTGACCAGCAACAGCGCGTGATCGGTCATGCAACTTCCTATCGATGGCGGCCAGTCAGGTCGGCCAGGGCTAAATCCAGATCGGTGAAGCGAAACGCGAAACCCAGCGCCTGCAAGCGCTTGGGCGTCAGGTGCTGGCCACCCAGCAGCAGGCTGGACAGCTCGCCCAAGCCCTTGAGGGCCAAGGCCGGCACCCGAAGCAGCGTCGGCCGCTGCAGCGCGCGGCCGAGCGCGTGGGCAAAGTCGCGGTTGCGCACCGCCTGCGGAGCGCAGGCATTGTACGGGCCGCGAGCATCCGGGTGGGATAGCAGAAAATCAATCAGCGCAACTTCATCGTGCAGATGAATCCAGGGCATCCACTGCCGACCGCTGCCCTGCGGGCCGCCCAGCCCCAGGCGGTACAGCGGCAGCAGGCGCGGCAACATGCCGCCCTCACCGGCCAGTACCGGCGCGGTGCGCACCCGGACGACGCGCAGGCCCAGCGACTCGGCGCGGCAGGCGGCATCTTCCCAGGCGCCGCACAGGCGCGCGGCGAAACCCTGGTCGGCGGGCGGAGAGTCCTCATCCAGACGCTGCTCGCCGCCGTCGCCATACCAGCCGGTGGCCGAACCGGAAAGCAGCACCGCCGGCCGCTGCGCTCGGCGCGCCAGCCAGTCCACCAGATGTTCGGTCAGCGTCACGCGGCTTTCCCATAACTCCTGACGGCGCGCCTGGGTCCATGGGCGATCAGCAATGGGCGCGCCGGCCAGATTGACCACCGCATCCAGCGGCTGGTCGTCCAGTTCATCCAGCCCGGCGATGCCCTGCACGCCGGCGCCGCACAGCTTCGGCACGGCCTCCGGCCGGCGACTCCACACCCACAGTTCGTGACCCTGGGCACGCCACAGGTGGCACAGGTGACGACCGATCAGACCGGTACCGCCAGTCAGCAGAATGCGCATGGAAAGTCCCTCCCGGTAAGTCCCCCTCTCCCCAGCCCTCTCCCGCAAGGGGAAAGGGGGTTTATGTGCGCAACGATACTATCGCGGCACAACGGCCTTATTGACCGGGCGGGATGCCGCGCTCAGAACGGCAGCCGGTAATACAGGCTGTAGACCTCCGCACCGCCGTTGGGCGCCTTGATGCTGGCATTGGAGTAGTGGATGGCGCGCAGCCCCAGGGCGTGCCCCTGGCCGAAGCGCAGGCCGACGCCGATACGGTCCTCGAACTGGAACATCGAGCCCAGCTGCCGGTCCTCGACCCGCGTGTCGGCGAACACCGCCACGCCAATGCCCGCCTCGATGAACGGGCGCAGCCGCTCGCCGGCGAATTCGTAGACCAGTACCGGCGCCAGTGACAGGCTGTGGTTGTCCGAATTCAGGTCACCTTCCCACCAGCTGTAGGCCAGGTCCCAGTAGCCGGTCAGCCGGCCGGTGGAGGTCTGCCACCAACTGCGGGAGAAGTCGGACTGCAGGCCGATTCGCACCACCGCCGTGGAATCCTGGCTCTGCCCCGCCGAGAGGGTCAGATCCAGGGCCTGGACCGCAGGAGAAAAGGCGCCAGCCAAGGCAACGGCCGCCAGCAGGGATAATCCTTTGCGCATCGGGGGATGCCCTCTTTCAAGGGGACTTCCCGTCATCTGAAGACTCAGGAGGCGCCGAGTTCCGCTGGCAACGGATCAAGGCCGGCGGCGTGTGGCCAAAGCACCGGCAACACGCGGCGCAACGCCTCGGGATCGCCGCTGCTGAAAAAATGCGCCGGCGCGGCCGGGCCGCTGGCCCGCAGGTCGCGCAGATCCAGCAGATGGCCCAGTTGGCGGGCCACCGCCTCGCCGGTATCGATCAGGCTGACCGACTCGGGAACCAGTTGGCGCAGCAGTGGCTTGAGGAACGGATAGTGGGTGCAACCGAGAATCAGCGTGTCGCACCCGGCATCCAGCAACGGAGCGACGAAGCCCTGCAGCAACGCGCGGGTCTGCGGAGCGTCCAGCGCGCCGCTTTCCACACACTCCACCAGCCCCGGACAGGGCTGGGTGATCACCCGCACGTCATGGGCGAAGCGATCCAGCAAGGCCGCGAACTTGGCGCTTTTCAACGTACCGGTGGTGGCCAGCACGCCCACCGCGCCGCTGCGCGTGGCTGCCGCGGCCGGCTTGACCGCTGGTTCCATGCCGACGATGGGCAGCGTCGGCCAGGTTTCACGCAGCTCGGCCACCGCCGCGGCGGTGGCGGTGTTGCAGGCCACCACCAATGCCTTGGCGCCCCGGGCCAGCAGAAATTCGGTAATGGCGCGGCTGCGTGCGCGAATGAACTCCGCACTCTTTTCGCCGTAGGGCACAAAGCCGCTGTCGGCCACGTAGAGCAGGGATTCGTTGGGCAGGTGCGCCTGGATTTCACGCAGCACGGAGATGCCGCCCACCCCCGAATCGAACACGCCGATTGGTGCATCACTGGCCATGCTGGCCTCCGCACACGGCGCAGGCTGGATCGCGGCGAACCCGCAGTTCACGAAAACGACTGCCCAGCGCATCGATCAGCAACAGGCGGCCTACCAGCGGCTCGCCAAAACCGGCCAGCAGCTTGAGGGCTTCCAGCGCCTGCAGGCTGCCGACCAGCCCGACCAGCGGACCCACCACACCGGCCTCGCTGCAGGTCAGTTCCGCCTCGCTGCCATGGCCGTACAGGCAGTGGTAGCAGGGGCTGTCGGCGCGCCGGGGGTCGAATACCGAGAGCTGGCCTTCCAGGCGAATCGCCGCGCCGGATACCAGCGGCTTGCCGGCGGCCACGCAGGCGGCGTTAACCGCTTCGCGGGTACTGAAGTTGTCGCAGCAGTCCAGCACCAGATCGACCGCCGCCACGGCCTCGACCAGCGAGTCGGCATCCAGCGCGGTGCGGTGCGCAACCAGGCGCACCTCGGGATTGAGCGCGCTCAGGCGGGCTATGGCCGAGTCCACCTTGCCGGTGCCCAGACTGTCGCTGTCGTGGATGATCTGCCGCTGCAGGTTGGTCAGGTCGACCTGATCAAAGTCCGCCAGATGCAGCTCGCCGACACCCGCGGCGGCCAGGTAGAGCGCCACCGGCGAGCCCAGCCCGCCGAGGCCGACGATCAGCACCCGCCCCTGCTTGAGGCGCAACTGGCCATCCACATCGATCTGCTTGAGAAGAATCTGCCGGCTGTAGCGCAGCAGTTCCTGATCGTTCAATTCAGTCATTTAGAGTCCCAACAGCCCAGGCTGATGCGTGGGTGGTTGCCCAGATCGCGCCGGCTTTCCACCTTGGCGAAGCCGGCGGCGTTCAACAGTTCGCGCACCGCCTCGGCCTGATCGAAACCGTGCTCCAGCAGCAGCCAGCCGCCGGGTAGCAGGTGCGCAGGCGCCTGCTCAATGATCAGACGAATGTCGCCCAGTCCGTCCGCGCCAGCCACCAGTGCGCTGGCCGGCTCGAAACGCACATCGCCCTCGCCCAAGTGGCGGTCACCCGCGGCGATATAGGGCGGATTGCTGACGATCAACTGGAAACGCTGGCCGACCAGCGCCTTGAACCAATGGCTGAGCTGGAAGCGCGCATTGTTCAGACCGAGGCGCTGGCCATTGCGGGCGGCCAGCGCCACCGCCGCCTCGATGCGATCCACGCCGGTGACGCGCCAGGCCGGTCGCTCGGCGGCCAGCGCCAGGGCGATGGCGCCGGTGCCGGTGCCCAGGTCCAGCACATCCAGCGGCGTGGCCAGGATCAGGGTCAGGGCGGTTTCCACCAGCAGTTCGGTGTCGGGTCGCGGGATCAGCGTGTCGCTGGAAACTTCCAGATCCAGGCTCCAGAAGCCCTGGCGACCGAGCAGGTAGGCCACCGGCTCGCCGGCGCGGCGGCGTTGCAGCAGGCGTTCGAAGCTGGCGCACTGTTCGGCGTCGGGTTGATGTTCCGGCCAGGTACGCAGGTAGCTGCGCGGCTTGCCCAGCACATGGGCAAGCAGCAGCTCGGCATCCAGGCGCGGGCTTGGAGATTCGGGCAGGTCGGCGGTTTCGAGCAGGGATTGGAGGGTGGGCATTGGACAGGAATACTCCTCTGCGGCCGTGGCCGTCCTGTGGGAGCGAATTCATTCGCGAGCTTTTGGCTTCGGTACACACCGCATCGCGGACAAGTCCGCTCCCATAACCGCCGACGGGGCACCGCTCCCACAAGGGCTAACACTTTCCCGCCGTGTTTAATCCCCCAGCGCCGCCAACTGGTCGGCCTGGTATTCCTGACGCAGCGGTTCGATCACCTGTTCCACCGAGCCGGCCATCACCTCGCCCAGGGAATACAGGGTCAGGTTGATGCGGTGATCGGTGACGCGGCCCTGGGGAAAGTTATAGGTGCGAATGCGCTCGGAGCGGTCACCCGAGCCCACCAGCAGCTTGCGGGTGTCGGCGATTTCCTTGTGCGCGGCGGCGTCCTGCTGGTCTTGCAGTTTGGCCGCCAGCCAGGCCATGGCGCGGGCACGGTTCTTGTGCTGCGAGCGCTCTTCCTGACATTCGACCACCATGCCGGTCGGCAAGTGGGTAATGCGCACCGCCGAATCAGTCTTGTTGATGTGCTGGCCGCCGGCCCCCGAGGCGCGGTAGGTGTCCACGCGCAGATCGGCCGGATTGATTTCGATGGCCGCCTGTTCGTCCGGCTCGGGCAGCACCGCCACGGTGCAGGCCGAGGTGTGGATGCGGCCCTGGGATTCGGTTTCCGGCACGCGCTGCACGCGGTGCGCGCCGGACTCGAACTTCAGCCTGGCGAACACGTTGTCGCCTTCCACGCGGGAGATCACTTCCTTGTAGCCGCCGTGCTCGCCGGGGCTTTCGGAGAGAATCTCGACCCGCCAGCCCTGCCGTTCGGCATAGCGCGAATACATGCGGAACAGGTCGCCGGCGAAGATCGCCGCCTCGTCACCGCCGGTGCCGGCGCGGATTTCCAGGAACACGTTGCGCCCGTCGCTGGGGTCGCGCGGCAGCAGCATGCGCTGCAGATGATCTTCCAGCCCGGCCAGCTGTTCGCGGGCCTGCTCGACTTCTTCCTCGGCCATGGCACGCAGCTCGGGATCGTTGTCCTTGAGCATTTCCCGCGCGCCATCCAGATCGGCCCGCACCTTGCAGTAATCCCGGTAGGCGAGAATCACCGGCTCCACTTCGGCGTATTCCTTGGAATAGGCGCGGAACTGGTTCTGGTTGCCGATCACCCCGGCATCACCGAGCAGCGCGGTGAGTTCTTCGTAGCGGTCCTGAAGCCCTTCCAGCTTCCTCAGCAGGGATGGCTTCATTTCCTGGCCTCATCGAGGGCAAACAGTTCCTGGGCCACGGCCAGTGCATCCAGACGGCCATCGGCGGTGAGCCGCTTGAGCTGCACGCTGGGGGCGTGCAGCAGCTTGTTGGTCAGGCCGCGAGCCATCTGGGCGAGCACGTCTTCGGCGTTGCCGCCGTTCTGCAGCAGGCGCTGAGCCTTGGCCAATTCTTCGTCGCGCAGGCGTTCGGCCTGTTGACGATAGGCCCTGAGCACATCCACTGCGGCCAGCTCGCGCAGGCGCACCATGAACTCGTCGGCGCCCAGCGACACCAGGTCTTCGGCGGCCCGCGCCGCGCCCTGACGGCTCTTGAGGTTTTCCTCCACCACTTCGTGGAGGTCGTCCACGGTGTAGAGATAGACGTCTTCCAGCTCGCCGACCTGCGCCTCGATGTCGCGCGGCACGGCGATATCGACCATGAACATCGGCTTGTGCTTGCGCAGTTTCAGCGCGCGTTCGACGGCGCCCTTGCCGAGGATCGGCAGCTGGCTGGCGGTGGAACTGATGACGATGTCGCTGTTCACCAGTTCATCGGGAATCTCGGAAAGCAGTACCGCGCGAGCGCCCAGCTCATCGGCCAGGTTGCGGGCGCGTTCCAGCGTACGGTTGGCCACCACGATGCGCTTGACGCCCTGCTCGTGCAGGTGGCGGGCAACCAGGGTGATGGTTTCGCCGGCCCCGATCAGCAGCGCCTGGCTGCTTTCCAGCCGACTGAAGATCTGCCGGGCCAGGCTCACGGCGGCGAAGGCCACGGACACCGGGTTCTCGCCGATGGCGGTGTCGGTGCGCACGGTCTTGGCGGTGCTGAAGGTGGCCTGGAACAGCCGGCCCAGCAGCGGGCCGATGGTGCCGGCCTCGCGGGCCACGGCGTAGGCGGACTTCATCTGCCCGAGGATCTGCGGTTCGCCAAGCACCAGCGAATCGAGTCCCGAGGCCACGCGCATCATGTGCCGCACGGCCTGCTCGTCGGCATGCACGTAGGCACACTGGCGCAGCTCGTCTAGGCTCAGGCCGTGGTAATCGGCCAGCCATTGCAGCACCTGGTCGGCCTGCAGGGAATCCTGTTGCAGATACAACTCGCTGCGGTTGCAGGTCGAGAGAATCGCCGCTTCACTGCTCGGCGTTTTATTGCAGAGCTGCTGAAGCGCCTCGACCATCTGCTCGGGCGTGAACGCCAC
>DATJDB010000186.1:0-9530 GCA_035497635.1 Pseudomonas sp. | reverse complement strand
CAGGACGTGACCATCGTGCCGCTGACCATCCCACTGACCGTCGGCCCCGGCACCATCGGCGCCCTGCTGGTGATGGGCGTGGCGGACAACCAGTGGGACCAGAAGCTGGGGACCATCGCCGCGCTGATCCTGGCCGGCCTGACCGTCGGCATGGTGCTGTACCTGTCCAACCAGTTCGAAAAGCTGCTCGGCGAACAAGGCCTGCAGATCGTCAGCCGCCTGATGGGCCTGTTCGTCTGCGCCCTGGCCGCACAGATCATCTTCACCGGTATTCAGGGCTACCTGATTCCGTAGGGCGACGCCTCTGCTGCTCGCGGCGCAGGGCGGTCAACGCAACGCGTCGGCCGCCGGACACGGCATTGACGCAATCCGCATTGGCGGCCGGAAAGGCGCCGACCACCCTTCGCTCGCACCACAATCTCGCACCCACGCCCCGCCCCGGTGCGCCGCCCTCGCCTCATGGCCGCGAAAACCTACCGAAAATGCGCGTAACGCCTTGAAAAACGGGGCTTTCCGGATATTGGCACCGCCCTTGCTCTGTCTGTTCCATCTCTTGAATACAAGATGGAATCTCAGAGCATGCCCAACGCCCCCCTCGGCTTTACCCTTGCGGACTGGCAAGCGGCCTACCGTAACCGGATCTGTCCCGCCGAGCTGATCCACGCGCTGCGCGATCAACTGAACCCGGATGATCCGGCGTGGATCACCCTGGCCAGCCGCGCTCAGCTGGATACCCAGCTCAGCGAGCTCGACCGCCTGCTCGATGCCGCCGGCGGCCAGTGCGATGCCCTGCCGCTGTATGGCGTGCCCTTTGCCATCAAGGACAACCTCGACGCCGCCGGCTGGCCCACCACCGCCGCCTGTCCGCCGTTTACCTACCGCGCCGGCGACGACGCCAGTGTGGTCGCCCGGCTGCGCGCCGCTGGCGCCATCCTGATCGGCAAGACCAACCTCGACCAGTTCGCCACCGGCCTAGTCGGCACCCGCTCGCCCTACGGCGCGGTGCCCAACAGCTTCAATACCGACTATGTCAGCGGCGGCTCCAGCTCCGGCTCGGCCAGCGTGGTGGCGCGCGGCCTGGTGCCGTTCGCACTGGGCACCGACACCGCCGGCTCCGGGCGTGTGCCGGCCGGTTTCAACAACATCGTCGGTCTCAAGCCCACCAAGGGCTGGCTGTCGACCAGCGGACTGGTACCGGCCTGCCGCACCCTGGACTGCGTGTCGGTGTTCGCCCTGACCGTCAGCGACGCACTGGCCGTGGCCAACCTGGCCGGTGGTTACGACCCGACCGACGACTACAGCCGCGCCAACCCGAACAGCGCCCGGGTGGGTATGCCGGCCAAACCGAAACTGGCCTACCCGGCCGACCCGGAGTTCTTTGGCGATGACGCCAGCCAAATGGTCTTCGCCCAGGCGCTGGGCGAGCTGCGGGCCCTGGGCGCCGAACTGGTTCCAATCGACTTCAGTCCGTTCCAGGCCTTGGCCGAGCAGCTGTATTACGGACCCTGGGTCGCCGAGCGCACCGTGGCTCTGGAAAAGGTGGAGCCGGAGCACATCCACCCGGTCGTGCGCAGCATCGTCGACAAAGGCCACCGGTACAGCGCTTGCGACGCCTACCGGGCCGAGTACATGCGCGCCGAACTGGCCCGCCGCATCAACGATGCCCTGGCCCCCTTCGACGCGCTGGTGGTGCCGACCTCGCCGACCATCCGCACCCTGGACGAAATGGAGCAGGAGCCGGTGCTGTTCAACAGCCAGTTCGGCACCTACACCAACTTCACCAACCTGGCCGACCTGTGCGCCCTGGCCGTGCCGGCCGGACTACGCGCCGACGGCCTGCCGGCCGGCATCACCTTCATCGCCCCGGCCTGGCGCGATCAGGCCCTGGCTGCGCTGGGCCAGCGCTGGCAGCAGGCACTGAAGCTGCCGCTCGGTGCCACCGAGCGCGCCCTTCCCATGGAAGCGCCGAACAACACACCAATTCCCGGCAGCGTGCGCGTGGCGGTAGTCGGCGCACACCTGACCGGCATGCCACTGAACTTCCAGCTCACCAGCCGCGATGCCGTGCGCGTCGAGCAGACCACCACCAGCGCCGATTACCGCCTCTACGCCCTGCCCGGCACCGTGCCGCCCAAGCCCGGCCTGGCCCGCGTGGCGGAAGGCGCCGCGATCATCGTCGAGCTGTGGGACGTGCCGCAGGCGCGCTTCGGTGAATTCGTCGCGGAGATCCCGCCACCGCTGGGCATTGGCAACGTGCAACTGGCCGACGGCCGCTGGGTGAAGGGATTCATCTGCGAGCCCTACGCATTGGAAGGCGCCCGCGATATCACCGCCTTCGGCGGCTGGCGCGCCTTTATCGCCGCCCAAAACGCGACCCCCACCCAGGCCTAAGGAGAGCGCCATGTTCCATACCGTACTGATCGCCAACCGTGGGGAAATCGC
Organism: Pseudomonas sp.; assembly: GCA_035497635.1. Lineage (GTDB taxonomy): Bacteria > Pseudomonadota > Gammaproteobacteria > Pseudomonadales > Pseudomonadaceae > Serpens. The sequence continues at coordinate 7,088 of DATJDB010000186.1, read as the reverse complement.
TGTTCGCGCCATTCGCACCCTCAAGCACCTGGGTGTGAAGAGCGTGGCGGTGTATTCCGACGCCGACCGCAACGCCCAACATGTGCGCGATGCCGACGTGACCGTCGCCCTGGGCGGCGACAAGCCAGCCGACAGCTACCTGCGCATCGACAAGATTCTCGCCGCCGCCAAGGAAACCGGCGCCCAGGCCATCTACCCCGGCTACGGCTTCCTGTCGGAAAGCGCTGAGTTCGCCGACGCCTGCGAGGCCGCCGGTATCGCCTTTATCGGCCCGACCGCACAGCAGATTCGCGAATTCGGCCTCAAGCACCGCGCCCGTGAGCTGGCCGCCGAGGCCCGGGTGCCGATGGCACCGGGCACCGGCCTGCTGAACAGTCTGGAAGAGGCACTGGCCGCCGCCGAACGGATCGGCTACCCGGTGATGCTCAAGACCACCGCCGGCGGGGGCGGCATCGGCCTGACCCGCTGCGCCGACGCCGAGGCGCTGGCCAGCGCCTACGACAGCGTCAAGCGCATGGGCGAGCAGTTCTTCAGCGACGCCGGCGTGTTTCTCGAGCGTTTCGTCGATCAGGCGCGCCATGTGGAAGTGCAGATCTTCGGCGACGGCCAGGGTCGCGTGGTCGCCCTCGGCGAACGCGACTGCTCCCTGCAACGCCGCAACCAGAAAGTGGTCGAGGAAACCCCTGCGCCCAACCTGCCGCAGGCCACCCGCGAAAAGCTGCACGCCGCCGCCGTGCAACTGGGCGAGTCGGTGAGCTACCGCAGCGCCGGCACCGTGGAGTTCATCTACGACGCCGCCCGCGACGACGTCTACTTCCTGGAGGTGAACACCCGCCTGCAGGTGGAGCACCCGGTCACCGAAATGGTCACCGGCCTGGACCTGATCGAATGCATGCTGCGCGTGGCCGCCGGCGACGCGCTGGACTGGCCGGCGCTGAACCGCGCTCCGCAGGGCGCGGCCATGGAGGTGCGCCTGTATGCCGAAGACCCGCTGAAGAACTTCCAGCCGAGCCCCGGCGTGCTTACCGATGTGCACTTCCCCGACGGCGTGCGGGTGGACGGCTGGGTGAGCACCGGCAGCGAGGTGTCGGCCTTCTACGACCCGATGATCGCCAAGCTGATCGTGCACGGTGCCAATCGCGAAGAAGCTTTGCTCAAGCTGCGCGCCGCCCTGGCTGAAACCCGCCTGCACGGCATCGCCAGCAACCTCGACTACCTGCGTCAGGTGGTGGCCGACGAGCGCTTCGCGCAAGGCAACGTATGGACCCGCCTGCTCGACACGTTCGAGTACCAGGCCCGCGTCATCGAGGTGCTGGAACCGGGCACCTACTCCAGCGCGCAGGATTTCCCCGGCCGTCTCGGCTACTGGGATATCGGCGTGCCGCCGTCCGGGCCGATGGACGACTACGCCTTCCGCCTGGCCAACCGCATCGTCGGCAACCACGCCAGCGCCGCCGGCCTGGAATTCACCCTGCAGGGCCCGACCCTGAAATTCCACTCTGACACGCTGATCGCCCTGACCGGCGCCGACTGCCCGGCCACCCTGGACGGCGAAACCGTCGCCTACTGGGAACCGCTGCCGGTGCGTGCCGGCCAGGTGCTGAAGCTGGGCCGCGCCGCCAGCGGCTGCCGCACCTACCTGGCGGTGCGCAACGGCCTGGACGTGCCGCTGTACCTGGGCAGCCGCTCTACCTTTGCCCTCGGCCAGTTCGGCGGCCATGCCGGCCGCACCCTGCGTCCGACCGATATGCTGGCCATCTCGCAACCGGCGCTGCCGGCCTGCACCACACCGGCGCCGGTGTCCGCCCCACACGCCGTTCACCCAAGCCTGATTCCCGCCTACGGCAACACCTGGAACATCGGCGTGCTGTACGGCCCGCACGGCGCGCCGGACTTCTTCACCCCCGAGGCCATCGAGGAATTCTTCGCCGCCGAATGGGAGGTGCACTACAACTCCAACCGCCTCGGCGTGCGCCTGTCCGGGCCGAAGCCGAGCTGGGCACGGGCCAACGGCGGCGAAGCCGGTCTGCATCCGTCCAACGTGCACGACTGCGAATACGCCATCGGCTCGATCAACTTCACCGGCGATTTTCCGGTCATCCTCACCCAGGACGGCCCGAGCCTCGGCGGCTTCGTCTGCCCGGTGACCATCGCCAAGGCCGAGCTGTGGAAAGTCGGCCAGGTCAAGCCCGGCGACAGGCTGCGTTTCTTCCCCATCGGCTTCCAGCAGGCGCAGAGCCTGGAACAGGCGCAATTGGGCAGCATCGAGGCGCTGGCGGCGATCAGCGCCGTCACCCTTCCGGCGCCGAGCCTGCAGCCGGGCAACACCGTTTCCGCCACCGTGCTGGCCGAGCTGCCGGCCACCGACGGTCGCCCGCAGGTGGTGTACCGCCAGGCCGGTGACGCCTACATCTTGATGGAGTACGGCGACAACGTGCTGGCCCTGGCGCTGCGCCTGCGCGTGCACCTGCTGATGGAGGCGTTGAAGGCGGCGAACATCGAGGGGCTGGAAGAACTGGCGCCGGGCGTGCGCTCCCTGCAGCTGCGCTACAACAGCCGCGTGCTGCATCAGCAGACGCTGCTCGCCCACCTGCTGCGCCTGGAAGAGCAACTGGGCGATGTGGCCAACCTCAAGGTGCCGACCCGCATCGTGCATCTGCCGATGGCCTTCGAGGACAGCGCCACCCTCGGCGCCGTGACCCGCTACCGGGAAACCGTGCGCGCCGAGGCGCCCTGGCTGCCGAACAATGTCGACTTCCTGCAGCGCATCAACGGCCTGGACAGCCGTGAGCAGGTCAAGAACATCCTTTACGACGCCAGCTACCTGATCCTCGGCCTGGGCGATGTCTACCTGGATGCGCCCTGCGCCGTGCCGCTGGACCCGCGCCACCGCCTGCTCAGCTCCAAGTACAACCCGGCGCGCACCTACACCGCCGAAGGCACGGTGGGCATCGGCGGCATGTACATGTGCATCTACGGCATGGACTCGCCCGGCGGCTACCAACTGGTCGGCCGCACCCTGCCGATTTGGAACAAGTACCTGAAGAACGCCCAGTTCGAGAACGGCGAGCCCTGGCTGCTGAAGTTCTTCGACCAGGTGCGCTTCTACGAGGTCAGCGAGCAGGAGCTCTCCACCTTCCGCGAAGCCTTCCGCGAGGGCCGCGCGCAGATCCGCATCGAGCAGGGCGAGTTCGACTTCGCCGCGTATCAGCGTTTCCTGGCCGACAACGCGGACGGCATCGCCGCCTTCCAGCAACGCCAGAAGGCCGCCTTCGACGCCGAAGTGCAGCTGTGGCGCGACGACGACCCTGCCGCCGCCCAGCCGCTGGCCAGCGCCGTGGAGGATGACGGCGACCTGGACGGCCATCTGGTCAGCGCCGAGATGAGCGGCAGCGTCTGGAAGGTGCTGGTGCAGCCCGGCCAGCGCGTCGAGGCCGGGACCCCGCTGCTGGTGGTGGAGGCCATGAAGATGGAGCTGGCGGTCATCGCCCCGGTGGCCGGCATCGTCAAGTCGGTGCGCTGCCAGCCCGGCAAGGCGGTCACCCCCGGCGACGCCCTGCTGCTGCTCGAACCCCACGAGGCGGCCTGACATGCAATTGCACAGCCCCGAACGGCGCGGCAAGGAACGGCCGGAGAATCTCGCCGAGCGCATCTACCAGCAGCTCAAGGACGACATCTTCGAGTTCCGCCTGCTGCCCGGCGATCGTTTCAGCGAAGGCGAGGTCGCCGAGCGCATGGCGGTGAGCCGTACGCCGGTGCGTCAGGCGCTGTACCAGCTGGAGCGCGAGGGTTTTGTCGCCGTGTCGTTTCGCAGCGGCTGGCAGGTCACGCCGTTCGACTTCCACCACTTCGAGGAGCTGTACGACGTGCGCATCGTCCTCGAACTCGAAGCCGTACGGCGGCTGTGCGAGCGCCCGGCCGGCGAATTGCCGGTCGAGCTGGAGCAATTGCGTGCCACCTGGCTGGTGGCCCCGGAGCAACGCCTGCCGGACGGCCGTGAGGTGTCGCGGCTGGACGAGCGTTTCCACTGCCAGCTGGTGGAAGCCACCGGCAACCGCGAGCTGGCGCGCCTGCACGGCGGCATCAGCGAACGGCTGCGCATCATCCGCCGCCTGGATTTCACCCAAGGCTCCCGTATCACCGCCACCTACGAGGAACACGCCCGGATCCTCGGCGCGATCCTGTCGCGCCGCATAGAAGAAGCACAGCGCCTGCTCAGGACCCACATCGAACTGAGCAAGGCCGAAGTGCGCAAGATCACCCTGCACATGCTGCACAGCGCCCGGCAACGGGCGGTGCAAGGGTGACGGAACCACCGCCTGAAGACTGCCAACCGCTTGAACGACCCTTTTTCGTGAATGGAGATCGCAACATGAAACGTCGTCAAATGATCAAGGCGCTGACCCTGTCCGCCTCGCTGGCCACCATGGGCATGAGCTGGAGCATCCAGGCCGCCGAGACCATCAAGGTCGGCATCCTGCACTCGCTGTCCGGCACCATGGCCATTTCGGAAACCTCGCTGAAAGACATGGCGTTGATGACCATCGACGAGATCAACGCCAAGGGTGGCGTGCTCGGCAAGCAGCTCGAGCCGGTGGTGGTCGACCCGGCCTCCAACTGGCCGCTGTTCGCCGAGCGCGGCCGCCAGCTGCTAACCCAGGACAAGGTGGCCGTGACCTTCGGCTGCTGGACCAGCGTGTCGCGCAAGTCGGTGCTGCCGGTCTACGAAGAGCTGAACGGCCTGCTGTTCTACCCCGTGCAGTACGAAGGCGAGGAGCTGTCGGCCAACGTGTTCTACACCGGCGCGGCGCCGAACCAGCAGGCCATCCCGGCGGTGGAATACCTGCTGAGCGAAGACGGCGGCGCGGCCAAGCGCTTCTTCCTGCTGGGCACCGACTACGTCTACCCGCGCACCACCAACAAGATCCTGCGCGCCTTCCTGATTTCCAAGGGCGTAGCCGAGAAGGACATCGAAGAGGTCTACACCCCGTTCGGCCACAGCGATTACCAGACCATCGTCGCCAACATCAAGAAGTTCTCCGCCGGCGGCAAGACCGCGGTGGTCTCCACCATCAACGGCGACTCCAACGTGCCCTTCTACAAGGAACTGGCCAACCAGGGCCTGGAAGCTACCGACGTGCCGGTGGTGGCCTTCTCGGTGGGTGAAGAGGAGCTGCGCGGTATCGACACCAAGCCGCTGGTCGGTCATCTGGCCGCCTGGAACTACTTCCAGTCGGTGGAGAACCCGGTCAACAGCGCCTTTGTGGACAAGTGGAAGACCTACGCCAAGGCCAAGGGCCTGCCGGGCGCCGACAAGGCGGTGACCAACGACCCGATGGAAGCCACCTACGTGGGCATCCATATGTGGGCGCAGGCGGTCGAGAAGGCCGGCACCACCGACGTGGACAAGGTGCGCCAGGCCCTCTACGGCCAGACCTTCCCCGCGCCGAGCGGTTACACCCTGACCATGGAAAAGAACCACCACCTGCACAAGCCGGTCATGATCGGCGAAGTGCAGGAGGACGGTCAGTTCTCCGTGGTCTGGCAGACCGAAGGCCCGCTGCGTGCCCAGCCGTGGAGCCCGTATATCCCCGGCAACGACAAGAAGCCGGACTACGCGGTGGTGGGTAACTAAGACCCCGGCACGGCGGGCAGAGCCCGCTCGGTGGATCGGTAAAGCGCGATCCACCCTACGGTACGTGGCAGCGCCGTAGGGTGGACAACGCCTTCCTTGTCCACCAACCCGCCGGCACGGCGGGCCGGGCCACAACCCCACGCGTCATCCATTTGCCCATTGATGAAGGGGCTTCACCATGCCCACTGCCTTGTACCGATTACTGCTGTCGCTGGCCTTGCTGCTGCCGCTGGGCGCCCAGGCCGGCGATGCCCTGGAATTCACCCGCGCCGGCGCCAGCGATCAGGTGCGCCTGCTGGAACACTGGAGCGCCAGCCCCACGGCCGAACGCCGCGCCTTTCTCGACGCCCTGCAGCAGGGCCGGATCGGCACCGACAAGGACAAGAATCCCTACGTTCAGGAGGCCGGCCAGTGGCTGCCCCTGGAAGCTGAAAGTACAGCGCAGGACACCCCACGCGTGCTGCGCCTGAACAACCGCCTGCGCGGCCTGCTGAACACCGCACTGGCCAGCCATGCGCTGAGCGACGAGGACGCCAGCGCGCGCCTGGACGCCGCCCGCACCCTGCAGCGCAACGCGCCGGCGGCCCTGCTGCCGGTGCTCGAACAGCGCTTCGCCCAGGAAGACAACGACGCTGTGCATGACGCCCTGGCGCTGGCCTTGGCCAACCTGCAACTGGTCAGCCCGGAAGCCGCCACGCGTCTGAAGGCCGTGCGCCTGCTCGGCGAGACCGGCGAGCCGCTGGCCAAGACCCGCCTGCAGAGCCTGCTGGACGGCGACGAAGCCGATCCGGCGGTGCGCAAGGCGGCGGAGACCAGTCTGGCCCAGGTGGAGCGCAAGCTGTTCATGGGCGAACTGCTCGGTCAGGCCTTCAGCGGCCTGTCGCTGGGTTCGATCCTGCTGCTCGCCGCCCTCGGCCTGGCGATTACCTTCGGCCTGCTGGGCGTGATCAACATGGCCCACGGCGAGATGCTGATGCTCGGCGCCTATTCCACCTACCTGGTGCAGATCGGCTTCCAGAAGCTGGCGCCCGAGTACCTGGCGCTCTATCCGCTGGCCGCGCTGCCGGTGGCCTTCCTGGTCACCGCCGCCATCGGCATGGCCCTGGAGCGCACGGTGATCCGCCACCTGTACGGCCGGCCGCTGGAAACCCTGCTGGCCACCTGGGGCATCAGCCTGATTCTCATCCAGCTGGTGCGGGTGATCTTCGGCGCGCAGAACGTGGAAGTGGCCAACCCCGCGTGGCTGTCCGGTGGCTGGCAGGTGCTGCCCAACCTGGTGCTGCCCTGGAACCGCATCGTCATCATCGGCTTCGCGCTATTCGTGGTGGCGCTGACCTGGCTGCTGCTCAACAGGACGCGCCTGGGCCTGAACGTGCGCGCGGTAACCCAGAACCGCAACATGGCCGCCTGCTGCGGCGTACCCACCGGCCAGGTGGACATGCTGGCCTTCGGC
>DATJDB010000185.1:0-6954 GCA_035497635.1 Pseudomonas sp. | reverse complement strand
CGGCGTGGGTTGGCCAGATGGCTGGTGTCCACCAGCGCCTGCACTTCCACCAGCATCGGCCGCGAGCCTTCCCAGGTGGCCATCACCACGCTGCCGGGCACGGATTCCTGGGCGCGGGTGAGGAAGATCGCCGAGGGGTTGGAGACTTCCTTCAGGCCGCGATCGGTCATGCCGAACACGCCGAGTTCGTTGACCGCGCCGAAGCGGTTCTTCACCGCGCGCAGCAGACGCAGGCGGCCGTCGGATTCGCCCTCGAAATACAGCACCGTGTCGACCATGTGCTCCAGCACTCGCGGGCCGGCCAGCGCGCCTTCCTTGGTGACGTGGCCGACCAGGAAGATCGCCGTGCCGCTCTGCTTGGCAAAGCGCACCAGCAGCGCCGCGCTTTCGCGCACCTGGGCCACACCGCCGGGCGCCGATTGCAGTTGCTCGGTGAAGATAGTCTGGATGGAGTCGATCACCATCACCCGGGGCTTTTCCGCGCGGGCGGTGGCGATGATGGTTTCGATGCAGGTCTCGGTCATCACCTTGAGCTTGTCCTGCGGCAGCTCCAGGCGCCGGGCGCGCATGGCCACCTGCTGCTGGGATTCCTCACCGGTCACATATACGGCCGGCAAGCGCTGGGCGATGTTGCACAGGGTTTGCAGCAGGATGGTGGACTTGCCGATGCCGGGGTCGCCGCCGATCAGCACCACCGAACCGTCGACCAGACCGCCGCCGAGCACACGGTCCAGTTCGCCGGAGGCGGTGGAGAAGCGCGGCATTTCCTCGACGCTGACCTCGGCCAGGGTCTTGAGCTGTGCCCGGTCGCCGGCCCAGCCGCTGCGACCGCTGGCGCCACTCGGGGCGCTCTCCACCAGGGTTTCGGTCAGGGTGTTCCAGGCACCGCATTCGCCGCACTGCCCGGCCCACTTGGGAAAGGTGGCGCCGCACTCGGTGCAGCCGTACATGCGTTTGGCCTTGGCCATGAACCTGTTACTCCCTCGTCAGCAATGACGGGGGATCATACGAAAAGGCTGGATATATTTACAGCAGTCAGATGGCCTGAAAATGCGCGCTGGCAACAAACAGCACGACCAGACCGGCCAGGGAAAGGTAGTTACGCATGGCGAAAGCCCTCGGTTGGAATCAACGGTGCGCAGCCTATGCTGCGTAATGTCTTGATGCCATTAAGATTTCCCGAAGCGCTCAATAGTCACATTGCATGCAAACGGCGCATGCGCGCAGCTCAGCGGCTATAACCAACTCACCCGCATGTCATTCGAGGAAAGATCCCATGAGCTTCATCAGTGAATTCAAGGCGTTCGCCGTTCGCGGCAATGTGGTGGACATGGCCGTCGGCATCATCATCGGCGCCGCCTTCGGCAAGATCGTCTCGTCGTTCGTGGGTGACGTGGTCATGCCGCCCCTGGGGGTGCTGATCGGCGGCGTGGACTTCAGCGACCTGGCCATCGTGCTCAGGGATGCCGTCGGCGAGACCCCGGCAGTGCTGCTCGCCTACGGCAGGTTCATCCAGAGCATCATCGACTTCATCATCATTGCCTTCGCCATCTTCCTGGCCATCAAGTTCATCAACCGCCTGCGCCGCGAGGAAGAAGCCAAGCCGGAAACGCCGCCGGCGCCGACCAAGGAAGAGAGCCTGCTGACCGAAATCCGCGACCTGCTCAAGAGTCGCCAGGACAGGCTCTGAGCCTCGGCGAGGCGTGAAGGTGCACAGGTTCCGCCAATCGGCATAAGGCGCCCCCCTGTGGGGCCGGCTTCATGCCGGCCGACGGGGTTTCGTCGGGCGCCTCGGGGCCGGCTGGCGCCGGCCTCTGCCCGGGGTAAACCCGGCCCTACGGATCCAACCGACCCGCAGGTCAGCCAGGCGCATTCTCGGTGGACGACAACGGCCGCAGCTCCACCTTGCTGACCCGGCGATCGCGGATCTCGCTCACGGCGATTCCCCAGCCCTGGGCTTCCACCCGATCGCCGACCACCGGCAGGCGGTTAAGCAGGCTCATGATCAGCCCCGCCAGCGTCTGGTATTCCTCGGTCGGATCGATGGGAAAGCCCACGGTCTGGCACAGCAGCGCCAGGTTCAGCGAACCGCTGACCCGGTAGCCGCCTTCCAGCGTTTCGATTTCCGGACTTTCCATTTCGCTGGCATCCGGCAGTTCGCCGGCGATGGCTTCCAGAATGTCGGTCAGCGTGACCATGCCCTCGAAGGCGCCCAGCTCGTTGATGACGAAGGCCACGTGGGTCGAGGCCTGGCGCATCTGCTCCAGGGCGCTGAGCACCGAGACGCTTTCCGGCAGGCTCAGCGGCGTGCGCAGCAGCGACTCGACATCCGGTTCCTGCCCGGCCAACAGCACGTTAAGCAGTTCCTTCTTGTGCAGGTAGCCCAGCGGTTCGTCCACGGCATTGCCACGAATCACCGGCAGGCGCGAGTGCGGCGATTCCAACAGCACCTGGCGGATGCTGTCGCGGTCCTGGTCCAGGTTGATGCGGTCCACCTGCATGCGATCGGTCATCGCCGTGCGCACCGACTGCTCGGAGAGGTTCAGCACGCCACGGATCATCAGCCGCTCGCGGCGCTGGAAGGTTTCCTGCGCCGGGGTGCCGTCGCCCACCAGGTCGACAATGGCTTCGCCCACCTGATCGGCCTCAACGCGACCACCCAGCAGGCTGAGCACCGCATCGGCGGTCCGCTCACGCAGCGGGCGTTCGCTTTGCAGGTTGTGCTGGCGGCGCGAACGGGCCAGTTGGTTGAACACCTCGATGAGAATCGAGAAGCCGATGGCCGCGTACAGATAGCCCTTGGGAATGTGAAAGCCCAAGCCTTCGGCGGTCAGGCTGAAGCCAATCATCATCAGGAAGCCAAGGCACAGCATGATCACGGTCGGACGTGCGTTGACGAACGCCGTCAGCGGCTTGCTCGCCACCATCATCAGGCCCATGGAGATGACCACCGCCGCCATCATCACCGGCAGGTGCTCGACCATGCCCACGGCGGTGATCACCGCATCCAGGGAGAACACCGCGTCGAGCACGATGATCTGCACCACCACCGGCCAGAAGCGCGCATAGCCCTTGCTGCCGGAAGTCTGCTGCATGTGGCCTTCGAGGCGCTCGTGCAGCTCCATGGTGGCCTTGAACAGCAGGAACACGCCGCCGACCAGCATGATCAGGTCACGCCCGGAAAAGCTCTTGCCGAGGATGTCCACCAACGGCTCGGTCAGGGTGACCAGCCAGGCGATGCTGGCCAGCAGGCCCAGGCGCATCACCAGCGCCAGGCTCAGGCCGATCAGCCGCGCGCGGTCGCGCTGATGCGGCGGCAGCTTGTCGGCCAGGATGGCGATGAACACCAGGTTGTCGATGCCCAGCACGATTTCGAGGACGATCAACGTCAGCAGACCCAGCCAGACGGTGGGGTCGAGGAACAGTTCCATCAGGGTTTAACGCTCATGTGGCAGGAAACGGGAACGCGCAATCGCACACCGGCGGGAGTCGGTGCGCGACAGACACGGGATTCTAGGAGGTTGCCGAACGGGCGGCACGGCAGCGCCAGGTGCGCTACGCGGAGAGGGGCGTCCCCCGGGCGGGCCGGGGGAGGTCGAGAGTCGGTGTCCATATAACCCGAGGGTTGAAAAACGAACCGCGGACTTTACGGCACGCGCGGCGTGCTGCGCCAGCCGATTCGTTACCGGTTTTTACCAGTAGTTCTCCACCGCCACCTGTCCTGGGCGCCGCGTCAGGCTCAGTTGCAGGTCGCGCGCCTTGAGCAGCAGGCGGGTGTCCTCGATCATCTGCGGATTGCCGCAGAGCATGAGGCGCGAGTGCTCGGGGCTGAGTTCCAGACCGGCGGCACGCTCCAGTTCGCCATTGTCCAGCAACGTGGTGATGCGCCCGTGCAGCGCGTCGGGCCGCTGTTCACGGGTAATGGTCGGCAGGTAGGTGAGCTTGTGGGCATGCTCGGCCAGGTAATCGCGCTGCATCAACGTATGGATCAGCGGCTGATAGGCCAGCTCGCGAGCGTCACGCACGCTGTACACCAGCACGATGCGCTCGAAGCGCTCCCAGACCGCAAAATCCTGGAGGATCGACAGGAAGGGTGCCAGGCCTGTGCCGGTGGCCAGCAGCCAGAGATCGCGGCCATCGGGGAAGCGATCCAGGGTCAGGTAGCCGAAGGGCTGGCGCTCCACCAGCAATTCGTCGCCGGGGCCGAGCCGGCGTAGCTCGCTGGTGAATTCGCCGTCCGGCACCACCACGGAGAAGAACTCGAGAAACTCATCGTGGGGTGCGGAAACCATCGAGTAGGCGCGCCAGACCAGGCTGCCGCTCGGCTTGCGCAGCCCCAGGCGGGCAAACTGCCCGGCCGCGAAGCGAAAACCCGCATCGCGCGTGGTGCGCAGCGTGAACAGGCTGGGCGTCAGGGTCTCCACCTCCAGCAGATGCTGGCGGGTGAACTTCTCTTCGCTGGCCGTCATACTTCGCTCCTCCGCGTGGGTCCGGTTCGTTTCCAGCCTACGCCTAATCCGCTTCCGGAAAACCCGCCAGTCTTCATGCCTATTCTCGACACGCCTTTCGCCCGCCTGGACCTGATCCGCCAGCCCGAGCAGTCCAGCGAACCCCTGCAAGCCTTCGACGCCGCCGACGAGTACCTGCTCAATCATCTGCGGGGGCAGGGGCTGAGCGGCGATGAGCGGCTGTTGATTCTCAACGATGGCTTCGGCGCACTGGCCTGCAGTTTGGCGGACCATGCCCGGGTGACCAGCAGCGGCGATTCGCACCTGGGCCATCTGGCCCTGCAGAAGAATCTGCACCGCAACGGCATCACCGCCGCGGTGCGGTTCGTGCCGGCCAGCGAGACGCCCGAAGGTCCGTTCGATGGGGTGCTGATCCGCACCCCCAAGACCCTGGCGCTGCTGGAGGAACAAATGATCCGCCTGCGCGGCCGGCTGGCGCCCAATGCCCAGGTAATCGCCGCCGCGATGATCAAGCACCTGCCGCGCGCCGCCGGCGATCTGCTGGAGAAGTACATCGGCCCGCTGCAAGCCTCGCTGGCGGTGAAAAAGGCCCGCCTGCTATTCGCCACGCCCGAAGCCCGACCCGCGCCGATTTCGCCCTATCCGACGCGTTACCGTGTGGACAGCCCGGCCATCGAATTGCTCAACCACGCCAACCTGTTCTGCCGCGACGGCCTGGACATCGGCACCCGTGCTTTCCTGCCGTATCTGCCCAGCGGGCTGGGCAATGCCCGGGTGGCGGACCTGGGCTGCGGCAACGGCGTGCTCGGCATCGCCTGTGCGCTGGCCAATACCGAAGCACAGCTGACGCTGGTGGATGAGTCCTATATGGCCGTGCAGTCGGCGCGGGAGAACTGGCAGGCGATCCTCGGCGCACGCCCGGTGGATATCCGCCCCGACGATGGCCTGGCCGAACAGCCGGCCGGCTCGCTGGATGTGGTGCTGTGCAATCCACCGTTCCACCAGCAACAGGTGGTCGGCGACTTCCTCGCCTGGCGCATGTTCCAGCAGGCCAAGCATGCGCTGGCGCCGCACGGCGAGCTGTGGATCGTCGGCAACCGCCATCTGGGCTACCACGTGAAACTCAAGCGCCTGTTCGAGCGCGTCGAGCAGGTGGGCGCCACACCGAAGTTCGTCATTCTGCGCGCTATACGTCGCTGATCTTCCCCTATTCACGCCCTGCGCCGGCGTCAGGCGAGCTGGTATCATGCGCCGCGTTTGCGGGCTGCCGATCAACGGTACCCGAGCAGGCGCAGACGGGCACCAGACCCGCTCGCGCCTGCGCACAAACCTCCGCTTGCCATCTGCCGCACCGTCAATCACGGCGAATTACCGCCATCGGGGAATCCATCATGCTGGAGAAGCTGTTCCAACTGCGTGCCCACAACACCAGCGTGCGCACCGAGATCGTGGCCGGTCTCACCACCTTCCTGACCATGGCATACATCCTGTTCGTCAACCCGTCGATGCTGGCGGAGACCGGCATGGACCAGGGCGCCGTATTCGTCGCCACCTGCCTGGCGGCCGCCATCGGCTCGGCCCTGATGGGTCTGCTGGCCAACTACCCGATCGCCCTCGCCCCGGGTATGGGGCTGAATGCCTTCTTCACCTACACCGTGGTGATGACCATGGGATACACCTGGCAGGTCGGTCTGGGCGCGGTGTTCCTGTCCGGCGTCCTGTTCTTCCTGCTGTCGGCCTTCAAGATCCGCGAATGGATCATCAACAGCGTGCCGCTGCCGCTGCGTGCCGGCATCGGCGCCGGTATCGGCCTGTTCCTGGCGATCATCGCCCTGAAGAACGCCGGCATCATGGTTGACCACCCGGCCACGCTGGTGAGCCTCGGCGACCTCAGCGCCGGCGGTCCGTTGCTGGCCTGCCTGGGCTTCTTCGTGATCGCGGCGCTGGCCTACCGCAATATCACCGGCGCGGTGATGATCGGCATCCTGGCGGTCACCGCACTGTCCATTCTGTTCGGGCTTTCCGAGCTGAACGGCGTAGTCTCCGCGCCGCCATCGCTGATGCCCACCCTGTTGCAGCTGGACCTCATGGGCGCGCTGGACATCGGCCTGGTCAGCGTGATCTTCGCCTTCCTGTTCGTCGATCTGTTCGACACCTCCGGCACGCTGATCGGTGTGTCGCAGCGCGCCGGTCTGGTCGACAAGAACGGCCATATGCCGCGCCTGGGTCGCGCCCTGTTGGCCGACAGCACCGCCACCATGGCCGGCGCCGCGCTGGGCACCTCGACCACCACCAGCTACGTGGAATCCGCCGCCGGCATCGGCGCCGGTGGCCGCACCGGCCTGACCGCGTGCGTGGTTGCCCTGCTGTTCCTGCTCAGTCTGTTCTTCTCGCCGCTGGCCAGCGCGGTGCCTGCCTATGCCACCGCGCCGGCGCTGATGTTCGTCGCCGTGCTGATGCTCAGCAGCCTGGCCAACATCGACTG
>DATJDB010000184.1:0-7049 GCA_035497635.1 Pseudomonas sp. | reverse complement strand
GAAATCTGGCGGTAGGCCACGGCCTGCTTGGACAGATCGTCATACACGATCAGGGCGTCTTCGCCGCGGTCGCGGAAGTATTCACCCATGGTGCAGCCGGCGTAGGGCGCCAGGTACTGCAGGGCAGCGGACTCGGACGCCGAAGCGGCAACGATGATGGTGTTGGCCAGAGCGCCGTGTTCTTCCAGCTTGCGAACCACGTTGGCGATAGTGGACTGCTTCTGGCCGATGGCCACGTAGACGCACTTGATGCCGCTGTTGCGCTGGTTGATGATCGCGTCGATCGCCATGGCGGTCTTACCGATCTGACGGTCACCGATGATCAGCTCACGCTGGCCACGGCCGACCGGGATCATGGCGTCAACGGACTTGTAACCGGTCTGCACCGGCTGGTCCACGGACTTACGCCAGATCACGCCCGGCGCGACCTTTTCGACTGCGTCGGTCAGCTGAGCGTTGATCGGGCCCTTGCCATCGATCGGGTTACCCAGGGTATCGACCACGCGACCCAGCAGTTCCGGACCCACCGGGACTTCCAGGATGCGGCCGGTGCACTTGGCGCTCATGCCTTCTTTCAGGCCCAGGTAGCTACCCAGCACAACGGCGCCCACGGAGTCTTGCTCCAGGTTCAACGCCATGCCGAAGACACCACCGGGGAATTCGATCATTTCGCCGTACATAACGTCGGCAAGACCGAAGATGCGCACGATACCGTCAGAAACGCTGACGACGGTGCCCTCGTTACGGGCTTGAGCGGCAACATCGGATTTCTCGATGCGCTGCTTGATGATTTCACTAATCTCGGAAGGATTCAGTTGCTGCATGCCATGACCCTCAAATCAGGATTTCAACGATTCGGCCAACTGGCTCAGTTTGCCGCGGACCGAACCGTCGACAACCACGTCGCCGGCGCGAATCACGACGCCGCCGATCAGCGCAGGATTCACCGCCTGCTGGAGGTTGACGGTGCGATCTAGTCGCTTGGACAGGGCGGCAGCCAAGGATTGGAGTTGCTCGTTGCTGAGCTCGTACGCGGTTTCAACCTGCGCATCGAGCGTTTTTTCGGCCTCGGCCTTGAGCTCCTCGAAGAGTTCACGCACGGTCGGCAACACCGCCAGGCGATCATTCTCGCCCAGGGTAAGCACGAAATTGCGGAACGCTTCGTCGATATCGCTACCGAACAGACGAACCAGAGCCTCGACCTTGCTTTCGCGGGTCAGGCGCGGGTCGTTCAGCAACGCGGCGACTTCGGGAACTTCAACGGCGACGGCTGCCAGGTTCAGCATGGCCGACCAGGCATCCGCACGACCGGCCGCGCTGGCGACCTCGAAAGCGGCTTTGGCGTAAGGCCGGGCAAGCGTCTGGGTATTGATCATCGCTCGCCTCGCTTAGAGTTGGGAGGCCAGTTTTTCGACCAGATCGTTGTGTACCTTGGCGTCCACCTGGGACTCCAGAATCTTCTCCGCACCGGCCACGGCAAGAGCCGCCACCTGGTTACGCAGTTGATCCTTGGCGCGGTTCACTTCCTGTTCGATTTCGGCGCGGGCACCGGCGACCAGGCGCTCGCCTTCGGCGCGAGCCTGTTCTTTGGCTTCTTCGATGATCGAGTTGGCGTGCTTGTTCGCCTGCTCGAGGATCTGGGCAGCCTGTTCCTTGGTCTCGCGGAGGGTGTTGGACACCTTCTCGTGAGCCAGTTTCAGGTCTTGCTGCGCACGGCCGGCGGCATCGAGACCTTCGGCGATTTTCTTCTGGCGGGCACTCATGGCTGCCGTTACCGGCGGCCAGACCAACTTCATGCAGAACCAGACGAAAATAGCGAAGGCTAGCGTTTGACCGAGCAGCGTCAGATTGATGTTCACTGATCTACCTCATGCTATTTCGTTGTTTCACAGTGATTGCAGCCGGGCGCAGGCAGTAGGCACTGCGGCCCGGTAGTAATCATTGATTAGCCAGCAACGCTGGGGGCAACAACGAAGATGAGGTACATGGCGATACCAACACCGATCATCGGAACGGCGTCGAGCAGACCGGCCATCAGGAAGGTCTTGGTTTGCAGCTGGGGAGCCAGCTCGGGTTGACGAGCAGTGGATTCCAGCAGCTTGCCACCCAGGATGGAGAAGCCGATGCCGGTGCCCAGAGCACCCAGACCGATCATGATAGAGGCGGCGATGATGACGAGTTCCATGTAAAGCTCCTGAAGCTAAGGGGTTAGGGATTGCAAAGGGGTCGAGCGTTGCTCAGTGGTGTTCTTCATGGGCAGCACTGAGGTACACCACGGTCAGCACCATGAAGATGAACGCCTGCAGCGGGATCACCAGGATATGGAAGATCGCCCACGGCACGTTCAGGGTCCACTGCACGTAGAACGGCAGCAGTGCGATGAGGATGAAGACAACCTCACCCGCATACATGTTGCCGAACAGACGCAGAGCAAGGCTCAGCGGCTTGGTCAGCAGACCGAGGATTTCGAGGAACAGGTTGAAGGGAACCAGCGTCCAGTGGTTGAAGGGGGTGAAGGCCAGTTCCTTGGTGAAACCGCCGAAACCCTTGACCTTGACGCTGTAGAACAGGATCAGGATGAACACGCCCAGCGACAGGCCGAAGGTGCCGTTCGGGTCGGCGGTCGGCACGATCTTGAAGGCCGGCAGGCCCAGCAGGGTGGCAATGCCCGGGATGTAGTCGACCGGGATCCACTTCAGGCTGTTCATCAGCAGCACCCAGACGAAGATGGTCAGGGCCAGCGGTGCGATGACGGGGTTACGGCCATGGAAGGTATCCTTGACGATGCCTTCGATGAATTCGACGCTGAGCTCCACCAGGTTCTGCAGCTTGCCGGGAACGCCTTCGGTGGCGGTCTTGGCGACGCGGCGGAACAGGAAGATGAAGATGAAGCCCATCAGCAGCGACCAGCCCAGGGTGTCCAGGTGCACCGCCATGAAGCCCATGTCCTGAGCTTCGGCGCCGGTCTGGGCGATGGTCCAGGTAGTCTGATCGAGAACGCTGCCATCGGCGCGGACGTAGCCTTCCGGCAATTTACCCAGGGTCAGGTTCTGCAGGTGGTGCTGAATATACTCAGCCGGAGTGCTTGCCATAGTCGCCTCAAATTGCTCAATGCTTCGGATTGTTTTTCAGCAGCAGCAATGCACTTGCCCCCGTGCCCAGCACCAGCAGATAGCCGGTGAACAGAGCGAGCGGCTGCAAAGGCTTTACCGCCACGAACACCAGCGCAAACAGCGCTGCTGTCAGAATCAGCTTGCCCATTTCCCCCGCCCAGAAGGACTGGACGATGGCCTGGGCCGAACGCGCGCCAAAATAACGAAAGGCCTTGAACGCAAAATACACATTGGCCAACAGGGCGATCAGCCCGCCCAGCAGCATCGAATAGCCACTGAGCCAGTCAAACAGGAGCGTACCGATCAGGGCGGCCAGCAGCATCACCAGACTCTGGGCGCGGAGCACCCGGAATACCGGTAGGCGGTGCAGTGGCGTCTTGTTGCGGTAGTTCACAATCGTCCCATTGGCTCGACGGTCTCGCCGCCGAAAAATGCGGGGCGAGTATAGGGTGGTCCCCCTCGTCACTCAACCGCCTTATGGTGGATTTCCGACTATCGCCGGATGTGAAGTGTTTCAGCGGATATGCGCAAGCACACCCTGCAGCTCATCCAGGGAACTGTAGCGGATGATCAGTTGGCCCTTGCCCTTCTGCCCGTGACGGATCTGCACCGGTGAGCCCAGGCGCTCGGCCAGGCGCTGTTCCAGCCGTTCGATGTCTGGGTCGTTGCGCTCTTCGCTGGTCGGCCGTTCCTTCTCGTTCAGCCATTGGCGTACCAGGGCCTCGGTCTGCCGTACAGTCAGGCCGCGTGCGACAACATGCCGCGCGCCTTCCACCTGCCGTTCCGCCGGCAGTCCGAGCAAGGCACGGGCATGACCCATTTCCAGATCGCCGTGGGCGAGCAGGGTCTTGATCTCTTCGGGCAGGGCGATCAGGCGCAGCAGGTTGCTGATGGTCACCCGCGACTTGCCGACCGCATCGGCGACCTGCTGCTGGGTGAGCTGGAATTCCTGTTGCAGACGCTGCAGCGCCACCGCTTCCTCGATGGGATTGAGATCCTCGCGCTGGATATTCTCGATCAGGGCCATGGCGATGGCCGCCTCGTCAGGCACCTCGCGGACCATGGCCGGGATCTTGTCCAGGCCCGCCTGCTGACTGGCCCGCCAGCGGCGCTCACCGGCGATGATCTCGTAGCGGTTGTCGCCGATCGGACGCACCACGATCGGCTGCATTACGCCCTGGGCCTGGATCGACTGCGCCAGTTCCTCCAGAGCCTCGGGATCCATGTCTCGGCGCGGCTGGTACTTGCCGCGCTGGATCAGGTCCAGCGGCAGGTAGCGCAGTTCACGCTGGTCGGCATGGACGGCGTCTTCCTGCATGGCGGTCACGCTGGCTCCGCCGAGCAGGGCATCGAGTCCACGTCCGAGACCTTTTTTCTTGATCGCCATGCGGGTTCCTTGAGTCAAGCGGGGATGGCGGCCTGGCGGCGCGCCAGTTCGCCGGCCAGCGCCAGGTAGGCCAGCGCCCCGCGGGATTGCTTGTCGTAGGCCAGCGCCGGCATGCCGTAGCTGGGCGCCTCGGCCAGGCGCACGTTGCGCGGAATGATGGTGTCGTAGAGGCGCTCGCCGAAGTGCACCTTGAGCTGTTCAGAGACCTCGTTGGCCAGGCCGATGCGCGGATCGTACATGGTGCGTAGCAGCCCTTCGATCTTCAGGCCGGGATTGAGCGCCTGGGCGATGCGCTGGATGGAATTGACCAGGTCGGTCAGGCCTTCCAGGGCGTAGTACTCGCACTGCATGGGGATGATCACGCCGTCGGCGGCGGCCAGGGCGTTGATGGTCAGCATGGACAGCGTCGGCGGACAATCGATCAGCACGTAATCGTAGCGATCACGCACCGGGGCCAGCGCATTGCGCAGACGCAGCTCCTTGTTCGGTACCTTGAGCAGCTCCACCTCGGCGGCGGTGAGGTCGCGGTTGGCCGGCAGCAGTGGATAGCCGCCGTGCTCGGAATGCTGAAGCGCCTCGTCGACGCTGCAATTGCCCAGCAGCACGTCGTAGACGGACAGTTCGATGGCGGACTTGTCCACACCGCTGCCACTGGTGGCGTTGCCCTGTGGATCAAGGTCGATCAGCAGCACCTTGCGCTTGGTGGCCACCAGCGAGGCGGCCAGGTTGATGCAGGTGGTGGTCTTGGCGACCCCGCCCTTCTGGTTGGCGATGGCAAATACCTTGCCCATGGCTATCACATTCCCCTGTTAGACCGTGCGGCGCAGTATCAGCAGATGCCGCTGGCCTTGGCAACCGGGGACTTTGAGCACCTGGCAACTTTCCAGGCGGAAGTCCTGCGGCAGGGCCTGCAGCTCGTCATCCGGCTGTACACCCTTCATGGCCAGCCAGCGCGTTTCGCCATCCCCGAGGTGTCGAGTCCACTCGGCAAAATCCTGCAGCGCGCTGAAGGCGCGCGAGCAAATGCCGTGAAACGCCAAGGGCGGGGTGAACGCCTCGACGCGACTGTGGACAACTTCCAGGTTCGCCAGTTGCAGTTCCAGTTTCACCTGGGTAAGGAAACGGGTCTTCTTGCCATTGGAATCGAGCAGGGTGAACTGCCGTTCGGGAAACAGGATGGCCAGCGGCACGCCGGGCATGCCGCCGCCGGAACCGACGTCCAGCCAGCGCTCCCCCAGTGATGCCACGCACGGCACGATGCTCAGGCTGTCGAGCAGGTGCCGGGAGACCATCTCGTCGGGGTTGCGCACCGCCGTGAGGTTGTAGGCCTTGTTCCACTTGATCAGCAGGGCCAGGTAGGCCAGCAGTTGCTCGTGCTGGCGGGCGTCCAGGGTGACCCCCAGCTCGGCCGCGCCCTGGCGCAGCTCCTCGGCATGCCGTTCGGTTACCAGACTCATCAGGCGCTTTGCTCCAGACCGCGGGCCGCGCCACGCTTTTTCAGATGGATGAGCAGCAGCGAGATTGCCGCCGGGGTGACGCCGGGGACGCGCCCCGCCTGGCCGAGCGTTTCCGGCCGGGCCTGGCCGAGCTTCTGCTGGATTTCGCGGGACAGGCCGGAAATCGCCGTGTAATCGATGTCCGCCGGCAGGCGCACGTCTTCACTGGCGCGCAAGCGGTTGATTTCTTCCTGTTGGCGTTCGATGTAGCCCGCGTACTTGGTGCGGATCTCCACCTGTTCGGCAACCTGCGGGTCCACCTGGGTGTCGCCGCCGAGTTCCCGCAGCCCGGCGTAATCGATTTCCGGACGCGCCAGCAGGCTGAGCAGGTTGTACTCGTGAGTCAGCGGGGTGCCGAAACGCTGCATGATCGCCTCGCCTTCCGGCGTGCCGGGGCGCACCCAGGTGCTCTTCAGGCGCTGCTCCTCGCGGGCGATGCCTTCGCGCTTGGCCTCGAAGGCCGCCCACCGCGTGTCGTCAACCAACCCCAGCTCGCGGCCCTGTTCGGTCAGACGCAGGTCGGCGTTGTCCTCGCGCAGGATCAGCCGGTACTCGGCGCGCGAAGTGAACATGCGGTACGGCTCCTGGGTACCGAGGGTGATCAGGTCATCGACCAGCACACCCAGGTAGGCCTCGTCGCGTCGCGGGCTCCAGGCATCGCGGCCCTGAGCGCGCAGCGCGGCGTTGGCGCCGGCCAGCAAGCCCTGGGCGCCGGCCTCTTCGTAACCGGTGGTGCCATTGATCTGTCCGGCGAAGAACAGCCCGCAGATCACCTTGGTTTCCAGCGAGGACTTGAGGTCGCGCGGGTCCAGATAGTCATATTCGATGGCATAGCCGGGCCGCACGATGTGCGTGTTTTCCAGGCCGCGGATGGAGCGCACGATCTCCAGCTGCACATCGAACGGCAGCGAGGTGGATATCCCGTTCGGGTAGTACTCGTTTGTGGATAAGCCTTCCGGCTCGAGGAAGACCTGATGGCTGTCCTTGTCGGCGAAGCGGTGGATCTTGTCCTCGATGGACGGGCAGTAGCGCGGGCCGATGCCTTCGATGATG
>DATJDB010000183.1:0-3236 GCA_035497635.1 Pseudomonas sp. | reverse complement strand
GCTCGAAGACGGGCAAAACCCGGCTCGATAAAACCAAAACTGGAGTAAGAACAAATGAAAAAAACTGCCGTGGCTGTAGCCGTAGCCGCCAGCGCCCTGGGCATGAGCCAGTTCGCTGTCGCTGATTTCGTCAAGGACAGCAAGCTGAGCCTGGATCTGCGTAACTACTATTTCAATCAGGACACCGATGGTGGCACCGAAGGCGGCCAGTGGGGCCAGGCTTTCATGCTGAACTACAAGTCCGGCTTCACCGAAGGCGCTGTGGGCTTTGGTGTGGACCTTTTCGGCGCGGCTGCCTATCAGCTGACTGATCATGGCGATTACACCGGCGGCATGCTGTTCCAGGCAGATCAAGACCGCCTGAGCAAGGGTGGCGCCACCCTCAAGGCGCGCGTGGGTAACACCAACGCCTATGCTGGTGCTCTGCGTCCGGTTACTCCGGTCTATGTCAACAACGACGCTCGCATGCTGCCGCAAATGGTCGAAGGCGTGCTGGTCACCAACCAGGATATCGCCGGTCTGACCCTGAGTGCTGGTCACGTGACCAAGTTCATGGCGCGCGATGCCGAACAGTGGCAAGACTTGGGCAGCGGCCAGTTCAGCCTGTTTGGCGCGGACTACAAGGTCATGGACGGTCTGACCGCCCAGTACTACTACGGTCATGCGAAGGAAGACTATAAGCAGCATTTCGCCGGTCTGAAGTACGCGGCCGATGTGGCTGGCGGCAAGCTGGGCGCCGATGTGCGCTATTTCAACACCAAGGATGATGCTCCGGGTTCGGATGGGGATGCCAACAATCTGTGGAGCGTGTTGGTCGACTACTCCGTTGCTGGCCATACCCTGGGTCTGGGTTACCAGAAGACTTCCGATGAGTTTGGGTTCGGCTGGGTTGGCAGCAGCAAGTACATCATCTCCGAGCGCATGATCGGCGCAGGTGCGATGCACAACCCCGATGAAGCTGTCATGCTGGTCCGCTACGGCTTTGACTTCGGCACCGTTGGTGTCAAGGGTCTTAACGCCAGCATCGTTCACCAGATGGGTGATGGCGGTACCACCAAAGTCGACCACACTGAAACCGACGTCGTGGTTGGCTACACTCTGCAGGAAGGTCAGTTCAAGGGCCTGGGCGCGCGTCTGATGCATGGCATGTACGACGGCGACGGCAAAAATGCGGATATCAACCAAACCCGCTTCATTGTGAACTACAGCATCCCGCTGATGTAATCACGGCTGTGCGGTACCAAACCCCTGTCGCCTCTCGGCGGCAGGGGTTTTTGTTTGCCGGCGCGGCATGCGCCCCTTCGCCCTGGTCACGCTACCTGTGGGGCCGGGTTTATCCCGGCTGACGGCGGTGTGAGCGTCACCAAGGCGCGGTGTTCCACTCCGCTGGCCGGCGTAAAGCCGGCCCCACAGGGTGTTCGTGAATTCCAGGCAGGCCAAACCGGAAAAGTTCCGCACATTTCGCGTAGTAACGCGAACCTTGGAATTGAGCGGGAGTTTCCACACAGCCTGTTGTGGGGCCGGGTTTATCCCGGCCGACAGGGGTGGGAAGCACAGCAAAGGCACGGGAATTCAACTTCGCTGGCCGGCGTAAAGCCGGCCCCACAGGGTTCAGTACCCCTGCTGTCCGTAGACGGCCGCTTCCTGGCCGGCGCCGGTGAGCAACTGGCTGAGGATTTCATTGTGCATGGCCAACAGCCGGCCATTGCGCTCGTTGCGCTGACGACAGTCATGGGCGATGTCGCCGAGACGCTGCCACTTGCGGGTCAGCGCGTCGCGCTGGGACGCCGGATAGGCGGCCAGCAGCCGGGCCATGCTCGTGGTGTCCACCGCAAGGCCGAAGGCGCCGAGAATCTTGCCGCGCCGTGCGTCGCGCTCGGCAATCGCGGCCAGCCAGGGATCCAGGCGCCCGTTCAGCGCTTCGATGGCCAGGCCGTCGTGGGCCAGCAGGCGGTCATGCAGCTCGTCCAGCAACGGCAGCACCTGGCCAAAGGCCTCCAGATCGGCGGCGATGTCGCTGGCGATCACCGCCAGCAGCTTGGCCTTCTGACTCACGCCTGCTTCCCACCGTGATAGGCCAGGATGCTGGCGGCCAGCGCCTCGGCATCGAGGGGAATTTCGCCGCGCCGCAGGGCCTGCTTGATTTCCTCGACGCGTGCCAGATCCACGTCCGGCAGGGCATTCAGGCTTTCCTGCAGCGGCTCCAGACTCATCTGCGGCTCGCCGACCTGATGACGCTCGCGCTTGCCGACCGGCACCTGGGCGCGTGCGGTCGCGGTTTCCACGGCACCGAGCTGGACAGGCTTGAGGGATCGACTGATTTCCATGATGTATTCCAAGAAACGGGTTCGCTTGATTACCAGAGGCGACAAAATTACGGCAAACCTTAAATCGTTTTTTGCGGGGCGAATCAAAAAACCGTCGTACGGCATCTTCCAATGAAAAAGCGGAGCCGAAGCTCCGCTTTTTTTGGCTACGCCGGCTTCAGCGCCAGTTGTAGAGCTCCTTGTCGGAGATCTCCGCCATCGGCTGGGTCTTGCTCAGGAAGGCTTTCTGCGATTCCAGGATGCGGGTGGTCAGCTCGGACTCGGCAGCCACGTCGGCGATCACGCGGACCGATTCTTCACGCAGGGCGTTCAGCACTTCGTCGGGGAAACGCTTGAGCTGCGTGCCTTGCTCCAGCAGCACCGGCAGAGCCTTGGCGTTGTTGAAGGTGTAGTCGTCCATCATGTCCAGAGTGGCGGCACGGGCGGCTTCGGAAACGATGGCCTGCAGATCGGCCGGCAGCTTCTCGTAGGCCGTCTTGTTGACCAGCAGCTCGACCAGCGCCTGCGGTTCCTGCCAGGCCGGGAAGTAGTAGTACTTGGCTGCCTTGTTCAGGCCGAAGGCCAGATCGTTGTAGGGGTTGACCCAGTCGGTGGCGTCGATGGCACCGGTCTGCAGCGAGGTGAAGATTTCACCGCCCGGCAGGTTGATGGTGGTGGCGCCCAGCTTGGCCAGAACCTCACCGCCCAAACCCGGCATGCGGATCTTCAGGCCCTTGAGGTCGTCGATGCTGTTGATTTCCTTGTTGAACCAGCCACCCATCTGCATGGTGGTGTTGCCGGCGGAGAAAGGCTTCACGCCATGCGCACCGTAGGCTTCATCCCACAGGGCCTGGCCGTCGCCCTTGTGGATCCAGGCGTTCATTTCAGCGGTGGAAAAACCGAAGGGAATAGAGCTGAAGAACTGCGCGG
>DATJDB010000182.1:0-5771 GCA_035497635.1 Pseudomonas sp. | reverse complement strand
AGGCCTACGACGAGTACCGCTTCTGGAACGTCTACCACAAGGTGCACAACTTCTGCGTGCAGGAGCTGGGCGGCTTCTACCTGGACATCATCAAGGACCGCCAATACACCACCCAGGCCAACAGCATCGCGCGGCGTTCCTGCCAGACCGCGCTGTTCCACATCGCCGAGGCGCTGGTGCGCTGGATCGCGCCGATCCTGGCGTTCACCGCCGAGGAAATCTGGCAGTTCCTGCCGGGCGAGCGCAACGAGTCGGTGATGCTCAACACCTGGTACGACCAGTTGGCGACCTTGCCGGAAGGCATCGCGCTGGACCGCGCCTACTGGGAACAGATCCTCGCCGTGAAAGGCGCGGTAAACAAGGAACTGGAAAACCTGCGCGCCGCCAAGGCCATCGGCGGCAGCCTGCAGGCCGAGGTGACCCTGTACGGCGAGCCGACGCTGGTCGAGCAACTGACCAAGCTGGGCAATGAGCTGCGCTTCGCGCTGATCACCTCCACCGCTTCCCTGGCGCCGCTGGCCGATGCGCCGGCCGATGCCGTGGTCACCGAGGTGGCGGGCCTGAAGCTGAAGATCGTCAAGTCCGAGCACGCCAAGTGCGCGCGCTGCTGGCACCACCGCGAGGATGTCGGCCAGCACGCCGAACATCCGGAGCTGTGCCACCGCTGCGTGGACAACATCGAAGGTGCGGGCGAGGAGCGTCACTATGCGTAACCGCACGCGCTCCCTTTGGGAGCGGACTGGTCCGCGATTAGCGGGAGTTCAGCGATGAGCGCGCGCTTCGGCAAGCTGCCCTGGCTGTGGCTCACCATTCTGGTGTTCGTGCTCGACCAGGCCAGCAAGTTCTATTTCGAGGGCGCCCTGAACCTGTACCAGCAGATCGTGATCATTCCCGATCTGTTCAGCTGGACCCTGGCCTACAACACCGGTGCGGCCTTCAGTTTCCTGGCCGGCCAGTCCGGCTGGCAGCGCTGGCTTTTCGCGCTGATCGCCGTGGTGGTCAGCGTGGTGCTGGTGATCTGGCTCAAGCGCCTGAAGCCCAACGAAACCTGGCTGGCGGTCGCGCTGGCCCTGGTGCTCGGCGGGGCGCTGGGCAACCTGGTGGACCGCGTACTGTTCGGCCACGTCATCGACTTCATCCTCGTGCACTGGCAGAACCGCTGGCATTTCCCAGCCTTCAACCTGGCGGACAGCGCCATCACCGTCGGCGCCATCATGCTGGTCATCGACATGTTCACATCCAAGCAGTCCGGAGAGACCCAATGACTGACATCCGCATCGGCCCGGACAAGGAAGTTACCCTGCATTTCGCCCTCAAGCTGGAAAACGGCGATCTGGTCGACAGCACCTTCGACAAGCAACCGGCCACTTTCAAGTTCGGTGACGGCAACCTGCTGCCCGGCTTCGAGCTGGCCCTGCAGGGCCTGAAGGCCGGCGACAAGCGCAGCCTGCGCATCGAGCCGGAGCACGGCTTCGGCCCATCCAACCCGCAGAACGTCCAGGTGATGCCGCGCGGCCAGTTCGAGAGCATGGAGCTGTCGGAAGGCCTGATGGTGATCTTCCAGGATGCCGCCAAGGGCGAAGTGCCCGGCGTGGTCAGCGTGTTCGACGAACAGCAGGTGACCATCGACTTCAACCACCCGCTGGCCGGCAAGGCGCTGACCTTCGAGGTGGAGATCCTGGACGTCAAGGCTGTCTGACGGCACCGCCCCCCCGTGGGGCCGGGTTTATCCCGGCCGACGGGGGTGGGTCCGACCCGATGGTGCGCAGCCAAAACACCGCCGGCCGGCGCAAGACCGGCCCCACACATAGCGCCGATTACACTTGCTCCCAGGCTCACGACGAGACACCGCCATGCACATCAAACTCGCCAATCCCCGTGGCTTCTGCGCCGGCGTCGACCGCGCCATCGAGATCGTCAATCGGGCCCTGGAAGTATTCGGCCCGCCGATTTATGTGCGCCACGAAGTGGTGCACAACAAGTTCGTCGTCGAGGACTTGCATGCCCGTGGCGCCATCTTCGTCGAAGAGCTGGACCAGGTGCCGGACGACTTCATCGTCATCTTCAGCGCCCACGGCGTGTCCAAGGCGGTCTGCCAGGAAGCCGAGCGACGCGGCCTGAAGGTCTTCGACGCCACCTGCCCACTGGTGACCAAAGTGCACATGGAAGTGGTGCGCTACAGCCGCGAAGGCCGTGAGTGCGTACTGATCGGCCACGCCGGACACCCGGAAGTAGAAGGCACCATGGGCCAATACGATGAGAGCAACGGCGGCAGCATCTACCTGGTGGAAAACGAGGACGATGTGGCCCGCCTGCAGGTGCGCAATCCGGAGTCGCTGGCCTTCGTCACCCAGACCACCCTGTCCATGGACGACACCAGCAAGGTCATTGACGCCCTGCGCCAGCGTTTCCCCAATGTCGGCGGGCCGCGCAAGGACGACATCTGCTACGCCACCCAGAATCGCCAGGACGCGGTCAAGCAACTAGCCGTGGAATGCGATCTGGTGCTGGTGGTCGGCAGCCCGAACAGCTCCAACTCCAACCGCCTGCGCGAACTGGCCGAACGCATCGGCACGCCCGCCTATTTGATCGACGGCGCCGAGGACCTCAAGCGTGAATGGTTCGAAGACATCGACAAGATCGGCATCACCGCCGGCGCCTCCGCCCCGGAAGTGCTGGTGCGCGGCGTAATCCAGCAGCTGCGCGAATGGGGCGCAACCGGTGCCGAGGAGCTGGAAGGACGGCCGGAGAACATCACGTTTTCCATGCCTAAGGAATTGCGCGTCAAACAGCTGTAACACGCGCAACGGTTGAAACGACAAGGCCGGCGTATTCGCCGGCCTTGTCGTTGTTGCGCAATCAGCGCATTACCAGCAGCTATCCAGATTGCCGTTGCCGCTGCGCCCCCGCTCGCCCCGGCTGTTCAGGGTCAGGTTCCCGCACGCGACATCATTGGCCTGCGCCCCCCGTGTGGTTGCCGTGAGGATCACACAGTTGGCGATCACCTGGCCGGCGCCGTTGCCGCAGGCTGCCGCCGCGATGCTGTAACGGCCCTCATCGGAAATCACCGGGTCGACGGAGTAGCCGAGTCCGGCGGCGCCCAATGTGGCCGTGTAGCGCTGGTTCTGGGAATAGAAGCGCTCCTGAGCCTGAATGATCTCCATCAGCTTGGCCTTTCCATCGGCGCGCCCCGTCCTGAGGACGTAGTCCTGATAGCTCGGGTAGGCTATGGCCGCCAGGATGCCGATGATCGCCACGACGATCATCAGCTCGATCAGCGTGAAGCCTTGCTGGCGCATCAGTTTTCTCTCCAGTAGGTTGGGGTCACCGGGGTGCTTTCGCAGTAGCGTTTTCCCGCGCCGGGGCCGCAGCGGGTTTTCTGGCATTCCGTACCGATGCAGTCGTGGGGAGCATTACCCCGATCGGTATCGTCTTCGTCGCCGTCGTTGTTGTCGCCATCGGAAGCACTGGGACCATCATCCAGAATCACCGACGGACTCGGCGGAATACCGCTGCGATTCAGGTCGAAGCCGCGCACCACCACATCATCCTTGAGGAACACGCCGCTGGCGTCGCTGAGGTTGAGGGCGTAGTAGCGACCCCGACCAACATCCGGCCCGCAGGTGCTGACCGCCTGGCCGCGCGGACTGAAGGTGCTGAACAGCACCACGCCCTTGTAGGAAGTGGAGGCCGAAAGCACCTTCTCGCCATGGGGCAAGCGCATGAACCAGCCCTGGCTCTGGCCGAGCAGGGTCTGATTGGGTGTGTAGTTGTCGCCCGGCTGCAGCTGGGCGTAGAGGGTATTGATCTCCGAACGCAGGCCAGGTAGTTGCTCGGAGGCTTCGGCAATCGCCCAATCCAGCAAGAACTGGTAGACCTCAAGGATGGTGAGGTCATCACCATACTGCTCCCGCGCTGCGGCCAGCTGTTCGTCAGTCATCGCGGGAGAATCGGCATACGACTGCGCCTGCAGCGCTTCGATGGCAGCCAGCAAGACAGTGGCATTGACCAGATGTTGCTGGCGCTCGGCCTCATGTTCGGCCAGCAGGCGGATATCATTCGCCTGGCTGTCAGCCAAGTTCTGCAAGTCTTGCAGCTTGCCCTGCTCGTCGCGCGCCAGCAGCTCGCTCTCGAGCTGGCCAGCACCGCTATCCCAGATTCCGGCGCTAGTAATGGCGGACTGCAAGTCGTTAAGGGCCGCCTGACGATCTGTCGTAGCGGCACTGGCGGCGGCGATCAGGTTAGGCAGCGTGGCATTCAGCCTATCGCGCCCGGCTGCGGCAGTTACGTAGTCCTGACGCAAATCGCCAAGCTCCTGCTCCAGTCGAGCCACGTCAGTGTTTTCCGGGTCGTTGCGGGCTGCCACCAGCTCCGCTTCCTTGGCCGTCACGGTGGCCTGAAAGGCCTCCAGTGACGCCTGCCACTGCAATAGATTCCCGTAGACCGTGGCCAGCTGGGTACGGTAGGCAATCAAGTCGGTATTGTCCGGATCTGCTGCCACCCAGGCATCGAGCAGTGCCTGCACATCGGCGACTTGGGCCTGGAAATCCCGCTGCTGTTTTGACTCCGGCGCATGCTGCTCCACAAACGGATCCTGCTCAAGGACCCGCTCCAGCTGCTGCTGGCGGTACAGTGCCTCGGCCTGTTCCTGTTGCCACTGCTGATACTTGCCCGTCAGGCCGCTGGAGGCCCGATAGTCTGTCAGTGCTAACTGGGCCGAAACTACTGTGGCATTCAGCGCGTTGATTTCCGCTTCCTTGGCGATTAGCTGCGTGCGGATCGCCTCAGCCGCCTCGCCACTTACACTCACGCTGGAAACATCCGTCAGATCAGCCTCAGTCAGCGTCGTATAGCTCGTCGGTGCCGAATACACGCTGTAATCACGCAGTACATAGAAGCGGTCTTCGGTGTCCTCATTGAGCGGATGGGCGCGATAGCCCGAGCCAATGGCGATCGTGAAATGGGGCTGGCTACCGCGCTCGCGGTGCAGGGCGATGTCCGGCGTGCTGTAGAAGCGGCGGTTGTCGGCCGCCGTGGCGCCGCCCAAGGCAGCGATCCGCCCGCCGGTGGCGGCGCTGCTGGTACCGCTGTGGTCGAAATCGATGCGGAAGATCTGCCCGCGTGTATCCGCGACATAAAGGATATCGACCAGCCCGTTGCCATCGATATCGACCAGTGCCGGCTCGGCCGGAATGCTGTTGGTCATGCTGGTGATCTGCAGGTCGGCCGCTTGATCGCTGCCGGCCCGCCACAACAGCTTTCCGCTGTCGGCATCGACTATGAATAAGGCATTGCCGCGCGTGTCGTTGCTAGGAGTATTCGGCTCGTCGTCATCCTGGTTGGTGTCGTAACCACCGGACAGGATCAGCACCTTGGTCGGTGTGCCGTTGACCTTGAGCTGGCCCAGCAACGGTGCTGCCCAGGTTTGCCCGAGCGCGTCAAAACCCGGCGTCACACCGCCCTTGATAACCCACTTGAGGGTGGGTGAATCCAGGTTGCCTACATCCAGCGCATAGTAGTTGCGTCCACCCCGGCGCATACCGGCATAAAGGAACGCCTTGGACAGGCTGCGGGTCTGGTTGTCGGCATCCAGTTGACCATACTCGACCCATAGGTTGATCTGCCCATCCATGCCGTAGGTCTTGGCTCCACCTTGAGCATTCTTGTAATAAGCCCCCAGGTTGGGCAGCAACTCCTTGGGAATGAAGGCGAACTTTTCTATCCCTGTACTGGCATCCACGGCGTGGATAAAACCTTCGTTACTGCTGAAG